>JBGQAU010000040.1:0-25204 GCA_041494445.1 Acidobacteriota bacterium | reverse complement strand
GTTCGAGCGCACCCTGATCGTGGCCGAGGAGGGGGCCTCCGTCTCCTACCTCGAGGGCTGCACCGCCCCCATGCGCGACAAGAACCAGCTTCACGCCGCGGTGGTGGAGCTGGTGGCTCTCGAGGGGGCCACGATCAGGTACTCGACCGTCCAGAACTGGTACCCGGGCGACAAAGAGGGCAAGGGCGGGATCTACAACTTCGTCACCAAGCGCGGGAAGTGCCTCGGGCGCAACTCGAAGATCTCGTGGACCCAGGTGGAGACCGGCTCGGCGATCACCTGGAAGTACCCGAGCTGCATCCTCCAGGGGGACGGCTCCGTCGGCGAGTTCTACTCGGTGGCCGTCGCCGCGAACCGGCAGCAGGCGGACACCGGCACCAAGATGATCCACATCGGGAAGAACACCCGGAGCACCATCGTATCGAAGGGAATCTCCGCCGGGCACGGCCAGAACACGTACCGCGGCCTCGTGAAAGTCCTCAAGGGGGCCGAGGGGGCGCGGAACTACTCCCAGTGCGACTCGATGCTTCTCGGCGACAAGTGCGGAGCCCACACGTTCCCCTACATCGACGTCGGGAACCCCTCGTCCACCGTGGAGCACGAGGCCTCCGTGTCCAAGATCGGCGAGGACCAGATCTTCTACTGCCAGCAGCGCGGAGTCTCCGCCGAGGACGCCGTGAACATGATCGTCAACGGCTTCTGCAAGGAGGTCTTCCGCGAGCTGCCCATGGAGTTCGCCGTCGAGGCTCAGAAGCTGCTCGGCGTGAGCCTGGAGGGGAGCGTCGGATGACGACCGCGCGCGAGGACAACGCGAACATGCTCGAGATCCGCCATCTGCACGCCAGCGTCGCCGGGAACGAGATCCTGCGGGGGATCGACCTTCGCGTGGCCGCCGGTGAGGTCCACGCCATCATGGGGCCGAACGGCTCGGGGAAGAGCACCCTCGCCGGCGTTCTGGCCGGACGGTCCGCGTACGAGGTCACCGAGGGGTCGGTGACGTACCTGGGCCGGGATCTCCTCGCCATGGCGCCGGAGGAGCGTGCCCGGGAGGGCATCTTCCTGGCGTTCCAGTATCCGGTGGAGATCCCGGGAGTGAGCAACATCTATTTCCTCAAGGCGGCGCTGAACGCGATCCGCAAGCATCGCGGCGCCGAGGAGCTGGACGCCATGGACTTCATCGCCCTCGTCCGCGAGAGGACGAGGCTCGTGGAGATGGACGAGGCGTTGCTCAACCGGCCGGTCAACGCGGGGTTCTCCGGGGGCGAGAAGAAGCGCAACGAGATCTTCCAGATGGCGGTCCTGGAACCGCGCCTCGCGATTCTCGACGAGACCGACTCCGGTCTCGACATCGACGCGCTCAGGATCGTGGCGAACGGCGTCAATGCGCTGAGGAGCCAGGAACGGGCCATCGTCGTCGTCACCCACTACCAGCGGCTGCTGGACTACATCGTCCCCGACTTCGTGCACGTGCTCGCCGACGGGCGGATCGTCCGCTCGGGCGGCCGGGACCTGGCGCTCGAGCTGGAGGAGAAGGGGTACGGCTGGATCACGGAGCCGGCCGCAAGGCCGGGAGGAGCCTCAGGATGACGCCGGCCGCCGCCGAGATCGACGCCTACCTGTCGACGTTCGCCGATCGGGGCCGGAACCGACGCGTGGCGGAGCCGGCGTGGCTCGACGCGCTTCGGCGGGAATCCATGGCCCGCTTCGAGTCCCTCGGGCTCCCGACGGGGCGGGAGGAAGCCTGGCGGCAGACCCCGGTCGCCCCGGTCGTCGCGATCCCGTTCCGGCCGGCCCAGCAGGGTCCCGCTTCGGAGGCGGAGCCGATCCCGAGCAACTCCCGGCTTCCCTTCCCGGCGGCGATCCGTCTGGTCTACGTGGACGGGCGGTTCGCCCCGGCGATCTCGGCCCTCCCTTCGCGCGACGCCGGGTTCTTCGTGGGCTCCCTCGCGTCGGCTCGCCGCGAGATGCCGCCCGAAGTCGAGGGGCTTCTCGGTCGAATCGCCTCCGACGCGGCGATGCCCTTCGCTGCGCTGAATACCGCGTTCTTCGAGGAGGCGCCGGTGGTCCGGATTCCCGCGGGCATCGCGGTCGAGGAGCCGATCCACGTGGTCCACGTCGCGGCGCGGCGGGGGGAGGCTGAGATGACGTGCCCTCGCACGCTCGTCTTGGCGGGGCCCGGGAGCCGAGCGACGGTCGTGGAGACGTTTCTCTCCGCCGGCCGCGGCGCGGGCCTCACGAGCGCGGTTGCGGAGATCGAGATCGGGGACGGCGCCTCGATCGATCACGTCCGGGTCGAGGCCGAAGGCGCGGCGGGGCTGCATCTCGGGACGCTCGACGCGCGGCTCGGGCGGGACGCCCGGTTCGCCTCCCACGTGGTCTCGCTCGGGGCACGATGGGCGCGCGTCGAGGTCGGCGCGAAGCTCGCCGCCGCGGGCGCTTCGTGCTTCCTGAACGGGCTGTACCTCGCCGACGGGGCACGGCACGTGGACCACAGGACGTCGATCGACCACGCCGCCCCGCACGGAGCGAGCCACCAGCTCTACAAGGGGCTCCTCGGCGGCTCCGCGCGCGCGGTGTTCCACGGGAGAATCCTCGTGCGCGCGGACGCCCAGAAGACCGACGCGTTCCAGTCCAACAGGAACCTCCTGTTGTCGGAAGATGCGCTGGTGTTCACCCGGCCGCAGCTCGAGATCCACGCGAACGACGTCAAATGCACGCACGGCGCCACCGTGGGCCGGCTCGACCCCGAGGCGCTCTTCTACCTTCGCTCCCGCGGGGTGGGACCCGAGGAGGCCCGCCGGGTGCTGATCCGGGCGTTCGCCGGCGAGGTGCTGGAGCGGATCCCTCTCGAGGAGGTCCGGGATCGGCTCGCGGACGAGGTCGCATCGCGTTTGCCCGTCGAGACGGGCGCGGGGGAAATCGCATGAAGGCCGCGAAGAAGGTCGCCGACGGGGCCGCCGCAGGAATCGCGCTCGACGTCCTTAAGATCCGTGAGGACTTCCCGATCCTGAAGCGACTGGTCCACGGGAAACCCCTGGTGTACCTCGACAACGCGGCGAGCACGCAGAAGCCCCTCCCGGTGATCGAGGCGATGACGCACTTCTACGCGGCGGGGTATTCGAACATCCACCGCGGCGTGTACCTGTTGAGCGAGGAGGCCACGGAGGCCTACGAGGCGGCCCGGACGAAGGTGCGAAACTTCATCGGCGCGAGGGACAGCCGGGAGATCGTGTTCGTCCGGGGGACCACCGAGGCCATCAACCTCGTGTCGCACACCTGGGGGAGGGAGACCGTCGAGGCGGGCGACGAGATCCTGGTGTCCGGGATGGAGCACCACTCCAACATCGTCCCGTGGCAGATCCTCTGCCAGGAGAAGAAGGCCCGGCTGGTCGTCATCCCGATCGACGATCGCGGCGAGCTGATCTTCGAAGAGTTCGAGCGGCTGCTCTCCCCCCGGACCCGGATCGTGGCGGTCGCCCACGTGTCGAACGCCCTCGGCACCCTCAACCCGATCCGCCGGATGGTCGCGGTCGCCCACGGCCGGGGAGTCCCGGTTCTGGTGGACGGCGCGCAGGCCATCGCCCACCAACCGGTGGACGTCCAGGACCTGGGTTGCGACTTCTACGCGTTCTCCGGCCACAAGCTCTACGGTCCCACGGGGGTCGGCGTCCTCTACGGAAGGGCCGAGCTCCTCGAGACGATGCCCCCGTACCAGGGGGGCGGGGACATGATTCGCAGCGTCACCTTCGAGAAGACGATCTACGGCGAGATCCCGCACAAGTTCGAGGCCGGGACCCCGGACATCGGCGGCGCCGTGGTCCTCGGCGCGGCCATCGACTACGTGGGCGGGATCGGGCTCGAGGCGATCGCCGCGCACGAGGCCGACCTCCTCGACCGCGCCACGCGGTTCATGGAGTCGGTCCCCAGGGTGCGGATCATCGGCACCGCGCGGGAAAAGGCCTCGGTTCTCTCGTTCGTCGTCGAGGGGATCCACCCGCACGACATCGGAACGGTGCTCGACAGCGATGGGATCGCCATCCGCGCCGGCCACCTGTGCGCGCAACCCGTCATGGAGCGGTTCGGCGTCCCCGCGACCGCACGCGCCTCGTTCGGCATGTACAATACGGGCGAGGAGATCGAGATCTTCGCGGAAGGGATCCGCAAAGTGCTCGAGGTGCTCGGCTGATGCCCGATCTTCGCGATCTGTATCAGGAAGTGATCCTCGACCACAGCAAGCGCCCCCGCAACTTCCGGAAGCCGGAGGGGGCCAACCGGCACGCCGACGGGTACAACCCGCTGTGCGGGGACAAGGTGACGATCTATCTGACGGTCCGGGACGGCCGGGTGCAGGACGCCGCGTTCCAGGGCTCCGGCTGCGCCATATCCACCGCTTCCGCGTCGATGATGACCGAGCGCCTCAAAGGAAGAACGGTCGAGGAGGCCGAGGCGCTGTTCGCGCGCTTCCACGAGCTGCTCACGTCGGCCGAGGACCCGGTGGCCCCGGCTCCGGAGCTGGGGAAGCTCGCCGCGTTCGCCGGCGTCCGGGAGTACCCCATGCGGGTCAAGTGCGCCACCCTCGCATGGCACACGCTCCGCAGCGCTCTCGACGAGAGCGGCGAGGCGGCCGCGGAATAGCCGGTCGCCGGCGGCAGCGTCACTGGAGGGAGGTCCCGTGCCCGCCGATCCCCTCGTCGAACCGAAAGACATCGAACGCGGCGTCGTCGCGGCCCTAAAGACGGTCTACGATCCCGAGATCCCGGTGGACATCTGGGAGCTGGGATTGATCTACAGCATCGAGATCTCTCCGGAGGGACGCGTGGCCGTCAAGATGACCCTGACCGCTCCCGGCTGCCCGGTCGCCGGATCGCTACCCGGGGAGGTCGAGGCCCGGATCCTCGCGGTTCCCGGAGTCACCTCGGCGGGCGTCGAGCTGGTCTGGGAGCCGATGTGGAGCAGGGAGATGATGTCGGAGGAGGCGAAACTCCGTCTAGGATTCTTCTGAACTCCCGCCCTCCGACGGAAATCGTAGAAAATCACAACTCGACCGTTTAGTATTTCAACTCGCACGTAATTAGCTTACCGTAAAGGACTTACTGCCGATCGCTCGAAGCTCGCCGAAATTCGAAACGATATTTTTCTACAGTCATAGCTGCCAGCGTTGTTCATTAGTGCAGCTACATTGGAGGTTTACATGTTGTGATATTGTGCCACAGCAAGACTTACAGTCTTGGGACAAGAAGGGTCTGGAAAACCGCAACAACTGGCCCGGCTCTTGCCTTAAGTACCATGGCGGAGGAAGCAGGAACACCCAGCCGAAGGAGGCACGCCATGGTCGCACTCTTCGTTCTTCTCACCATCATCGCCCTTCTCACGATCGACTACGTCGTCCAGCGAGCCGAGCTCAAAAAGGCGAAGGACACTGCGGAGGTCGCTCAGTGGGTGCCGGCCCACACGGCCCCTGCGGCCGGAACCGCCGCCATGCGGAGCCCCGTGCCGATCGACCGGATTCCCAGTGGCGTGTTCGTCGACCCCGGCCACGTGTGGGTCCAGCTCGAGCCCTCCGGTGCCCTCCGGATGGGCGCGGACATGATCCCGGCCGCGCTGCTCGGCCGTCCCGACCGGATCGACCTCGAGCGCGAGGGGACCCAGGTCCGGCGCGGCGACCGCATCGCCACCCTGTCCCGCGGCGCCCGCTCGCTCACCCTCCGCGCCCCGCTGGACGGGATCGTGACCCGCGTGAATGCCGAGGCACTGGCCAGCCCCGGCCGGCTGCAGGACGACCCGTACGGTCAGGGATGGCTGCTCTGGCTCGCGCCGCGCGATCTCGCCCCGGCCCTCAAGCGGATGTTCATCGCCGAAGAGGCCACGGCGTGGGCGCGCGAGCAGATCCAGAGGCTGCGGGACTTCATGTCGGCGGGCTCGGCCGACTCGCAGCTCGTCGGCGCGACGCTCCAGGACGGCGGAGCCCCGATCGAAGGCCTGGCCGACCATCTCGACGACGCGCGCTGGCAGCAGCTCGTCGACGAGATCTTCCCGACCCGGTCGTAGCCGGGCGGCGGCATCAACCGCGGCCCGCGAGAGGCGGGCGCGAAGCGGCGAGGCACGGAGGCTGAGATGAAGGTGGGTATCCTGACGGACCTGACGAAGTGCGTGGGGTGCGAGGCGTGCGTCTGGGCGTGCAAGGACGTCAACGAGCTGCCTCGGGCCGACCACGCCAAGGTGTTGTCCGGCACCACTTGGACGGTCGTCGAGCAGCATGGCGGCACCAACGTCCGACGGCACTGCATGCACTGCGAGGATCCCGCGTGCGCCTCGGTCTGCCCGGTCGCGGCGTTCCAGAAGACACCGCAGGGACCCGTGGTCTATCTGCCCGACCGCTGCATGGGATGCCGCTACTGCATGATCGGATGCCCGTTCGGGGTCCCGAAGTACGAGTGGGACAAGCCCCTTCCCCTGGTCCGCAAGTGCATCATGTGCTTCGACCGGCGCGTCAAGGACGGTAAGGAGCCTGCGTGCACCGCGGCCTGCCCCACCGGCGCCACGGTGTTCGGCGAGCGGGACGTGCTGATCCGCGAGGCCCAGCGTCGCCTGCAGGCGGAGCCCGGCCGGTACGTCGACCACATCTACGGTCTGACCGAGGCCGGCGGCACCTCGGTCATTTACATCAGCGGCGTGCCGTTCGCGAAGCTGGGGTTCCGGACGAGCGTCCGGGAGGACCCGTATCCGAAGCTGACGTGGAACGTCCTCTCCAAACTACCGCAGGTCATCAGCGTCTGGGGCGTCACCCTGTTCGGCATCTGGTGGATCGTGAACCGCCGCGACGACGTCGCCGAGCGGGAGGGTCGCGGGCACGGGCACGGCGGCCACGGGAAGACTTCGGCACAGGACGAACTCCACCCCCTCGAGGGAAAGCACGGTCATGACCAACAGATTCATCGGTAGGCTGACGTTCTGGAAGGTGCTCCTGGGCCTGATCCTGGCCGCGGGCGCGTACGCCGCCTTCGTCCGGTTCGTGAGGGGCCTCGGGGCCGCCACGAACCTCTCCGACGCGTTCCCATGGGGACTCTGGATCGGCTTCGACATGCTCGTCGGGGTCGGGCTGGCCGCCGGCGGGTTCGTGGTGGCGTCGACGGTCCACGTCTTTAGGATGGAGAAATACGAGGAGATCGCGCGACCGACCATCCTCACCGCCTTCCTCGGCTACCTCCTCGTGATCGTGGCGTTGCTGTTCGACCTCGGGCGGCCGTGGAACATCTGGCACCCGATCATCATGTGGAACCCCCATTCGGTGATGTTCGAGGTGGGCTGGTGCGTGATGCTCTACACCACCGTGCTCGCTCTCGAGTTCAGCCCGCTGGTGTTCGAGCGTTTCGGCTGGAAGCTCCCGCTTCGGATCGTGCGGAGGATCTACGTCCCGCTGGTCATCCTCGGCGTGCTCCTCTCGACCATGCACCAGTCCTCCCTCGGGACCCTGTACGTGATCGCGGCCGACAAGCTCCACGGCCTGTGGTACACCCCCTTCCTCCCGGTGTTCTTCTTCATCTCGGCGGTGGCCGGCGGCCTGTCCATGACGATCTTCGAGTCGTACATGAGCTACAGGGCGTTCGGCAAGCGGCTCGAGGCCGACCTGCTCCAGGGCCTGGGGCGCGTCTCGGTGGTGGTCCTCGCCGTGTACGCGGTCTGGAGGACGCAGGACCTGTTCGTCCGCGGGAACCTCGGCAAGGTTTTCGAGGTGACCCCGGAGAGCGTGATGTTCTGGGGCGAGGCCGGCCTCGGCGTGATCCTCCCGATGGTCCTGTTCGCAATCCCGAAAGTTCGCCGGAACGAGAACGGTCTCTTCTTCGCCGCCGTCCTGACGATCATGGGCTTCATCGTGAACCGCTTGAACGTGGCGATCACCGGGATGGCGGCCTCGTCCGGGGTGAACTACTTTCCTTCGATCCTCGAGATCTGCGTCACCCTGTCGATCGTGGCTGCCGGGTTTACCCTTTTCACGCTGGCCGTGAAATACCTGCCGATATTCCCCGAGGCGAAGGAGCAGTGGGCGGGCGACGCCCATGTCGTCGTACCCGGGCCCGACGGAGCCCGCGCGGGACAGGCCCTCGTCATCGACCGGGCTGCGACGGAGCGGATCCTAAGCCGGACGCGCCCGGCCTTCGGCAAGCGGGTCCTGGCCGGCCTCTGGGTCCTGCTGATCGCCGGCTTCCTCGCCGTCGGCTACAGCCGAAACGCGATGCCCCCCACGGCGCCGGCCGCGATCGCCGGGGCGGCGCCCGCGGTCGTCTGGACGGGGGAGCTCAGGCTGCCGGAGGACTTCGCCTTCCCGGCGGGGAAGGAGAGCCCCGGCAAGGTCACCTTCAGCCACCGGCGCCACGTGGACGCCTCGAGCCCGAAGTGCGGCGCTTGCCACAACGGGCCGTTCCGTCTCACGGTTCCCGGGAAGCCCGTCTCCGGCGAGTTCACCCGGGAGCGGATCCACGAGGGCGATCTCTGCGCTTCCTGCCACAACGGGAAGGCCTCATTCTCGGTCCAGGACGATTGCTCCGCCTGTCACCGGTAGCCGGCGCCACGGAGTCCGTGGAGGCGAGACCATGAGCGACGCGAAAACCGGCCGACCGCTTCTGAAGCTCCTCAGAGAGGACGCCCATCCTTGCGTTTGGATGGCCGCGGGACAGGTCGCGTACAAGCTGTGCGACCGGGATTTCCGTTGCGAAGAGTGCCCCCTCGATGCCTGCTTCCGCGGCCAGCGGAATCCCGCCGGCGGCGCCGAGAGGACCGGCCCCGTTCCCGTCGCCGAATCCGAGTTCCCCGACGATCGTCTGTACGATACGGGGCACACCTGGGCTGGAGTGGTATCCGACGATCGCGTCCGGATCGGTCTCGACGGTTTCGCCGCCCGCCTGCTCCGCCACGTCTCGGGGATCGTGCTGCCGCCCGCCGGGGGGCGCGTGGAGCGAGGTCACGTGGGCTGCTGGGTGACCGACCAGGGCGTCACGCTCTCCGTGAGGAGTCCGGTCTCGGGAACGGTCATTCGACTGAACCCCCGGCTGCGCGGCTCCCCTGCCCTGGCCGCGGAGTCGCCCTACGCGGACGGCTGGCTCCTCGAGGTGGCGTGCGATGATCCCGAAGCCGCCGTCAGCGGGCTGCTCAGCGCCCCGGAGATCCGGGAGCGGGCGCACGCGGACCTCGATCGGCTCCGGAACCTCTCCCTCGGTGCGCAGGGGGAGCGGGAAGGAGCGCCGGTGGGACCGACCCTGGCCGACGGTGGAGAGCCGGCGCAGGATCTGCTGCGCCTGTTGGGCCCGGCCGGCTACTACGGGATCGTCGCGCGGCTGCTCGGCTGACCCGGACGGTGCGGGCCTTCGGGCCCACGGCGGGGTCTTGGGACGCCCGGAGTTCTGTGCAAGAATGGCGCCTCACGGACGAGCGGATCGTTCACCGGCATGCCCGACCCAAACCACGCATCCTCGCCCCCGAGCCGCCTGACGCTGCTCTACAACTCCGTCAGCCTCCGCCTGTTCCTCCTGCTGTTCGGGGTCGTGATCGCCGGGGTGGCGCTGCAAGCTTACGTGAGCGGCCGGTCCACGTCGTCGCAGTGGATGGAGTTTCTGGAGCAGAACGCCCACCGGTCCAGCGAGCTGATCAAGAAGGGAACCTACTACGGGATGCTCCTCAACCGGAAGGAGGAGGTCCACCGCACCATCGACATGATCGCCCAGACCCCGGGGGTCGCCGGGGTCCGGATCTACGACAAGCGCGGCATCATCATCGTCAGCGCGGATCCGGAGGAGATCGGGCGGCGCGTTGACCTCCAGGCGGATGCCTGCGTCGTCTGCCACGACCGCACCCAGCCGCTCCACTCGGTCCCGACCGTCAACCGGACGCGGGTCTACCGGGCGCCGGACGGGGGCCGGGTCCTCGGGCTGATCAGCCCGATCGAGAACCAGCCCGAGTGCTCCGACGCCGCCTGCCACGCGCACCGGCCGGACCAGACCATCCTGGGGGTCCTCGACGTGATGATGTCGCTGTCCTCGGCCGACGAGAGGATGCGGGACCAGACCCGGGACTTGATTCTATCGAGCCTGCTGATGGTGGCGGTGATCGGCGCGGCCTCCGGGCTGTTCATCTACCGCGTGGTCCGCGTGCCGGTCCGGCGGCTCATCGCCGGAACGGAGCGTGTCGCCCGCGGAGACCTGGACACGCGGATCGACGTGGGGAAGCGGAACCAGATCGGGCAGCTGGCGGAGAGCTTCAACGTGATGATCGACGACCTGAGGCGGGCACGTCATGAGCTGACCCAATGGTCGGAGAAGCTCGAGAAGAAGGTGGTCGAGAAGACGGACGAGTTGAGCCACGCCCACCGGCAGATCGTCCAGATGGAGAAGATGGCTTCCCTGGGGAAGCTCTCGGCCACGGTCGCGCACGAGCTGAACAACCCCCTGGCGGGGATCCTGACCTACGCCAAGCTGATCGGACGAAGCCTCGGAGAGGAGGGGTTCGCTCCAGGCGAG
This sequence comes from Acidobacteriota bacterium, assembly GCA_041494445.1. Taxonomy (GTDB): domain Bacteria; phylum Acidobacteriota; class Polarisedimenticolia; order Polarisedimenticolales; family JAIQFR01; genus JAIQFR01. Next base: position 14,693 of record JBGQAU010000040.1, on the reverse strand, counting down.
CGGGAGGAGATCGCGCGCTATCTCGACTTGATCCAGAAGGAGTCCCGGCGATGCGGCGACATCGTCAGGAACCTCCTGGTCTTCGCGCGGGTCTCCGGCGGCGAGTTCGCGCTCCAGCGGGTGAACCCGATCCTGGCGCGCGCCGCCATGCTCGTCCGCCACCACCTCGAGATCAAGGGAATCCGGCTGGAGAGCGTCGAGATCGCGGGGAACGACGAGGTGGTCTGCGACGCCGACCAGATCCAGCAGGCTCTCCTCGCCCTCCTGGTCAACGCCGTCGAGGCGATGCCGCAAGGGGGCACGCTGACGCTTCGTGCGGAGGGGGACGTGGAGGCGGTGCGGATCCAGGTGGGCGACACCGGGGTCGGGATCCCGCCGGAGGTCCTTCCCCACATCTTCGAACCGTTCTTCTCGACCAAGGAGGGAGGAACCGGCGTCGGGCTAGGGCTCTCCGTGGTCTACGGGATCGTCCAGCGCCACGGCGGGAGCGTCGCCGTGGACTCCACCGTCGGGAGGGAGACCACGTTCACCCTCCGGTTTCCTCGTCGTCCCGGGGCGCCTGCGGCCGGGGCGGCCGCAGGGGACGGGAGTCGCGGATGATCGTGGGCGGGGTGACGGCGGGCGCCGGGGCGAATCCCCGGCGGGTCGCTGGTATCCTGCGCAAGCCTTCGATGACCCGGGGCCGGGTCGCGGCCGTCGCCGCCCCGGGGCGCGGACCCTCCGGGGTCGCGTCCGCGAGAAAGGGAAAGGTCGCGCGTATGAGACGAGAGGACGCGAGCATTCTGGTGGTGGACGACGAGTTCTCGGTGCGGGACTCGCTCTGCGGATGGTTCCGCAAGGACGGGTTCAAGGTGGAAACCGCCGAGAACGCCACGGACGCGCTCGGGAAGCTCCAGGACGGATCCTGGGACATCGTGCTTCTGGACATCAAGATGCCTGGAATGGACGGCCTCGAGCTTCAACAGCGGATCCACGAGATCGATCCGGACATCATCACCGTGATGATCACGGCGTATGCCTCCGTGGAGTCCGCGGTCCAAGCGCTCAAGCAGGGAGCCTTCGACTACATCACCAAGCCCATCGACCCCGACGAGTTGAGCCACCTCGTCCGAAAGGCGCTCGACCAGCGTCGTCTCAAGAGCGAGAACGTCCAGCTCCGCCAGAAGATCGACCAGCTCTCCCAGTTCGGCGAGATCGTCGGAGACAGCCCGCAGATGCAGAAGGTCCTGGAGCTGGTCCAGTCGGTGGCCGAAACCGACGCGACGGTCCTGATCCGAGGCGAGAGCGGGACCGGAAAGGAGCTGATCGCCCAGGCGATCCACGCCAACAGCCGCCGCCGCTACTTCCCGATCGTCCCCGTCAACTGCGGCGCCCTGTCCGAGTCGCTGCTCGAGAGCGAGCTCTTCGGCCACGAGAAAGGCGCGTTCACCGGCGCGGTCTACCGGCGCAAGGGGAAGATCGAGATGTCCAACGGCGGGACGCTCTTCCTGGACGAGGTGGGGACCGTCTCCCTGAAGACCCAGGTGGAGCTGCTTCGGGTGCTCGAGACCAAGGAGTTCACCCGGCTCGGCGGGACGAAGCCGACGCGCGTGGATTTCCGGGTCATCTGCGCCACGAACCAGAACCTCGAGAAAACGGTGGAGGAAGGTCGGTTCCGGGAGGACCTTTACTACCGGTTGAACGTGTTCAGCATCTACCTTCCGCCGCTGCGGGAGCGGCGCCAGGACATCCCGATGCTGGCGCAGCATTTCCTCCGGAAGTACGCGCTCCAGATGAACAAGGCCTTCACGGAGATCAGCCCCGAGGCGATGGACCTCCTGGTCCGCCACGAGTGGCCCGGCAACGTCCGGGAGCTGGCGAACGCCGTCGAGCGGGCCCTCGTGGTGGGCAAGCCTCCGGCGGTGCGCCCCGGGGACCTGCCGCTCCAGATCAGCTCCCGCTCGGACAGCATTCCGGCGGACTCCCTCGCGGCGATGGAGAAGGCCCACATCCAACGGATCCTGGAGCGCAATGGGTGGAACATCACCCGCGCGGCCGAGACCTTGAAGATCGACCGGGTCACGCTCTACAACAAGATCAAGAAATACGATCTACGCAAGTAGCGACAGATGGCGTCGCTTTGCCTCGTGCCGATCTACTTCAGCGATCGGCACGCCATGATCGACCTGCTGGCGGAACGGGTTTCCCGGACGTTCGGTCTCGAGGCGCATGTCCGCCCCCCCTGGTTCGACCCCGAGCTGCCCTTCGACCCGGCGCGCGGCCAGTACAACTCCACCCTGTTCCTCGCCCAGCTTCTTCGGGGGCTCGACGGAGCCTCCTCGAAGGTCCTGGGCGTCACCAGCGTGGACCTCTTCATCCCGGTCCTCACCTTCGTCTTCGGGGAGGCACAGCTCGACGGAAAGGCCGCGGTCGTCTCGACCCACCGGCTCCGCAACGAGGCGTACGGCCTCACGGCGGACGACGGGATCCTCATGGACCGGCTCGGCAAGGAAGCCATCCACGAGATGGGGCACACCTACGGCCTCGTCCACTGCGTGACCCCCACCTGCGTCATGCGGCCCTCGACCTACGTGGAGGAGATCGATCTCAAGTCCGCCGAGTTCTGTCCCGCCTGCCGCGAAGAGCTCCCGCTGCGCGTCTGAGCCCGCCCCCCCTTCCCGCGATTCCTGGAACCTCCGCGGGTTCCAGTGCGTTCTCTAGTTCGACGGAGCCGGGGGGAAAGCTGGTGCTCGATGCCGGCGCGGAGGTTGCAAGATGAGGAGAATCGCACTCCTGGGCATGCTCATGGCGGTCCTCTCGGGCGCGTCTTCGGCGCCGGCGGCCGCATCCGGCCAGTGGCTCCACGTCGCGGTGGACGAGCGCGGGCCCGACGGGGCAACCGTGCGGGTCAACGTCCCGGTGGAACTCGTGACCAAGGTCCTTCCGCTCGTCCGCCACGAGAACCTCACGGGCGGCAAGGTCAAGGTGAAGCTGGGCGAAGAGGACATGTCGGCGGCCGACCTCCGCGTGATCTGGGAGGCGGTCCGCTCGAGCCGCGACGGCGTCTACGTGACCGTGGACGGCCCGAAGGAGAAGGTCCGGGTGGCGAAGCGCGGCGAGATGCTCCTCGTCCAGGCGCAAGAGAGCAAGGAAAAACGGGAGGACGTCGAGGTGAAGATCCCGCTGGCGGTCGTGGACGCGCTGTTCTCCGGAGCGGAGAAGGACGAGCTGAACCTCGTCGCCGCCGTCGAGGCTCTGGCGCGCCACGGGGGCGGAGATCTCGTGACGGTGAACGACGCCGACAGCCACGTGAGGATCTGGGTCGACTCCGACGAGAGCGCCAAGTAGGAAGGAGCGGGCGATGAGCGTCACGGACCGCATCCTGGTCGCGGTCGGAGTCATGGTCCTCGTGCTGCTGGCGGCGGGTGCGGCGACCGCAGCCTGGCTGGCGTACGGTTACGGCACCTTGGAGGTGGACGTCCACTCGGACGACCCGGGCGGGAGCGCCATCTCGCTGAGGCTCCCCGGCGCCCTCGTCCGGATCGCGGCCGAGCTCGTTCCTGCGGGGGCCCTTCGGGAGGCCGGGCGCGAGGCCGCGGCCTGGCTCCCCGTGGCCGGAGCCGCCCTCTCCGAGCTGCGACGGTGTCCCGACTCGCGGCTCGTGGACGTGAGGTCGCGCGGCGAGACGGTGCGGATCACCAAGCGGGGAGGCACGCTGCTCGCGGAGGTCACCTCGGCGAACGAGACCGTCCGCGTCTCGATCCCCCTGCGCGCCGCGGCAACCGCGATCGAAGAGCTGAACGAGTCGGCAGGCTCCCCCGGCGGCGACGCAAAGGAGTAAGCTCTCCTGGAATCGGACCCGGAGAGCGGATCTTGACCGACTCGCGCCAATCGCTGGGAATCGTCGTTCTCGTTGCTGCGCTTCTCGTTCCGACCGCTCGGGCAGCGCGCGCCGCGGATGCGGAGAACGCGGCTCCAGCTCCGGCGGCGGGGGAACGCTCCGGCGGGCCACCCGCCGCCCCTGCGAGGCCCTACGGTTTCCGTACGCTGGGCCGGGACTCGAGGTACCTCTTCACCCGCCCCGTTCACCTCGACCGCTACGGGTGGACGCGGGTGGGCGCGACCCTGGCCGCCGCCGCCGGGCTCTTCGCGCTGCGTCACGAGATCCGGGACTATGCCCAGGAGCATCGCTCGCCGGGGCGGGACCGGCTTCTCGACGACGTTCGCGGGGTCATGGCCGGCCCAGGGCTCGCCGTCGCTCTGTCCCTCGCGTCGTGGAGCGCCTCCTTCGCCACCCACGACGACCGGGAGAAGGAGACGGCCCAGCTTCTACTGGAGTCGCTCGGATACTCATCCCTCCTGGCTGGCGCGGGCCAGTTCGTCCTCTCCTCCGAGCGGCCGCGGGACGGGAGCGAGGTGCGCTTCTTCCGCTTGCACGGGCACGGGATCTCGGGGGACGCGGCGATCGCCGCCTCCATCGCCGCGCCGCTACGCCGGCAGTACCTCCGGGTGGACCCCGACGACGGCCCCGGCCTTCGGTTCCTGAAGCGCGCGGGAACGGGCCTGCTGTACGGCGGCGCCGTCCTGACCGCGTTCCAGCGCGTGAACAGCGAGAGCCACTGGGCCCCGGACGCTTTTCTGGGGCTCGCGACCGGGTTCACGGTCGGAGAGATACTCTCCGACGCCCACGCGAACGACCGCGAGCGCCGGGTGGCTTTCTCCGTCGTTCCGGTGCGCGGCGGAGGTGCGGCGGCCCGGTTCAGCTTCGAGCCGGGCCGCGCACGGCGCGCCGAGCCGCGCTGAGCCCCCCTACCGGCCTTCCTTCGGCGTAGCCTGCGCCGGAGACGGAGCCGGCACGGGAGCGGGAGCAGGGCTCACCTCGATCGGAGCCGCCTTGGGGTTCACCTTCACCGGGACGGACGCCAGCGCGGTACCGAGCTTCGCGACCACCGTCCCCTCCCGTGGAGTGCTTTCGCCCGCGGGCGTCCACGTCACGTCGATCCTGACGCGCGTCGGGCCCACAAGGTTCGCGACGGCCTGGAACGCGGTGGGCGCCGCCTCGACCGTGAGCGAGTTCGGGTCGAGCGGCGGCTCGACGCGGACGTACACGGTCCCTCGCTCCGGCTGGGGCGGTTCGCCCGGATACGGGAGGTAGACCATGGGCGCGCTGAAGGTGATCGGCGAGATCGTTCTGACGGTCACCGGGAACGAAATCTCGGGCTCGCGCGGAAGGCCGGTCTTGAACCGGATCTCCGCCGACACCTGCCTCGCGGGAGCCTCGCCTTCGATTTTCGCCTCGATCACCCAGTCGGAAGGCTGCGCCGGAACCGCGCCCGACGACGGGGGCGACTCGGGGCTCTCGACCTTCCGTGCCGACACCTTGAGCCACGGCACGTTGGCGCTGATGCCCGAGATCTCCAGCTGCCCTTTCTCGGTCTCGTTCTTCCGGATGACCAGCTTGCCGGTCCCGGCGGCCGCCGGCCCGGCCGGGACGAACAGCGCTCGGGTGGGAAGGAACTCCACCGACGTCACGATGTTCGCGCGAAGCATGAGAGTGACGTTCTGGCGGCCCGGATCGTCCGTCGTGACGGCGACCACCTTGTTCACCACCCCCGCCAGCCCCTCGGTCCTGACCGCCGCGATGACCTTTCCCGCCTTCCCGGGCGGGACGACCTCGTCGAACGAGGCCACCGTGCAGCCTCAGCCAGGCCTCGCCGAGAGGATCTTGATGGGGATCTTCCCGGTATTTCGGAGGACAAACGTGGCCTCCGCCTTGGCACCTCGCACCACGTCGCCGAGATCGACCGTCTCCTTCTCGACGACGAGCATCGGGGGCACCGCCGGAGCCGCCGGCGCCGCGGCCGGGGCCGCCGGCGTCCGGGATGGAGCGAGCCGGAGGGGCCCCTCAGCCGGCCGGGAGGATGCCTGGACGGCCACCACCGCCAGCAGCAGGGCCGGCGGGAGGACGCGAAGAACGGATCGCTTCATCGGAAAACCTCCAGCGCGCCCGAAATGGCGCGAGCAGGAAGTTTACCGCGAGACCGGGGACTTGGCGAGCCGAGTCGGCGCGCCCGCCCTGAGGGACCGAGCGAGGAGAGGCGGGGGTCCTCCGTTATGGGGCCGTCAGGTGGGGGGACCGGTGCCGGACGGCACCACGAGCACCGGCGCGGTGATCCGGTGCCGGAGGCGCTCCACCGTGGTCCCGTGGACGAAGTCGCCGACTCCGCGGTGCCCGTGGCTCCCGACCACCACCAGTTCCGGACGGTGCCGCTCCACCAGCAGGGCCAGCGCGGCGGCGGGCTCGCCGAAGCCGAGGTCGTAGGTCGCCTCGACCCCCAGTTCCACCATCTCGCTGGCGTACATCTCCAGCCGCTCCTGGTCGGCCCTCGCCTCACCGTCTCGCGTCTCGTCGCCCAGCAACCGCGCCCCCCCCGACTCGACCACGTGCAGGAGCAGCACCGCGGCGCCTCTTCCCGCGGCCCGCGCCACCATCACGGCGTGAGAGAGGACGGGCCCGTCCGCGGGAGAGAAGTCCACCGCCGCCGCGATCCGCTTCGGCGCCCTCGGCGGAGCGACGGTGGGGACCGCGCCCATGCCGTGCACCCCCGGCTGGACCGGCGTGGGCGCGCCGCGCCTCCGCTCCACCGCCGGGGCCACCGCGACCCACGCGAGGAGGGCCAGAAGCCCGGCGGCGCCCGGAAGGACGGTGATCCATAGAAGCCAGGCGTAGCCTCCCGCGGCCGCGAGCCAACGCGAGATCTCGCTCCACGCGAGGCCGAGGTTGAGCGCGACGATCACGCCGGCGACGGCCCAGGCCACGGCCTGCACCGCCGGACGGATCGCGTACTGCCCCATCCACCTGCGGTCCGAGACGAGGTGGACGAGGGGGATCACCGCGAACGACAGCTGGAGCGACAGCACGACCTGCGACAGCACCAGGAGATCGCCCGTCGCCCTCTCTCCCAACGCGAGGATCACCACGACCGCCGGGCCGATCGCCAGCGTCCTCGTCAGCAGTCGGCGCACGACCGGTCGGAGCCGCAGCTCGACGAACCCCTCCATCACGATCTGGCCGGCCAGCGTGCCGGTGATCGTCGAGGACTGACCCGAGACGATGAGCGCCACCGCGAAGGCGACCGGAGCGATCGCCGCGCCCAGGATCGGCTCGAGGAGCCGGTGCGCGTCCTGGATCTCCGCGACGTCGTGGTACCCGGCGCGGTGGAACGTCGCCGCGGCCATCACCAGGAGCGCCGCGTTCACGACGAAGGCGCCGTTCAACGCCACCATCGAATCGATGAAGTTGAACTTCACCCCGCTCCTGATCCCGGCGGGCGTGTGGACGATCCGGCGGGACTGCACCAGCGCCGAGTGCAGGTACAGGTTGTGCGGCATCACGGTCGCGCCGAGGATCCCGATGGCGAGGTACAGGGACCCGGGGCCGGGGAGCACCGGCGCGAGCCCGCGGGCGATCCCCCCCCACTCCGGCCTCGACAGGAAGACCTCGACCGCGAGCGCCAGGCCGATGGTCGTGATGAGGACGACGACGATCGCCTCCATCATCCGGACGCCGCGGCCGCGCAGGACCAGGATGAGCAGCGTGTCCAGCGCGGTGATCAGCACCCCCGCGACCAGGGGAAGCCCGAAGAGCAGCTTGAGGCCGATGGCCGAGCCCAGGACCTCCGCGAGGTCGCAGGCGGCGATCGCGATCTCGCAGAGGATCCAGAGCGCCCAGGAAATCCGCCGGTTGTACATCGCCCGGCAGGCCTGGGCCAGATCGAGCCCGGTGACGATGCCGAGGCGGGCCGAGAGGCTTTGCAAGAGCAGCGCCATGAGGTTCGACATGACGAGGACCCAGATCAGCGCGTAGCCGAATCTGGAGCCTGCGGCGATGTCGGTGGCCCAGTTCCCCGGGTCCATGTACCCGACGCTGACGAGGTACGCGGGCCCCGAGAAGGCGAACAGGCGGCGCCAGAACGACGGCTGTCGCGGGACCTCGACGGACTCGTGGACCTCGGAGAGGGACCGGAGGGGGCGGAGCGCGCCTCGCTCGTCGAATGGACCCGGCACGCGCCTAGCTTGCCGTCCTCGCCCCACGCTGTCAAGGAGATTGGAGCGAGGCGCCGGGGAAGAAGCTCGTGACCACCATGAGGGCCGTCAGGCCCACGAGGAGGACCGTGGTCGTCCAGACGACGAGGTTGTAGACGGGGCCGTTGGTGAACGAGCCCATCAGCCCCTTGTCGTTCACCAGACGGACCATGAAGAGGAGCACGAACGGAAGGAGCACCCCGTTCATGATCTGGGACACCAGGATGATCTTGAGGAGAGGCACCCCCGGCATGAGGATCATCCCAGCGCTCACCACGATGATCCCGGTGTACAGGCTGTAGAACTCCGGGGCCTCGCTGAACCGCCGGTTCACGCCGGCCTCGAGCCCGAGCCCTTCGCACACGCTGTACGCCGTGGCCAGCGGGAGAATCGACGCGGCGAACAGCGAGGCGTTCGCGAGGCCGAAGGCGAACAGCGTCTCGGCGTACCGTCCCGCCAGCGGGGCCAGGGCGCGGGCGGCCTCGGCCCCCGATCCGATCGAGAAGAGCCCGGCCTCGTGCAGCGTCGCGGCGCACGCCACCACGATGAAGAACGCCACGACGACCGCCATGATCGAGCCCATGATCACGTCGAGCCGCGACTTGGCGTAGTCGGCGATCCGGACCTCCTTCTCCACCACGGAAGACTGCAGGTAGAACTGCATCCACGGCGCGATGGTCGTGCCGACGATCCCCACCATCATCGAGATCGTCGCCAGGTCGAGCGGCGCCGACGGGACCAGCGTCCCCCTCGCCGCCTCGCCCCAATCCGGCTTGGCGATGAACCCGGAAATCGGGTAGGCGAGGTACAGCAGACACGCGATCAGGAACGCCTTCTCCACCGTCTTGTAGTTGCCGAACACCACCAGCCACCAGACGAACACCGCGCCCAGCGGGACCGAGAGGTAACGGCTCACGCCGAACAGCTCCAGCGCGGAGGCGAGGCCGGCGAACTCGGCCACGGCGTTCCCGAGATTCGTGAAGAGCACCGCCATCATCAGGAGGAACGTCACTCTGAGGCCGAACTCCTCGCGGATGAGGTCGGCGAGCCCCTTGCCGGTCACCGTCCCCATCCGGGAGCACATCTCCTGGACCACCACGAGGGCGACGGCCACCGGGACCAGGAGCCAGAGAAGCTGATAGCCGTACCTGGCGCCGCAGAGCGAGTACGTGTAGATGCCGCCGGCGTCGTTGTCCACGTTGCTCGTGATCACGCCGGGGCCCATCACGGCCACCAAGAGGGCGACGCTCTGCGCGAGGCGGCGGAAGGCGCGGCGGAACGGCATGCCCTAGGCTCCGGTCACCACGCGGCTGAGCACGTCCTCGATGTTGATCAGGCCCACCAGCTCGCCGTATTCGTTCACCACCGCCAGCCCGCGAAGGTGGTACTTCTCGAACCGCTCCACGATCTCCTTGAACCGCATCGTCGGCGTCACCGCGCGAGCCTCCCGGCGCATGAACTCGGTCACCGGCCGGTCTTCCGCGGCGCGAACCAGGCGCACCAGGAGGGCGACGCCGACGAGATGGTCATCCGCCCCGACGACGGGAATCTCGTCCAGCTCGCCGAGCAGGTCCGCGTCCACCTTCCGAAGCTCCCCGAGGGTCTGCCCCACCGTCCACTCCGAGCGGGCCCGGAAGAAGTCCGTGGTCATCAGGCCGCCCGCCGTGTCGTCGTGGAACCGGAGCAGTTCCCGGACGTCGTTGGCCTCCTCCTCGTCCATCGCATCGAGCAGCGCCCGGGAGCGCTCCTCGGGGAGGTCGCCGAGGATGTCCGCCGCCTCGTCCGGCTGCATCTCCTCGAGCAGGTCGGCGGCCTGCTCCAGGTGGATCGCCTCGACGACCGCCGCCTGAACGCTGGGCTCGGCCTCGGAGAGCGCCTGCGCAGCGGTCTCCGTGTCGAGGGCGGAGACGATCTCGCTCCGCTCGACCCGGCCGAGATCCTCGAGGATATCCGCGAGGTCCGCGGGGTGCATCTTCGCCAGGTGCTGGTGCACCTTGAGGCGAATCCGCGTCGTGCCGGGCTCCACCAGTCCGACGTAGTCCCACGGGATGGAGCGCTCGGCGAGACCGTCCGCGATCCGCCGCATTACCATCGGCCGGACGATCCCCGCGAAGAGCCGCCGCACCGCCCCGGCGAGCCCGACCTCGACCCGCTTCAGCACCAGGCGCCCGGCGGCGTTTTCGAGGAGAATGTCGTTGACCTTCACGACCTTCCTCCCCTGGATGTCGATGATCTGCCGGTCCAGGACGTCCCGCTTGAGGTGCAGCAGATCGGCGGTCGGCTCGGAGGCAGGCTCCACCGCGGCGCCTTCCGCGAGCACGACCCGGCGGGTCTCGGGCGAGAAGCTCTCGATCCCCTCCCACCGGACCTGCGAGCGCCGCCGCCCGGCGCGCAGCGTCACGCGTTCGACGATCCCGCGGGACGAGTCCGCGAGGAGATCGTCCACGCGGCCGACGCGGCTCCCGCCGGCGTCGAACACGGGCAGGTTCAACGCTTCGGAGAGGTGAACCATCGGGCGGCCCTCCGGCTGCAACGTGACCGCCGGCGCGCGCCCCGTCGCGCGCCGGTCCGCTCCTCGGAGCCGGGTCAGGATGTCACGATCCATGCGCCCGCGTCGAGTCCCGGGGACATCGCGCGAACCCGGCCCGAGGAACCGCGGTCGCGCTCACTTGCAACCGCGGCGGATCGCGGGTACAAGTCCGGGCCATGGATCGACGCGCGCTCGTCGTGGGAGGACGGGACGTCGTCACGGCGGCGACGATCGAGGTGACGAGCCCGTTCGACGGCCGGCCGGTCGCGACCGTGTCGCGCGCCGGCCCTCGGGAGCTCGACGCGGCGCTCCACTCGGCCGTCCGCGGGTTCGGGGCCGTGCGCGCCCTGCCCGCGTGGAGGCGATCCGAGTTGCTGCACGAGGTCGCCCGCCGCCTCGCGGCCGAGAGGGAGCGGTTCTGCCGAACGATCGCCCTCGAGGCCGGCAAGCCGATCACCCAGGCTCGCACGGAGGTGGACCGCGCGGTCCTGACGTTCCGGACCGCGGCCGAGGAGGCGCTCCGGATCGGGGGCGAGGTCCTGCCGCTCGATCTCTTCCCGGGCAGCGACGGCCGGCTCGCGCTGTCGCGGCGCTTCCCGGTCGGACCGGTGGCCTGCATCACGCCCTTCAACTTCCCGCTGAACCTCGTCGCGCACAAGATCGCGCCGGCAATCGCGGCGGGGTGCTCGTTCGTGCTCAAGCCGGCGTCACAGACCCCGTCATCGGCGCTGGACCTCGCCGCGCTGATGCTGGAGGCGGGGGTGCCGCCAGAGGCGGTGTCCGTGGTTCCCATGGGCGGCGCCGAGGCGGGGCCCCTGGTCGAGGACCCCAGGACCCGCGCGCTCTCGTTCACCGGGTCCCCCGCGGTCGGGTGGGACCTCAAGCGCCGCGCGTATCGCAAGAAGGTCGTGCTCGAGCTGGGCGGAAACGCGGGCCTCGTAGTGGACCGCTCCGCGGATCTCGACTTCGCCGCGTCGCGGGCCGTGGCCGGCGGCTTCTTTCAGGCCGGGCAGAGCTGCATCTCGGTCCAGCGGATATGGGTCCACGAGGACGTGTTCGATGCGTTCCTCGACCGGCTTCTCGCTGGCGTGCGCGGCCTCGTGCTGGGCGACCCGCTCGACGAGCGGACCACGGTCGGGCCGGTGATCTCCTCCGGGGACGCGGAGCGGATCGAGTCGTGGGTGCGGGAGGCGGTGGACGGCGGGGCGCGGCTCCTGGCGGGAGGCGGCCGCCGCGGAACCCTGGTCGAGCCGACCGTTCTCACGGGGACGCGACCCGAGATGAAGGTCTGCGCCAACGAAGTATTCGGCCCGGTCGTCGCGGTGGAGCCGTTCCGCGACATCGAGAGCGCGATCGCCGAGGTGGACCGGTCCGACTACGGGCTCCAGGCCGGGATCTTCACGCGCGACATCGGCGCAGCGCTCGCGGCCTGGGAGCGCATCGAGGTGGGCGCCGTCGTGGTCAACGACGTCCCGACCTACCGCCTCGATCCGATGCCGTACGGCGGCGTCAAGGGCTCGGGGACCGGCCGCGAGGGCCCCCGCTTCGCGATCGAGGATTACACCGAGATGCGCCTGCTGGTGATCCAACCGATTCCCCTCGGCCGCTGATCGCTCGGGCGGCGAGCCGGGGGGCATTTCCGCGACTCACCCGTAAAGCCGTGCCGCCACCCAGCGGAGTACCGGGCCGAACGCGTACGGGAACAGGAACCAAGCCGCCGCGAGCCCGGCGAGAGAGGCCATCGGCGACGCGCGCAGGCGGTCCTTGAGCCCGCGGAGGGGGGCAAAGAACCCCGCGAGCACCGACGCTCCATCCATCGGGGGGAGCGGGATCGCGTTGAACACGACGAGCACCAGGTTGAGGACGAGGACGATCGAGAGCATCCGGCCGAGGCCTTCGACGATCGCCGGTGCGCCGTCCATCGGGACCACGAGGCGGTCCAGCGCGGGGGTCGCCGGAAGGTCGAACCATCCGGCGGCGAGCCCGACCTTGAGACACGTGAACCCGACGGCGGCGAGCGCGAGGTTCGCGAGCGGGCCCGCGGCGGCCATGGCGGCGGCCCGCCGGGGGTGACGGTCCTCCCAGTACGGGTCGTACGGAGCGCTCGCCCATCCCATCATCCAGCCGGTCTGGAAGTACGTCACGAGCGGCACGAGCACGGTCCCGAGCGGCTCGCGCATGACGTGCGGCAGCGGGTTCAACGTCACCTGCCCGCCGAGGTAAGCGGTATCGTCCCCTCCCCTTCGCGCCGCCCACGCGTGCGCCGCCTCGTGGCAGGTCAGAGAAAGGAGGAACACCGCGTACCAGATCGGGAGGATGGCGAGCGTGGTCCGGATGTCCAACGGATCCTCTCAGTTCTTCCCCAGGGAGCGGAGGAGATCGCGCGCGGGGCGGAACAGCTTCGGGTCGGCCCCTCTCTGCGCCAGGAACTCCTGTGCCGAGCGCGCGGCCCCGTCTCGGTCCCCAAGCGTCGCCCGGGCCTGCGCGAGGAGCCATCGCGCGGACGGGTGCTCCGGTTTCGTCGCGACCAGCGCATCGAGGTCCGTCGCCGCACCCGCCACGTCCGCCTGCTTGCGGCGGAGCTTCGCGCGATCGAGGAGAGCGTCCGGGTTGCCGGGCGCGAGGACGAGGGCCCGATCGAGGAATCGCCGTGCGTCGGATAGGGCGCCCTTCTGCGCCGCCGCATGCCCGAGGCGCGCCCAGCCCTGGGAGCGAACCGAGGCGTCCGCGCCTTCCGAGAGGAGGAGATTCTTCTCCGCCCCCGGGAGATCGCCCGTCGCCACCAGGGCGAGGCCGAGAGCGGCGCGGATCGCCGGGGTGGCGAGGCCGAGATCGAGCGCGCGGCGGTACTCGACGATCGCTCCGGCGGCCTCGCCCTGCTCGTGGAGCGCCTCCCCGAGGCCGAAATGCGCGTCGGCGGAGGAAGGGTGGATCGCGATCGCGGCCCGGTACGCGGCCGCGGCGTCGCGGGGGCGTTTCGCGTCGCGGAGGGCGCTGCCGAGATTGCGCTCGATCTCGTACACGCCCGGAGCGGACTTCGCGGCGGCCGTAAGCCGTGCCAGCCCTTCCTCGGGCCGGCCCATCGCGCGGAGCACGGCGCCGCTCGTCGCCAGCGCGAGCGGGTTGCCGGGATCCGCGGCGAGCACTTTCTCGAGCCGAGCACGGGCTTCCTCGATGCGTCCCTCGGAGATGAGGGATCTCGCCTCGAGGAACGCGTCGTTCTGCGCCACGAGACGCTTCGGGTCGGGCCTGTCCCTCCGGCCCGCCGCGGGCGAGCCCGAGGACACGTACCCCAGGCTCAGCAGCTTCGCCCGCTGCTCCTCGACCATTTCCCGCGCCGCCCCCGGGAGGGCCGGCCCCATGCCGGCCGTCAGCGCCGCCAGGCGTTCGCGCCAGCGCGCCACTTCCCCGAGAGAGCGAGCGGCCAAGTTCCTCGACTCCCCGGGGTCCGTCGCCAGGTCGTAGATCTCCGGGTCCGGTGCCTCCACGTACTTCCGCGTCCGGTCGCGAAGGGCGTACAGCGCCGCCCACCCGTACGCCCGCTGGCCGTAGAGCGTTTCCGCATACACCGGACCGCGCTCCGTCTCGACCCCGTTCCGGAGCGCGGACGCGAAGCTCTTCCCCTGCGCCCGTGGAAGCGGCGGCAGTCCCATGAGATCGAGGACCGTCGGCGCGAGGTCGATACCGGACACCGCTCCGCTCAGCCTGAGCCCCGCGCGCACCGTCCCGGGGTACCTCACGATTAGCGGCACCCGAAGCGCCCCTTCGTAAAGCAGCAGCCCGTGGGTCCGCTCGCCGTGCTCGCCGAGACTCTCCCCATGGTCCCCCAAGACCGCCACCACCGTCCGAGCCAGGAGCCCCCCGCGCTCCATCGCATCCATCAGACGGCCGATCTCCGCGTCCATGTACGCGATCTCCCCGTCGTACGGCCTCCCGGCGAACCGCTCACGCCAGGGATCCGGCGGGCGGTACTCGACGTGCGGATCGAAGTAGTGGACCCAGAGGAAGAACGGCCCGGGCGCAAGCCGCGGGAGCGCCGAGAGCGCGGCGTCGGTGACCTCGGTGGCCGTCCGCTCCGCCGACACCTCGTAGAGCACCC
>JBGQAU010000062.1:0-19957 GCA_041494445.1 Acidobacteriota bacterium | reverse complement strand
CATGGTCAACAACCCGGCGAATTCCATCGCCATGACGGCGGGGGACCTCGTCACGCTGCGTGACGCAGGCTTGCCGGAAGCCGTCATCGCCGCTGTTTATGCTCGTCTCCCGGCGCCCACGCCAACGTCCGTGCCGCTCGTGCCCGACGATACCCGCCTGGTTGATCTCGTGCAGCTCGTCAAGTCCGGGATCTCCGCATCCATCATCGCAGAGCAGGTGAAGCAGTCGGGCCAGGCGTACAACCTCTCTGTCAATGATCTTCTCTACCTCAAGCAGAACGGCGCACCGGAATTGACCATTGCGGCATTGATGGCGACCGGCGGCGGAGGTGCGGCCGCACCGGGCACCGCAGGTGCTCCGACTGCCCCGACAGAGATGGTCTTCGATGGGCTCTTGATGAAGGCGACGTTCATGGGGAAGAACCGGCCCGGCAGCCTGGTGATGCAGGGTGACACCCTTGCCTGGGTGGATAGCCACGACTCCGACAAGAACTTCTCTTTCAAGATCACGGGCGTCGAGAAGGTATGGCTCACGTGCCAGGCGCAAGCCCCTGAGAACTTCTGCTACCAGATTAACTTCCAGATCGTGAAGGGCGACCGTTACCGGTTCCAGGACGTCAACCGCAAATCGGGGTCCAACGATGCCGTCCTCAAGGTCATGGACGCGCTGCGCACTTACTTCCCGCGCCTCGCCTTCGGAGCACCGGACAACGGTTGACCTTCCGAGACCGCCGTGTCCATCGACGAGCGCATCGTCGGCAGCCAGCGATAGTTCGTCCCTCGGGAAACGCGCCATTCGGTCGGACAATCCGTGGCTGGCGAGGGCTGACCGGTCCGCCACGGCTCGTCCGCGCCGCCCTCCTTGAGCGGCTCGATGCGGTCGATCACGTAGCCGGGGCAGCGGGGGGAGGTCTTGCCGGTCGACGGGGAGGAGTGCGGTTCTATGAATTCGCCTTCGTCCGCCGACGGCGTGCAACGACGCCGATCGGCGCAAGATGGAGGAAGGGCCGTGTTGGAGAGGTCGCCCAACGTCCTCAGTCCAGCAGCACCACCCCGAAGTAATGCTGCTCGCCGTCCTCATCCCGCACGACCTCGATCGCGAACCCGCTCCTCCTCACCGTGGTGAACACGTCGATCCCGCACGCCTCCATGCTGGGCCGTGCCTGCTCCGAGTGACGGCAACCCGCGTCAAAGGCGCACTCCTGCTTGCAGAGTCGACAGGGGCCGGCGCCGAGACCCAAGGCTTTGTAGTACCCGGCGAGGAATGCCTCTCGCTCGAGGCGCACCGCGATCTTCTTCGGCTCGCGTCGTTCTGCCTCGAAGAGAATGGCGCGCTTGTAACTGTCGATCACCTTGCGGGTCTCATCGGGAGTCGGTGTGTGGGGAGGGCAGCAGCGGGAGCTGCCATACCCGTCGCAGCCGTACTCGCACTTGAGGCGCACCCACGGCGCCGTGGCGATGGTGGAAGCCCGGATCAGCCGGGCGGATCCGGCGCCAAAAGTCATGGCGCGCAGAACGAGCTTGGCTGGAGACAGGCGGTAGCCTGACGACCTCCCTGCCTTCCTTCGTGTCCTCGCATCCATGACCACTCCGCGCTGTCGGACAGGCGCCGCACGATGAGCGGACACGATGATGTCCTGACTGTGCAGCTCCGTCAACCGACGGAACCGCATCTTGAACTTCTATCCCCCCAAGGCCACTCGCATTTTCCCGGCGATGTCCCTCCTTGAAGGCCAGCGTTCGCCCGCTCTGCCGCAAGGGGATGAAGATCTCCGGCCGGCCGTCCCGAGATCCCGGTGGCACGTCGACCTCCCCACGGCCGACATTTCCTCGTATATTGTGTGCGATCCCGCCGGGACCTCGGTGAAGTCGGGGTTCCGGTTGCGACGCGATCCGCTCCGACGTCCTCCCGAAGACCGCCGGTCGGTCGTGTGCCCTGGAGGTGCCTCATGGGGTCGCCACGCATCCGTTGTTCGGTTTGGACCCGTCTTCTCGCCCTGGGCTTGGCCGCCTGTGGGATCGCGGGAGGGTCCGGGTCCGCCATGGCGGCGGTCTGTCCCGACGCCGACCTCGACGGGTACGCCGACTGCTCGGTGCCGGGATGCGATCCCACGGGCTTGGTGTGCGGTGACTGCGACGACGGCGATGGCGAGATCCACCCCGGCGCTTCCGAGGTCTGCGACCACCGGGACGACGACTGCGACAGGCTGGTCGACGAGGGATTCACCCAGATGACGGCCCGCCAGGGACTTCTCGATCGCCATCCCGCTGCGAGCGACCGCTACGGGACTTCCCTGGCGTCGATCGGCGACGTGAACAGCGACGGCGTCCCCGACTTTGTCGTCGGGAACCTGGCCGACGACCTCGGCGCCAGCGAAGGTGGAAGCGTGACGCTCTACTCGGGCGTCGACCGAAGGATCCTGTGCCGCGCGACCGGCGCGACCGGCGACAATCTCGGCGTCTCGGTGGCGGCCACCGGCGACATGAACGGCGACCGGATTCCCGACTTCGCGGGGTCGGAGCCGACGCACGACGCCGTCGCGGTTTTCTCGGGCGCGGATTGCTCGCCGATCGCTCGCTGCGTGGATTCCGCCACGAGCGTCGCGAACCTCGGGGGCGACCACGGTCTCGCGGGGTTCGTGGACGTGACCGGCGACGGCATTCCCGAAATTCTCGCCGGGGCGGACCACTCCGGCACGCTGCTTCACTACGGTGGGCGCGCCGTCGTGTTCACGGTCTCGGCGAGCGGGGCCTGCACGGTCCTGCGCACGCTGGACGACCCCGACCTCGCCATCTACTCCTATCTCGGCTACGCCGTCTCGGGCCTCGCCGACGTGACGGGCGACGGTGTCGCCGACATCGCGGTGGGCGAATCGGGATACGCCAACTACGCGGGGTGCGTCCTGATCTTCTCCGGTGCCGGTGGCACGTTCGTCCGCCGCATCGTCGATCCGGCCGGCGCTTCGAACGACCATCTCGGCGAGAGCCTCGCGACGATACAGTGCCTCGACGGCGACGGCATCCGGGAGCTCGTCGTCGGTTCGCCGCGAAACAGCATCACGGGCAGCGCCGACGCCGGCCACGTCCTGGTCTTCTCGCCGGAGGATGGCGTGGTCCGTCGCGACATCATTCACGCGGACGGCGGCACCGACTGGCTCGGCTGGGCGCTTGCCGCGCTGCCGGACCTGAACGGTGACGGGATCGACGAGATCGTCGCGGGGGCACGTTACGCCGATACCGCCGGCGGGGCAGACGCCGGGAAGGCGGTGATCCTGTCTCCGGCGGACGGCTCGGAGATCCGGGAGCTGGTGGACGAGGGAGGAGCGGCGGGGGACGCGCTCGGTTACTCCGTGGCGAGCGCCGGGGACCTGAGCGGCGACGGGATCGCGGAGATCCTCGTCGGCGCGCCCTTCGACGACGGCGCCGCCGGGGTCGACCAGGGGAGCGTGTCCATCTTCGGCCTCGAATCCGACTGCGACGGCGACGGCCGGGGACCTTTCGGGGGGGACTGTGATGACGCCGACGCGGACGTTTGGAGCTTGCCCGGGGAGGCGAGGAGCTTGGTGCTCGCCGCCGACCGTCGGTCCCTGAGTTGGGACCCGCCGCTGGACAGCGGGAATTCCTCGGGCGCCGTGTTGTACGACGTCCTTCGCTCCTCGTCTCCCGGAGGCTTCGGAAGCGCCGAGTGCCTCGAGCAGAACGACACGGACCTCACGGCGCAGGACCCGGTGACGCCCGGCGCGGGAGTTGTGTTCCATTACCTCTGCCGGGCGCAGAACTCCTGTGGCGAGGGTGGCCTCGGGCACAGCAGCAGCGGCGACGCCCGCGTCGGGCGCACCTGCCCCTGAGCGGAGAGCCGCCGGTCAGTCGGAGATCTCCTCTCCACCGCCCTCAAGCAGGATGTGGCGCTTGTCCCCGGCGAAGTCGAGAAACACCTTGGCCACCGTGGCGCCCTGCATCCGGCCCCGACTGTTCTCCTCCAGAATGGCCTTCAGGAAGGCGATGCGCCCTTCGTGGAGAAGCTGGGTGTCCACACCGCGACGCAGGTGCCGCCGGAAGGAAAGCCGCGCGTCGATCCTCCAGACGCCGCTCTTCATTCGATGGCCGGCGACGGAGATGTCAAAGCTGGGGCGTTGCACTTCGACCACCCTTCGAGGGTCCTCCCGTTCGAGACGCCCGTCAAGTCATAAGGAGATGCCACGATGACGAACCCCCTCCCTCACGAGAGCGATCGGGCGACGCGCGCGGCGCGGATCGGCCAGCGGACGAGGTTTCTGGAAGGGACAGGGACAGGAGCGTGGCTAGCGGAAACTCCACCTGCCCCACCATCGGTTAGACTGGTATCCCGATGCCGGACCTGCCTCGCCGCCGCCGTGCCGGAGAGCGCGTGGACGATTGGTGCCGTGCGTGCAAGGCGGCGCGCACCCACGTCATCGTCGCGGTCGCCGTGGACGGCACGATCTCGCAGGTCTTGTGCGGGTTCTGCGGCAGCCGGCACCGTTTCCGAGGCAGAGGCCCGGGGCCCGACCGTTCCGGCGAATCCCTTGCGGCGCCCGTTCAGCCCGGCGCGGCGGTGCTCGTCTCCGATCGTGAAAGGAGTCTCTCCGTGAGCGATCCCTCTACGGACCTCGAGATGATGTTGCGGCGCGTGATCCGCGAGGAGGCCGGGCTGACGCCCGTCGCGCCCTCCGAGAAGTGGCGTGGCGGGGACCTCGTGCTTCGCCCGCGCGCGCCGGGTCTCAAGGAACAGAGCTGGCCGATCGAGTCGTTCTTCCACAAGGTCGTGATGCTGCGCAACCGGCTTCGCGTTCTCGAGCAGCAGGTCAACGGCCTCGAGGTCCCCGAGGACGTCAAGCTGAAGCTGCAGACTTACATCACCGGGTGCTACGGGTCGCTGACCAGCTTCAACGTCCTGTTCGCGGATCCGGACGACCGTTTCCGTGGCTCGGGTGGGGGCGAGTAGCCAGCGAGGAACGGATCGCGAGTCGTCGGAACGTCGACGGGCGTCCCCGGTATCAGGCCACCTATCCTCTGCCTTCCCGTCCTTCGCGGTCTGTCACGGGTCGTCCGCCCCCCCTCCTTCATCTGCTCGATGTGGTCGATAACCTAGCCGGGGCAGCGGCCGGTGGTCACGAGCAAGCGGACAGTCCCCATCCCATTCGTTGCTGAGCCGGAAGCCGTCGACAACATCTCGCGTGACCCCCGGCTCCTAGTTCTTCGGGAATACCTTGCTCGGCATCCCGTATGGGGCGCCACCGGGAGCGTAGTGGCCGCTACGCCCTGCGTCGTCGCGTCATGGGGAGGATGATCCTGCCGCCGTGGGCGTAGGCGACGTCGTTGAGGCCGAGAAACTTCCCCGGCCGCCAACGAACCAACGCGCCTCGACCCTCGCCGGGCATGGACGCGACCTCGACCTCGCTCGTCTGGAGAGTCGCGAAAACGCCGAGGAATTGGTCGCGGCCTTCATGGCTTTGGAAGCGGGCGGCGGTCCACGGACCGAATTCGACCGGCGGGGCTAGCATGGGGAACTTGTTCACGTGTGGGAATTCCGATGCAGGATACCACATCCCCGGAGGGGCGGTCGGATCGGTGACCTTGACGGCCGCCGAGTTTGCCTATACGTTGGTTGCAGGTTCTGGTCGGCATCCTCTCGTACAGAAACGAAAGAATGACGCGCCGAAGCCGGTAGGCGTGCTGAGGCACGTATCCACGACCCGTCGTATCGGGTCTGCGGCCGGAACCCGGAGACGGCGCCGTTCTCGGCGCAGCAGGAGTTCGAGACATGGGTACCAGACTGTACGTCGGCAACCTCCCCTTCAGCGCGGACGAGAACCAACTCCGCGACCTCTTCTCCCAGGACGGACGCGCCGTCACCGAGGTCAAGCTCGTGACCGACCGGGACACCGGTCGGCCTCGTGGCTTCGGCTTCGTGGAGATGGGCAGCAGCCAGGATGCCGACGGCGCCATCCGCGAACTGAACGGCCGCGACTTCGGCGGTCGCGCCCTGACCGTCAACGAAGCGAAGGAACGGTCGAGCGGCGGCGGTGGTGGCGGATTCGGCGGCGGCCGCAGCCGCTACTAGTCCCACCGGATTCCGAGCGAGATTCGCTCGAGGGGCGCCTCGTAAGAGGTGCCCCTTTTTTTGGGTGCGCCTGTCCCTACCAGAAACCTCAACTCAGAGCCATCGCTGCCGCTCGCGGTCCTCAGGCAGCACGTCGTGTGTAACGGTGATGCAGGCCGCCGACCTCGGGGAACTCGATCACGTCTCCTCGATCCGGCGGCTCGACCGCGCGTGCCTCCGGGGAGTCCTTGGCGAGGGCAACGAAGACGAAGACGACGCGGAAGGTGGTCGTGGGCGCGCGCTACGCTACGTTGCGGCGATCCTCGGCGGGACGTAGCTTGAGAGTGCCGGTCGCGGCTTCCCCCGGAGAGTGCTCATGAATCGCCCGCTTCGCAAGGTCGCGGTCCTGGGGTCGGGGGTCATGGGAAGCGCGATCGCCGCCCATTTCGCCAACGCCGGGATTCCCTCCCTCGTGCTCGACGTCGTTCCCCGCGAGCCGACCGCCGCCGAGGCCGCCGCCGGCCTTACGATCGCGAGCCGCGCCGTCCGGGACCGGATCGCGCGGGATTCCGTGCGGGCGATGCTCCGCGCGCGACCCTCCCCGTTGTTCGTGCCGGAGAGGCTCGCCCTGATCGAAACGGGAAACCTCGAGGACGACCTTCAGCGGCTCGCCGAGGCCGACTGGGTCATCGAGGCCGTGAAGGAGGACATGGGGATCAAGAAGGCGGTGCTGGCGGCGGCGGCGCCCCACCTCGCGCGCGGGGCCGTCCTGTCGAGCAACACCTCCGGGCTCTCGCTCGCCGAGATGGCGTCCGTCCTGCCGCCGGATCTCCTGCCGGGCTTCCTCGGCACGCACTTCTTCAACCCGGCACGCTACATGAAGCTCCTCGAGATCGTCCCGACCGCCCGGACCGACCGGGGAACGCTCGACCGCGTCGCGGAATTCTCCCGACTCCGCCTCGGCAAGGGGATCGTCGAGGCGAAGGACACCCAGAACTTCATCGCGAACCGCATCGGCACGCACGCTCTCGTCGTGACCTTCGGGGTCATGCGGGAGATGGGCCTCACGATCGAGGAGGTGGACGCCCTGACCGGCCCGGCACTCTGCCGCCCGAAGACCGCGACGTTCCGTCTCGCCGATCTGGTGGGGCTCGACGTCCTGCTCCACGTCGCCGATCACGTCTTCGCGGCGACCCCTGGGGACGAGAGTCGCGGCCTCTTCGAGGCGCCCGACTACCTCAGGAGGTTGGTCGCCAAGGGGCTCCTCGGAAGGAAGAGCGGCGGGGGTTTCTACCGGAAGGAGAAGGGGGACGGCGGCAAGGTCTCGACCCTCGACCTCGAGTCCCTCGAGTACCGCGAGCCGCGGAGGCCCGACTTCCCCGAGCTGCGGGGGTTGAAGTCCCTGGAGGACCCCGGAGCCCGGCTCGCCGCGCTCGTCGGCGGGAGCGGGCGCGGGAGCGCCGCCGCGTGGAGGATCCTCGGGGCGACGCTCGCGTACTCCGCGAGGCGGCTCGGCGAGATCTGCGACGACGCCTCTGCGGTGGACCGGGCCATGCGATGGGGCTTCAACTGGGATCTCGGGCCCTTCGAGGCGTGGGACGTCCTCGGTTTCCGCCCGGTCGTCGAGCGGCTCAGGCGCGACGGCGAGACGCTTCCCGCGTGGGTGAACGAGCTCTACGAGTCCGGCGGGACGTCCATCTACTCGGGTCCCGACGAGCGGCGCCTGGCTCCGACCGCGCGGCCGGGCGTTCGCGTGCCGGTCGCCGTGGAGGAGCGGGCGCTCTCCCTCGACGTCTTCCGGCGCGCCGGGCGCGAGGTCCGGCGGAACCCCGGCGCCAGCCTCCTGGACCTGGGCGACGGCGTGCTCTGCCTCGAGTTCCATTCGAAGATGAACGCCATCGGGCAGGACACCATCTCCATGATGACCGCTGCGGCCCGGGAGGCCGAGGCCAACTGGCAGGCGCTCGTGGTGGCCAACCAGGGCGCCAACTTCTGCGCAGGGGCCAACCTGATGCTCCTGCTGATGGAAGCCCGGGACGGGAACTGGGATGCGGTGGACGGGATCGTGCGCTCGTTCCAGGCGGCGAATTCCCGCCTCGAGCAGTGCGCGGTCCCCGTCGTGGTCGCGCCGCACGGCCTCGCCCTGGGTGGCGGGTGCGAGGTCGTCCTCGCCGCCAACGCGGTCCGCGCAGCGGCGGAGACCTATATCGGGCTCGTCGAGGTCGGTGCCGGAGTGATACCGGCCGGAGGAGGCTGCCTCCGGCTCTACCGGCGGAACGTGGCGTCCCAGGCGGACCCCGAGGACGCCTATGCCGGGCTCAAGAAGACGTTCGAGACCATCGGGACGGCGAGGGTCTCCGGGAGCGCCGAGGAGGCGCGCGCGCTGGGATTCCTGCGGCCCCAGGACGGCTGGTCGATGAACGGCGAGTACAGGATCGCCGACGCGAAGGCGGTCGCGCTCGCCCTCGCCAGGGGGGGCTGGGAGCCGCCGGGGCCGGAGAGGGCCGTTCCGGTCCTGGGCCGGTCCGGCTTCGCGCTGCTCGAGTCGGCCCTGGCCAACATGGCGGACGCGCGGTTCATCACGGAGCACGACCGCAAGATCGGGCGCGAGCTGGCGAGGGTCCTCTCGGGAGGCGACATCCCGGGGCCGACGGCCGTCTCGGAGCGGCACGTCCTGGACCTCGAGCGCGAGGGCTTCCTTCGCCTGTGCGGCGAGCGGAAGACGCAGGAGCGGATTCAGGCGCTCCTCGAGACCGGCAAGCCGCTTCGCAACTGACGCCCCGCGGAGGACCGCCATGAGAGACGTCGTCGTCGCCCTCTCCGTAAGA
Organism: Acidobacteriota bacterium; assembly: GCA_041494445.1. Classification (GTDB taxonomy): domain Bacteria; phylum Acidobacteriota; class Polarisedimenticolia; order Polarisedimenticolales; family JAIQFR01; genus JAIQFR01. The sequence continues at coordinate 11,068 of JBGQAU010000062.1, read as the reverse complement.
ACCCCGGTCGCGCGCGCGAACCGCGGGGGGTTCCGGCAGACCCGTCCGGACGATCTCGCGGCCGCCGCGATCCGAGAGCTGCTCGAGCGAGCGCCCGGCCTCGACCCCCGGAGGATCGGAGACGTCGTCCTCGGCTGCGCCATGCCCGAGGGAGAACAGGGGATGAACGTCGGGCGGGCCGCCGTCCTTCTCGCGGGGTTGCCGGACTCGGTACCCGGCATGACCGTGAACCGATTCTGCGCCTCCGGGCTCGAGACGATCCACCTCGGCGCGCTCGAGATCGCGAGCGGCCAGAGCGACGTGGTCGTCGCGGGCGGGGTCGAGTCCATGACCCGGGTCCCGATGGGAGGCTTGCGATACCTGCCGAACCCCTCCCTGGTCGCCAGCGATCCGGACACGTACCTGAGCATGGGCTTGACGGCGGAGCGACTGGCCGAGATGGACGGGATCTCGAGGGAAGACCAGGACGCTTTCGCCTACGGGAGCCACCGGAAGGCCTTGGCCGCGCTCGAGGCGGGGAGGTTCGCCGACGAGACGGTTCCCGTCACGACCCGCGTCGCCGAGGCGGACGGGCAGGGGAGACCCGTGGTGTCCGAGGTGGTCGTGGCGCGGGACGAGGGGCCGAGGGCCGACACGACGCTAGAAGCCCTGGCGAGTCTCAAGCCCGCCTTCAAGACGGGCGGGACCGTCACGGCCGGCAACTCGAGCCAGATGAGCGACGGCGCCGCGGTCGTGCTGCTCTCGACTCTCGAGGCGGCGAGCGGGCTCGGCCTCCGGCCGCTGGCGCGGTACGTGACCTACGCCGTGGCCGGGGTCGCCCCCGAGATCATGGGCCTCGGCCCGGTGGAGGCGATCCCGATGGCGCTGGGACGGGCCGGGCTCACCCTCGACGACATGGACGTGATCGAGCTGAACGAGGCGTTCGCCGCGCAGAGCCTCGCCGTCCTGAAGCGCCTCCGTCTCGACCCCGCCGACCCGCGGGTCAACCCCAACGGGGGCGCGATCGCGCTCGGCCACCCGCTCGGCTGCAGCGGCGCCAAGCTCGCCGCCACCGCGCTCCACGAGCTGCGGCGCCGCAGGGGACGCTACGCGATGGTCACGATGTGCATCGGGACCGGAATGGGAGCGGCGGGGATCTTCGAGAGCCTCGACGCCTGAGGAGGACGGCATGACCCCCGAGAAGACCTATCCCACGGGCGGAGAGTTCCTCGTGGAGGAGACGGGCCCGGCCGGGGTGTTCACCCCCGAGGACTTCACCGAGAGCCACCGGCTGATCGCCGAGAGCGTCCGGGATTTCGTCGAGACCTCGGTGAAGCCGGTCCTCGAGGAAGCCGAGTACCGCGGGAACACCGCGCTCGGGCGACGGCTGCTCCGCGAGGCGGGCGAGGCGGGGATCCTCATGGTGGACGTCCCCGAGCGATACGACGGAATGGGCGCCGACAAGGCCACGACGATGATCGTCAGCGAGGCCCTCGCGGGGAGCGGGAGCTTCTCGGTGACCTACGGCGCGCACGCCGGAATCGGCACGCTGCCGATCGTCTACTTCGGGACGGACGAGCAGAAGTCGAGATGGCTCCCGGGCCTTGCCACCGGGACGATCGTCGGCGCCTATGCACTGACCGAGCCCGGCTCGGGGAGCGACGCGCTCGCGGTCCGGACCACCGCGCGCCTCACCCCCGACGGGAGCGAGTACGTGCTCGACGGCACCAAGCAGTACATCACCAACGCGGGGTTCGCCGACCTGTTCACGCTCTTCGCGAAGGCGGACGGCGGGAAGTTCACCGCGTTCCTCGTTCCCCGCGACACGCCGGGGCTCACGGTCGGGCGGGAGGAGCGGAAGATGGGGATCAAGGGCTCCTCCACCTGCCCGCTCGTCCTCGAGGCGGCCCGGGTGCCCGTCGCGAACGTCCTGGGCGAGTTGGGCAAGGGGCACGTGATCGCGTTCAACATCCTGAACGTCGGCCGGTTCAAGCTGGGCGCCGGAACGATGGGCGGCTGCAAGGGAGTGCTCCGGCACGCGGTCGCCTACGCGAAGGCGCGGCGGCAATTCGGCCGGGCGCTGTGCGAGTTCGGCCTCGTGCGGCGCAAGATCGCGGACGTCGCGACCCGGACCTTCCTCGCCGAGTCGATGGTGTATCGGACGGCCGGGCTCATGGACCGCGCCGTCGAGACCCTCGACCGGACGGCGCCCGACTTCGACCGCCGCACCGTGGACCGGATCGAGGAGTTCAGCATCGAGTGCTCGATCATCAAGGTCTTCGCCAGCGAGTCCCTGGCCCTGGCCACCGAGGAGGGGCTCCAGATCCTCGGCGGCTACGGATACTGCGAGGACTACCCGCTGGAGCGGTTCTACCGGGACGAGCGGATCAACCGGATCTTCGAGGGCACGAACGAAATCAACCGCATGATCATCCCCGGCATGATCCTCAAGAAGGCCGTCCGGCGCGAGCTGCCGTTCTTCGCCGCGGCCCAGGCGGTCGCCGCCGAGCTGACCGGGCCCGCGGCCTGGGAGGAGCCCGGCGAGCCGGCGTTCCTGACCGAGGAATCGAGGCTCGTGGCGGCGATGAAGAAGACGGCGCTCGCTACCCTCGGTCTCGCGGCGCAGACGCTGGGCGACCGGGTCAAGGACGAGCAGGAGATCCTCTCCGACGCCGCCGACATCGTCATGGAGGCCTACGCCTGCGAGAGCGGCCTCCTGCGCACCCTCAGGAAGGCCGCGAGCGGAGGCGAGGAAGGGGCGAGGGCGATGGCGGACATGGTCACGCTGTACGTCCACGACGCCATGGACCGGGTCGCGGTCTGGGCGCGCAGCATCCTGGCCGCCGTCGCGGATGGGGACGAGCTGCGCATCCACGTTGCGGCCGTAAGGCGCCTGACCCGGCACGGTCCGGTCAACCGGTCGAAGCTGCACGACGCCATCGCGGCAAGGGTCGTCGAGGCGGACGGTTACGTAGTCTGAATCCGGCTCGGCCGACGCTCCCCGAGCGGCTCTCTTGCCTGCTGGATAGCCCGGTTTGTGGGATGATACGGAGCCATGACGGACCTTCCGAAGATCATCCAGGGCGGGATGGGCGTCGCCATCTCGAATTGGCGGCTCGCGCGGACCGTCTCTCGCCTGGGCCACCTGGGTGTGGTCTCCGGCACGGCGCTAGACCATGTACTGGCCCGGCGACTCCAAGATGGCGACCCTGGCGGCCACATGCGCCGCGCCTTTGATGCCTTCCCGTTCCGCGCCATGGCCGAGCGCGTGTGGAACACCTACTACATCCCCGGCGGCAAGGCCCCCGGCGCCCCGTACAGGCGTCTGCCGTTTCACGGCCGGGAATGCCCGCGACCGCTGGCCGAGGTCGGCATCATCGGCAACTTCGTCGAAGTCTTCCTCGCCCGCGAAGGCCACGCGAACCCGGTGGGGATCAACTACCTCGAGAAGATCCAGCCGCCCCACCTCATCGCCATCTATGGCGCGATGCTCGCCGGGGTCGGCTACGTCCTGATGGGAGCCGGCATCCCGCTGAAGATCCCGGGGATCCTCGACGCGTACGTCGATCACCGGCCCGCCACGTATCCGCTTTACGTGGTCGGCGCGCAGGAGGGCGACGACACCACCATGCGCTTCACGCCGCGTGAGTTCATGGAGGGCGACCTGCCCCCGCTCGCGCGTCCGCGCTTTCTGCCGATCATCGCCTCGAACACCCTCGCCGTCACGATGCTGAAGAAGGCCAACGGGAGAGTCGACGGCTTCATCGTCGAGGGGCCCACCGCCGGCGGTCACAACGCGCCACCCCGCGGCAAGCTCGCGCTCAGCGAGCAGGGCGAGCCCATCTACGGCGAGCGTGACCGCGTCAATCTCGCCAAGATGCGCGAGCTCGGCCTGCCGTTCTGGCTCGCCGGAGGTTTCGGCGCGGCCGACGTGCTGCAGCAGGCCCTGGAGGCCGGCGCGGCCGGCGTACAGGTCGGCACCGCCTTCGCGTACTGCGCCGAATCCGGGCTTCGCGACGACTACAAGCAGGCCCTGCTGGAAAAGGTCGCCAGGGGCGAGGCGCGAGTCTTCACGGACCCGCTGGCCTCTCCTTCCGGTTTTCCCTTCAAGGTCGTACAGCTCGAAGGCACGATCTCCGAGAGCGCCGTTCGTCTCGCCCGGCCCCGCGTTTGCGACTGTGGCTACCTTCGCGAAGCCTACCGCACGCCCGACGGCCGGATCGACTTCCGCTGTCCTTCCGAGCCCGTGGCCGCGTACGTCGCGAAGGGTGGCAAGGCGGAAGACACCATCGGCCGAACGTGCATCTGCAACGGGCTCGTGGCGACGGCGGGCGCGCCCCAGACCCGCGCCCAGGGCAAGTTCGTCGAGGCCGGCATCGTGACGTCCGGCGACGATCTGACCGGTCTTGCCCGCTTCATGCGCCCCGGCTCGACCTCCTACACCGCCGCCGACGTCATCCGCGTCCTCCTCGACGGCAGCGGATAGACGCGCCCCTGACGCGGTGCGACTACTGGAGCGGCTGAGGGACTTGGCGCCGGCAGAGTAACGGGCATACTGCAGCATGTGGCGGTCCGAGAGAATCGGATGTAAACCCGTCCGGTGCCAGGGTAACCTGTTGTCAGGAAGAGGCCTACCGGTGGAAGGGAGCGGTGTTCGGAATCGCTGGACCCCTTCAGCCGGGGGCGACGGCAGTGAGCATCCGGGACCAGCCCGTCACAGACTCGGCGAACCGGAATTACAGAAAGCCGGAATTGTAGAAAGAACGCTACGCACGCTTGACACTGAACAGCCGGCGTCCTATCCCAAGAGCTGTAGCGGAGAACAGCGCGCCGCGACTGAGGAGGAAGAACGCCATGAAACTTGTTCGCTTGGACCTGTTCCAGCAGCTGGTCGCGATGAGCAACCGGCTTAACCGCACGATCAACGATCCTTACAGCCCGGGCACCGAGGATTCCTTCGGGGCGTGGGCTCCGCCCGTCGACATCTTCGAGAAGCACGATCAACTCGTCATCCGGGCCGAAATCCCGGGCGTCCGGAAGGAAGACATGGACGTCCGGATCGAAAACGGAGTGCTGATCCTGCAGGGCGAGCGCAAGCAGGAGACCGAGGTCAAGGAAGAGAACGCGTACCGGATGGAGAGGGTCTACGGAACGTTTACGCGGAGCTTCGCACTCCCCACGACGGTCGACGCCGCGAAGGTCACGGCGACCTGCAAGGACGGCGTCCTCGAGGTGACCGTTCCGAAGGCCGAGACCGCGAAGCCCAAGCAGATCGAGATCAAGTAACCGTCCGCTGACCGCGTGATCGCCCGCCGAGGCTTCTTGCCGGATCACCGCGGCACCGAGGCGTTAGGGAAAGCGCGGACGAGGTCTCAAGCGGGGACGACTTGCACAGCGGTTAGCAGAGTTACGAATCCGTCATGGACGCGGCACGACCGTGAAGCCTCGTGCATCTGCCGGCCACCTGTTGCGCGGGAGCGGCGCCGAGGGCATGTTCTCTACCGGGTGACCCAGGACATGAGCGAGGAGTACTGCCCGGTCTGCTGCGCGCAGCACGACCTGCCGCAGGGCTGCCCCGGTGAGTTGCGCCCGACGGGACCCGAGCGGCACGGCTGGGCCGTCGCGGTGGACGCGCCGCGGGGCGTCGAGTTGTACGGCGTCATCGTCGCGCCGAGCGTTCCCCTGTGGCGGGCGCGAATCGTGACGTACCCGCGGTCACCGTGGACGGTTCCCGGGGGGCGCAGCACGATCAAGTTCGTCGGGTCCACGCCGGGAGAAGCGGAGACGAAAGCGCTGCAGTTCGTCCTGCACTGGTGCTCCGAGCGGAAGCGCAACCCGCGCGACGGCTTCGGACCGTGGGACCTGCCCTACGGGCCGGGATCGCGCCGCCCGCCCCCGCGCAAGCGCCGGTCGCAATCGATCCGGTACGGCATGGGCGAGAAGATGACCCTCACGACCACGGCGAATCTCTCGCTGGGCGGGATGTTCGTGACGGCACCGGAGCCGCTCCCGCCGGACACCGTCCTCGACCTCGAGATGGAGATCTACGACTGCGTCGCGCAGATGCGCGGGGTCGTGGTCTGGGGGCGCGACCGGCTCGAGCCCGGGCGCCCGCGGGGGATGGGCATCCGTCTGCTGAATCCGCCGCCGGTGTACAAGCTGTTCGTGCGCGAATCGAAGTAACGGCGATTCTCGCGTCCGCTCGAGGACCGGTTGCGGAGCGCGCGAAGGCGAACGGCGACGTTCGGAATCGGACGGCGGGTGGGAGCCCGCAACGCGCCGACCGCCGTGCGCGTCACGGGCTCCCTCGCCCCGATCGGGGGAAAAACTACTTCCACTTCTTGGCGATCGTCTCCAAGCCGGCCTTCCGCAGATCCTCCGGGGTCATCGTCGGCAGGAATTCCACGTTCGCTTCGCCGTCGGTGGTGGAGTCGTGAAGTCCGGCCTGGGTGCCGGGCAGGTCTGCGCAATCGGAGAAAGAGCGGTTCCGGTTGTCCCTTGATTCGCGGACCGAACCGCGGCAAGAGGAGTCGCCCTTGACCCTCGTCGTTCCGGGACCATGTTTAGCAGCGGACCTGGAACGGGAGTCGAGGGGTTGTCCCACGGCGTGGGAGGGTCCGACTCCCGGACACTTCGGGCTCTCGGAGAGGACCGCCATGATGAAGAGATTGCTGAGCGTCGTCGTCCTCGCGGTCGGGGGGCTCGTCGCGTTCAACTTCGCCACCACCGGGAGCGTCACCTTGATTCCCTCCGCGGGGGTGTCGAACGAAGACCGGGAATTGCGCGACCTCCGGCAGCAGTTCGAGCGTGCCAAGCAGCAATTCGCCCAGGCCCACCGTGCCGCGGCGATCGGCGGCGTGGACACGACGGGAGACGTCGAAGCCACGCAGGTCAGCGTCCGGCGGATCGAGCAGGATCTGGCCGGGCTGAAGAAGCGCCTGACCTCGCCGTCTTCCATCCGCGACGCGGAGGACCTGTCACGAGCCGTCGCGGAATTCTCCGGGCAGCTGCGGTAGCTCGCGCGACGGCCGTCCCGGCCGAAGCCCTAATTTGCCTCGCGGTCGGACGCTCCCCGGAACAAGAGGGGGCGTTGCCGTCAGCCCCCGAGGTGCAGCCAGATTCGGATGAGGCGGCCGGTCGCGATGGCCAGCGCATGGCGGAACCAACCGTATTCGCGAGAGCCGTCCACATGGGGCCCGAGACACCACAGAAGGATGTCGAGCACTCCATTCACGAGCGCGTAGTACGCGAAAAGGTTGAACTCCTCGAAATCGGAGTGCATCCGCGTCCCTCTTTCCGTTACATGTACCGCGAGGACACGCCAAACGCCACGGTATTCGGTGGAACCGGCTGCCGTCCCCGTCGGAAACCCCGTCCGCCCGGCACCGACGCGGGGTCGGGGTGGTACGACGTGGTCCGCGGGAGCAACGGCTGCGGCAACGGGACCTACGGTCGCCGGAGCGACGGGACCGAGCGGACGGGTTCGGCTTGCCCGTGATCGGGTGAGCGCGCCGGAAACCGCCCCGTCCGAGCGCGTGCGTGTCTCCTACGCGCTCCAAAAAGTAACCATAGCGGACATGTTCAGTCCACATTTAAGTTCCCGACAGGGGCGCCGAAGCAACGTATGTTTATCGGGACGCCTGGAGGTGCCGGGTGGGGTGAGTGTCTGCAAACGCGCCGGACGAGGTTTTCGGGAGGGACAGGTGAAGAGTTCGCTCAAGCTTCTCTGCATGCTGCTGCTGGTCGCGGCGCTCGCGCCCACGGATGTGCCGGCCGACACTTACGACACGGCCACTCTCGTGAGCATCACGACGACGGGCAAGGAAGACGTCCAGCTCCTCTACGACAACCACATCGACGTCGTGGGGGTGCACGACGGGGTGTACAAGGCCCTGCTCAGCGAGGAGCAGCTTCAGATGCTCTCCGACCGGGGCCTCAAGATCGACATCCTCTACGCGGAGATGCAGGAGGACCGCGCGCGCTGGGGGGAGGCCGCAGCCACGTACACGCTGGCGACCAGCTACTACACCCCCTCCAAGTTCAACACCGAGCTTCCTCCCGCGGGCAGCCTCATGGAGCACCTCGTCCAGCAGTACAACGCCCACCCGGACATCACGCGCCTGTACAACCTCGGGGCGAGCCAGGACGGGGCCTACGACATCGTCGCGATGAAAGTCTCGAGGAACCCCGATATCGTCGAGCCGGAGCCCAAGATCCGCATCTACGCGAACATCCATGGAGACGAGAAGGGCGGCGTGATGGTCGCCTGCGACGTGCTCGACACGATCCTCGCGGGGTACACGTCGGTACCTCAGGACTCGACCGCGAAGAAGCTCGTGGACGAGACCGAGATGTGGTTCATCCCGATGGGGAATCCTTACGGGAATGCGCACAACTCGCGCTACAACAGCCGCGGCATCGACTGCAACCGGAACTTCTGGGGCCCCGGGGGGTCGGACGCTCCGCCCGCGTGGTCGGAAAAGGAGACGGCGGTCATTCGGGACCTCACCGAGGCGGCCACCGCGGACCATTCCAAGAAGCGGTTCGCCGTGTCCATTTCGTTCCACGAAGGCGAGGTCGTGTTCAACTCGGTGTGGAACTACACCACCAGCGCGCCTACCGACGAGCCCATCTTCTGGTCCTCGAGGACCGGCGGGTCGGGCTGCGGCAGCCAGACCATTCCGAACTGCCCGACCCTCGCCCCGCACGGCCTGGCCCAGGCCTACAAGGACGGGTGCACCATGCCGGGCTTCTGGTACACCGAGGGCTACGACTGGTACGGCACCCGGGGCGACACCAACGATTGGGCCTATGGCGCCTGGGCCGCCCTGGACACGACGATCGAGCTGAACAGCACGAAAACGCCGCCCGCCGCCCAGATCCCGACCTATTGCGCGGAGCACCGGCAGGCGGTGCTCAACTACATGATGAAGGTCTTCCAGGGCATCCACGGCGTCATGACCGACCAGTTCACGGGTGCGCCGCTGGACGGCACGGTGACGGTGACCGCCACCGCCTCCCCCGACATTCCCGTCCCCCATGTTTATCAGGCGGTATACACGGATCCCGTCGCGGGGGATTTCCACAGGGTCCTTGAGCCGGGGACCTACACCGTGGTCTGCAATGCCCCGAGTTACATGACCACCACCCTCACGGGCGTGGTGGTGACCGCCGATACCGAGACCTTCGCCGACTGCGCCATGAGCGCGACGGGGCTCAAGTACAGCTCCTCCACGCTCACGGACTCGTGCTCGGGCGGCGGGGCCTACAGCGGTGACGGCATCCTGGACGCCGGCGAGGACGCGACGCTCTCCATGACCCTGAGCAACCCGGGCTCCGTTGCGGCCACGTCCGTCCACGGCACGATCAGCACCGCGTCGCCGGGCATCACGATCACGCAGGGCACGGCGGCCTTCGCCGACGTCCCGGGCGGCGGAACGGGAGCCAGCTCCGCACCCCACTTCCGGTTCAGCGTGGGCGCGGGCGTCGCGTGCGGCACGGTGATTCCCTTCAACATTCACATGACCGCCGCCCAGGGCGCGTGGGACGACAGCGTCACGGTCACCGTGGGCCAGCCGTCTGCAGGGGCACCGCAGACGGTGATCTCCGAGAGCTTCGACGGCACGACCTTCCCGCCCTCGGGGTGGGCCCAGGTGGACGTCAGCGGGACCGCCGGGAACTGGGCCAGGAGCACCAACACGGTCCACCCCACGGGAGGCGGCACCCACTCCGGCCTGGGACTGGCGTACTTCAACTCGTACACGGCGCCCTCCGGCGCCAGCACGAGACTCTACAGGACCGCGGGCTTCGCCATACCGGCGTCGGCGCTGTCCGCTTCCGTGACTTTCTGGATGTACCACGATACGCCCCTCCCGAACAGCAACGACCAGGTGCAGGTGCAGGTCTCCACGAACGGCACGACGTGGACCAATGTGGGTGCGCCGGTGTCGAGGTACGACGGCTCGACATTATGGAAATCTCACACGATTTCCCTGGACGCGTATATCGGCCAATCCAGCGTCCAGGTGGCATTCCTGGGCATCAGCGTCTACGGATACGACTGCCACATCGACGACGTCCAGGTGGCCTATACACCTCAGGGCGCCTGCACCATGCACGCGTGCGACGCCGTGCCGAGGGCCGACCTGGCCGCGACCTTGTCCGGGCCGTCCTCGGCGGCGACGAGCGGGAACATCAACTACGCGTTCGGCGTGACGAACAACGGCCCCGCCGCTGCATCGAGCGTCCGGCTCGACACGTCCACCCCCACGAAGACTACCTTCGTCTCGATGAGCGCTCCCGGGGGCTGGAGCTGCTCCTATCCGGTCGTCGGCGCGACCGGTCCGGTGGCCTGCACGGCGACGACGCTCGCCGCAAGCGGGTCGGCCGGCTTCACGATGGTCGTGAAGGTCGATTGGTGCGCCGGCGACGGCACGACGATCACCGGCGGCGCGACCGTCTCGACCTCGACCGAAGATCCCGTCGGCACGAACAACACCGTCTCGGCGAGCACCACGGTCGTCGACGGCGGGGCGTGCGACGACGGCAATCCGTGCACGACGGGAGACGCGTGCAGCGGCGGGGCGTGCCTGGGGACGCCCGGGGGGTTCCCTGCGGAGGTGGGCGCCGGATTGTGGGTGTCGGAGTCCGGCACGACATCGTCGATCGGCTGGAGCGCGACGGAAGGGGCGACCGCGTTCGACGTGCTACGGGGCTCGGTTCTGGGCTTGCCGGTGGGATCGAGTCCGGCGAGCGAGACGTGCCTCGCGGACGCCGTCGCGGAGACGACGGCGAGCGACGCGTCGGTGCCGGCCGAGGGGGAGGGGTACTGGTATCTGGTTCGCGGCAAGAACGCCTGCGGGAGCGGGAGCTGGGGCTGCGCGGGGAGATCAGGAAACTGTCGCAGACGCAGCCGCCCAGTGAACCTGCGGCCGATGTGGAACGCGGCGACGTGGAGGAGGTCATCGCCTCCTGGACCGGGATCCCGATCACCACCCTGCGCGAGGACGAGGCCGGCCGCCTGACCTATCCGCTCGGCGCGAGGTGAGGAATGGAAGGGAAAGACCTGCGGGACTTGCGCCAGGGATTG
>JBGQAU010000057.1:0-21095 GCA_041494445.1 Acidobacteriota bacterium | reverse complement strand
GCCGCCCCAGACCACCATCACGCTGCCCGTCCACACCGCCGTATGGGCGTAACGAGGGTCCGGCATGTCGTCGAGAATTCCGTTGTCCCACGTGTCGTCGGGGACGCACCGAACCGTGTGGTTTTCCTGAGTCCCACTGGCTCGCGCATCGGGAGCTTCACTCGTGTCGCCGCCCGGCCCGCCCTCGGTGTTCGCGCACCGAGCCAACTCGGGAGGCGATCCGCTCTCGATCGCGACCGCGACGATCCGGCTTTCCTCCAGTTCGTTCCTCACCTCGACCCACCAGTCGTCTCGCGACCGTTTTTCGACAAAGTAGGTCGCCACGAGAAGCTCGTCAGGCGTTTCGTCGAGAAGGACCCGGATCACGTATCCCTCGCGCTCCTCGGTCAGCGGTCCGATACCTCCACCACCGTTGACGAGCTGCGCTCGCAAGCGTTCGAACTCGGCGCTCGACAGATGCGTGCGATTCGAGCCCGTCGGACGGTCCGAGACCTGCGGTTCGCTCCCCTCTGGCCCGGTGCCGCCTGCCTGCGGATCCAACTCGGCGACGGTTGCCAGGCCGTCGCGTGCGACCGCGGTTCGCTCGGAACCGTTATCTACATCCCCGACATCGGCACGAACGAAATCCGTGACCGTCCGGAAGGAATGATTCGCGGCAGGGTCGATCTCGCCGCTCACGAGGCTGGCGCGAAGCCGGTCGGCGGCGCTCCGCTCGTCCGTGTGAAGCACTTGGTCGAAAGCGAAGAAGTTTCCCGTCAGGCGACCCACGAGCGCGGGTCGCGCGAGGCATTCCTGGATCAGAAAGACGTCGTTTCCAAGCGTGGCATAGATCTCCCGCAGTCGCTCCGGCATCCGCGACCCCCGGGCTTGCCGCTCCGCTTCCCGTCTCAGCATCTCGGCAGTGACCGGCGTCTTCCAGAACCTCTCCAGCGCCACGCTCTCCTTCAGGTACTTGCGGACCTTGTCCTCGAGGACGGCTCGCGGCACCGCCTCCTCGAACGGCCTCGTCGCCCCGATCTGATGCGAGTAGTAGACCCGCTCGATGGCCTCTTGAGCCGCGACCCGCTCCTCGAAGGTGAGGTCGCGGGCCAGAGCGGCGGGCACGGCCGGCCACACGGCGGCCAGCGTGATCGCCAGAGACACAACGACTTTTCGCATGGGAGCCCCCCCCGGATGCGTGCATGTTCCTTACGTACGGGTCGGGGACGCCAGAGTCAAGCGATTAGTTCTCAGCGGGTTCCGGCGTGGCAAGGAATGGGATGGGAATTGTCCGTTGCCAGGACCACCGGCCGATGCCTGGGCTACGTGATCGACTCGATCAAGCAGCGCCCCAAACCCGCGACCCGCTGGTCAACACCCCCCCCTCACCGCGCCCCCACCCTCTCCATCCGCTCGAACCCCACGCGCAGCTTCTTCGTCCGCGGGTCGACCCCGGCCACGATGGACGTGTGCCGGGCGCAGTCGAGGAACTCCGCGGGCAGCGCGATCTCGAGCGGAAGGCCGTCGCCGTTCAGGTCCTTGAGGTCCACGAGGCGAACCGGCTCCCGCGTCGAGAAGCGCTCCTCGTAGCTGCCGCGAGCCGCCGCCTCGCCGGCGTCCCCCTCACGGCACGCGAAGCGCGGCACGAGCGGCTCGCCGGCTACCCCCCTGAGGCTCGCCGTGATGTCGAGGGTGTCCTCGAGGCCTTTCTCCCCCGCCAGGACCAGATCCACCTTCGTCGCCGCGTCGGCGTGCCCGAACACCCGCGCGGCGCACGAGGCGCAATCGGAAGGGACGAACCGGGCGCCGAAGAGCACGACCGCCAGCGTGTGCCGGAGGCCGTCGCCCAGATCCACGCCGTGCGCGTCGCGCAGGATCGCCCCCTCGGGGAGGAGCGCCGCGAGGCCTCCCGCGGCCTTGCCACCTTTCGGGGGCTCGTAGACGTACGTGGTCACCACGCGCGTGGTGAAGCTCTGGACCACGACGCTCCGCGTCTTCTCGCGAGGCGGCTTCCGCCCGGTGGCCTCATTCACCGCGGCCTCGAGCCGGTCGGCGTCCCAGTCGCGCCGCGCGGCCGCGAACATCACGTCGGGAGGAGCGACGGATCCGTCCTCGGCGAGCACCACGTGGATCACCACGTCGTACGCGCGCCCGACGTCCTGGACCACGAGCCAGCTCGAGGGCCAGCCCTCCGCCTCGAACAGGGTCGTGACGCAGGTCGCCACGCGCTCCTTGGACAGCACGGCTCCCGGAGGCCCCAGCACCGCCTCCTCGGAACCGTCGGGGAGACGAACCGTCCGCCCTTCGAGGCGGGCCGCGAGGGATTCCGCGATCGCCGGCGCGCGGTCGGGGGACGGCGGCGCGGGATCCTTCGCCGCCGCGTCGAGGAGGAGAGCCGACAGCATCACGAGCAGGAAACCTGCGGCGGCGAAACGGCGCATACGAACCTCCGCGGCGAGACTACCTCGGGGGTTGTCGCGAAACAACCGGCCCGACCGGTGCGCGCAACCCAGGAGGGTGCCGGGCGTTGAACGCGGCGGGATGGGCGGCTTAGATTCGTCGGCGCCATGAGCCTGGCCGTGACCGCCGCCGTCGATTCCCCGGTCCTCGACGACCGGTTCTTCCTTCTCGAGAGCCTGGGCCACGGGGGAATGGGAAGCGTCTATCGCGCGTTCGACCGGGTGGAGGGGCGCCACGTCGCGCTCAAGGTCCTCGACGCGAGGGAGCCCGCGGGCCCCTCGCACCCGCTGTCGGCGGAGTTCGAGGCCTGGTCGCGCCTCGCGCATCCGAACATCGTGGCCGCGCTCGAGCTGGGACGCTCGCGCCGCGGCCCGATCGAGTCGGGCTGCCCGTACCTCGTGCTCGAGTACTTCCCGGGCCTCCCGGTGCACCACGTGCTCCGCCCGGGAAAGGTCGGCGCCGAGGCGCTCGAGGGGCTCTCCCGCGAGGTGCTCTCGGCACTCGCCCACGTCCACGAGGCGGGGCTCGTCCACCGCGACGTCAAGCCGGGGAACGTGCTGGTCCGGGCCGCGGGACGGCCGCCGGGACGGGTGAAGATCACGGACTTCGGGCTCGCGGTAGAGGCCGGGCGGACGGGCGTGCCCGGCCGCGTGAGCGGATCGATCCCGTATCTGGCGCCCGAGGCGCTGACCGGGGAGCCGCTCGACGGCCGCGCCGATCTCTACGGCCTCGGGATCCTCCTGTACCACCTCGCGGCGGGCCGGATGCCCGCTCCCTGCGATGCCCCCGGCGAGATCCTGAGGTGGCACCTCGAGGGGACGCGCGTCGATCCCCGGCACGCCGCCCCTTGGCTCCCGGACCGCCTCGCGCGGTTCATCGCGCGACTCATCGCCAGGGATCGCGGCGAGCGGCCCGGCTCCGCGGCGGAGGCGATCGAGCTGCTGGGCGGGCGATCCGGGCCGCGGGCCGCCGTGCCGCGTCCCGTCGCGGGACTCGCGGAGCGCGCCGTCCTCCGCCTGGCGGTGGACGCGGCCCGGCTCGGGGCACGGCGAAGGATCGCCCTGCCCGCGTCCATGTGCGCCGCCGAGTCGCTCTTAAGAGAGGTCCGGGTGCTGGCGGGAATCCACGGCCTCGCGGTGCACCGCCTGCGCCCCGGAGAAAGATCCGGCCTCGGGTGCACGGTCCTCGCGCTCCTGCTGGATCGGGGGGCCGATGCGCGCGCGCTGGTGGAGAGGCACCGGCTCCATCGCTGGCTCCCGCTGGCGCTCCTCGGCGGCCTTCCGGTCTGGGACCGCGCGCGGGAAAGAACGGACGCGCCGCGCCACCCCGACCTGCTGCGCGCCTCCGCCCGCGGGGTCGCCGAGTTCCTTCTGGAGTCCTCGAGCCTGAGGCCGCTGGTCCTGGTCGCCGACCGCGCGGCGCTCGCCGACCCGCTCGCTCGCGAGGTCGCGGCCCGGCTCGACCGGGCGATCCGGGACGACCCCTCGCCGCGGCCGGGACGGGGCGGCCTGCTGCTGCTCGTCGCGGAGGGCTACGAGCACCCGCTCGTGGCGCCGCAGTTGACGCAGACGTAGCAGGCGCCGTTGCGCACCATGAGCTGGCCGCAGTCGGAACACGGGGGCGCGTCCGCCTGCCGGACGAACACCTCGTGCTCGCGCTCCTCGAGGCCGCCGCCCCGCTTCCGGTCGGGCTCGATCTCGGTGCCGTTGACCACCGCCGCCGTGGCCGGCTGCTCCTCCTTGGGGAGGAACTGCAGCGCCATCCACCGGAACACATAGTCCACGATGGACTGCGCCAGCGGGATCTCCTGGTTCCCGGTGAACCCCGAGGGCTCGAACCGCACGTGGGTGAACTTGTCCACGAGGAAGCGCAGCTCGACGCCGTGCTGCAGCGCGAAGGAGATCGCCGTCGCGAACGAGTCCGCGAATCCGGCGAGGGTCGAGCCGGCCTTGCCCAGCGTGATGAAGATCTCGCCGGGGTTGCCGTCCTCGTACATACCGACGGTGATGTACCCCTCGTATCCCGCGATGGAGAACTTGTGGGTGATGGACCTGCGGGTGTCGGGGAGCTTCCGCCTCCTCAGGTGCGTGGCGGCGGCGACCGCCTTCTCGATCTCCTTCTCCTTCCCGGCCGACAGCGGCTGGGTCCGCTTGCAGCCGTCCCGGTAGATGGCGATCGCCTTGAGCCCGAGCTTCCACCCCTCGAGGTAGGTTTCCTCGATCTCCTCCACGGTGGCCGTAGAGGGCATGTTGACCGTCTTCGAGATGGCGCCGGACAGGAACGGCTGGACGGCCGCCATCATCTTGACGTGGCCCATGTACTGGATCGACCGCTCGCCGTTCGTCGGGCGGAACGCGCAGTCGAACACCGGGAGGACCTCCGGCGCGAGGTCCGGCGCGCCCTCGATCGTGTCGCGATCGTTGATGTAGTCCAGGATCCGCTGGATCGCGTCGTGCTCGTACCCGAGCTTCTTGAGGGCCAGCGGCACCGTGTTGTTCACGATCTTGAAGAGCCCGCCGCCCACCAGCTTCTTGTACTTCACCAGGGCCAGGTCGGGCTCGATCCCGGTGGTGTCGCAGTCCATCATGAAGGCGATGGTCCCCGTGGGGGCGAGGACCGTGGCCTGCGCGTTGCGGAGGCCGTGCTCCGTCCCCAGGGTGACCACGTCGGCCCAGGCGCTCCGCGCCGCGGACAGGAGGTCCGAAGGGACGAGCCTCGGGTCGATGCCGTCGGCGTGGGTCTGGTGCTTGCGCATCACGCCGAGGAACGGCTCGCGGTTGCGATCGTAGCCGGGGAACGGGCCGACCTTCGCCGCGATCCGCGCGGACGTGGCGTACGCGTGGCCGCACATGAGCGCGGTGACCGCCGCGGCGTACGCCCGGCCCGTCTCGGAGTCGTACGGGAGCCCGCGGCACATCAGGAGCGCGCCGAGGTTCGCGTAGCCGAGCCCCAGCGGCCGGTACTCGTGGGAGGTCCGGGCGATCGGGTCCGTCGGATACGATGCGTTGGTGACCCAGATCTCCATGGCGGTGATCGCTACGGCGACCGCGTGCCGGAACGCCTCGGCGTCGAACTCGCCGTCGGGCCGGCGGAAGCGCATCAGGTTCAGCGAGGCGAGGTTGCACGCGGAATCGTCGAGGAACATGTACTCGGAGCAGGGATTCGACGCATTGATCCGCGCGGTGTTCGGGCAGGTGTGCCACGCGTTGATCGTGGTGTCGAACTGGATGCCGGGATCGCCGCACGTCCACGCCGCGTCGGCGATCCGCCGCATGAGGTCCCGGGCGCGGTAGGTCCCCATGACCTTGCCCGTGGTCACCGCGCGAGTCTGCCATTCCCCGTCGTTCAGGACCGCCCGCATGAACTCGTCGTTGACTCGCACCGAGTGGTTCGCGTTCTGGAAGAACACGGAGTCGTAGGCGCCGCCGTGCACGTTGAACTCGCCCGAGTACCCCGCGTCGATGAGCGCCCAGGCCTTCTTCTCCTCGTCCGCCTTGGACGCGACGAAGTCCTCGATGTCGGGGTGGTCGACGTTCAGAATCACCATCTTCGCCGCGCGGCGCGTCTTCCCGCCCGACTTGATCACGCCGGCGAACGCGTCGTACCCCTTCATGAACGACACGGGACCCGACGCGGTCCCGCCGCCGGCCAGGGGCTCGCGGCTGGAGCGGAGGGTGGACAGGTTCGAGCCGGTGCCGGAACCGTACTTGAACAGCATTCCCTCGGTCTTCGCGAGACCGAGGATGGACTGCATCGTGTCCTGGACCGAGTTGATGAAGCAGGCGGACACCTGCGGGTGCTCCTCCACGCCGCAGTTGAACCAGACCGGGGAGTTGAACGAGAGCATCTGGTGGAGGAGGAGGTGGCAGAGCTCGGCCTCGAACGCCTCGGCGTCGGCCTCGGTGGCGAAGTAGCCTCCCTCGCGTCCCCAGCGCGCGGCGGTCCTCACCACCCGATCGAGGAGCTGCTTGACGCTGTGCTCGCGGTCGGGCGAGCCGGGCTGGCCCCGGAAGTACTTCTGGGCGACCACGTTGATCGCGAGCTGAGACCAGGACCTCGGGACCTCGACCCCGCGCTGCTCGAAGCTCACCTCACCCCGCTCATTGGTGATCACCGCGTCCCGCTGCTCCCACTCCACCTCGTCGTACGGGTGCACGCCCGGCCGGGTGAAGCGCCGCGGGATCCTCAGGCCGTCCCGGGGGTTCGGGACGCGATCGGTGGCACCGGGAGCGACGTCGCCGGCGACCGGGTTCGAACGGTCGTCCTTCGAAGGTCGCGACTCGGGGTGAAGCATCGAAACACCCTCCAGACTGGCTCGTCCGCCCTGCCCGCCGGAGGGAAGGAGCGGCTCGGTTATCGGCAACTCTTGGTCGTCCCCGGAAACTGGCCGCCCCCTACCTGGAACGAAGGAAAAGCGCGTCAAGAAATACCAGCGAGCGCCCGGGGTTGTCAAGCGCGGAATCCGCGAAAACTACCAAATATTGGACATCCACGGTCCCGCACCACAACATATGGTGGTTTCTCGTGATCCCTATCGGTCCGGGAAATCCAACCGACACTGAGGGTTACGCTGGCACGCTTTCTTGTTGCCTCTCGCGGAAAAGCCGGCCG
The DNA here is from genome assembly GCA_041494445.1 of Acidobacteriota bacterium. GTDB lineage: Bacteria > Acidobacteriota > Polarisedimenticolia > Polarisedimenticolales > JAIQFR01 > JAIQFR01. The sequence goes on along the minus strand of JBGQAU010000057.1, from coordinate 14,045 downwards.
CGCACGCCGGGCTAGAGCCCGAGCTTGCGCTTCCAGTTCTCGTAGTAGGCGAGCCACTCGGGGCTGGGGTTGATGAAACGGATTCCCATCCCGCACTCGAGGAGATGGGCCAGCTGCGGGGGGACCTGCTTCGCCCAGACGACGGTTGCCCAGAAGGAAAACGTGCGGTCGGGGAACTGCAGCGTGAGCTGGATCGTCGTGCCGGGCCTGAAAACCTGGTTGGATTTGAGGAAGAGGCCGGACTCGGAGATGTTTTTCGTGAACGCCGTCTTGTCGGCGACGGTGACACCGTACCGGCACAAGACGCGGGTTTTCGCCCGCCTGATGACGCGCTTCTCCTTTCTCCCGCCCGTGGGGAACTTCTGAGGTACGGAAGTGCTGCGACCCCCGGCCATGTCGCTCCCTTCGGGCAACGGTGACCCGACCTGCACGCCCTTCGATGAAAACAATATAGGTCCCTCGTTTGCGAGGGGGCAAGCGGGGTGGGAGGGCGCGGCCGGAATCTCTCCGCGCTCTCTAACTCCCCGCAATCCTCCCGATCGCCCACTCGGCGTGGGAGCGAACCACGAGGTCGGGGTCCGAAAGCGCGCCGCGGAGCGCGGGCAGCGCCCGGGGATCGCACCGGTTCCCGAGCACGACGCAGGCGTTCCGCCGCATCCCGCCCCGGCGGGCCCGCATGATCGGCGTTCCGGAGAAGCGGCTCCGGAACGCCGCCTCGTCCAGCCGCAGCACCTCCTCGGGGTCGAGACCGAGGAGGTCCTCTCTCTCGGCCAGCGGGCCCCCCTCGACGGCGCGCGCGAAGCTCACGTTCCACGGGCAGACCGTCTGGCAATCGTCGCAGCCGAAGATCCACTCGCCGATCCCAGGCCGGAGCGGCTCCGGAATCGCGCCGCGGTGCTCGATCGTCCAGTACGAGACGCAGAGGTTCGAGTCCACGACGCCGGGCCCGACGATCGCCCCGGTGGGACAGGCCGTGAGGCACGCGGTGCACGTCCCGCAGAAGTCCGCGTGCGGCCCCGGCGTCGGCGCGAGACGCGCGGCGGACAGGATCTCTCCGAGGAGGAGCCACGATCCTCGGTCCCGCGTCAGGAGGTTGGCGTTCTTCCCGATCCACCCGAGCCCCGACGCCTCGGCCCAGGCGCGCTCGAGCACCGGGGCCGTGTCCACGAACGTCCGCGCGGGATGGCCCGAGGCCTCCTCGAGCCACGCGGCGAGCCGCCGCAGCCGTTGTCTCAAGACCCCGTGGTAATCGCGCCGCCGCGCGTACAGCGCCACCTTCGAGCGCCCGGGGGCGAGGGCCGCGGTCTCCGCGCCGGGCCCGTAGTTGGCCGCGAGGGACACCACGCTCCGGCAGCCGGGCATGAGCTTCCTGGGGTCGGAGCGGAGGTCGGGGCTCCGCGCGATCCAGCCCATCGCCGCGTGGAAGCCTCGCGCGAGCCACGACTCGAGAGCGAGGGCGTCCCGGGGAAGCGGCCGCGCTTCCGCCACGCCCGCGGCCTCGAACCCTTCCTCGCGGGCCCGCTCGAGGAGGGCTTGGGTGAGCGCGGCGGTGTCCATCGCTCACTCCTCGCCGGGACCGGGTGGCGAGGGGCGCGGCAGGTCCTCCTCCTCGGGGACGGGGAGTCCCGCGGCGCGCGCGAGCCACAGGACCTGCCTCGCGATTCCCCGGACGACCTGGACGTCGCCCAGCGTGAGATCCGCGCGGCCGAGCACCCGACGGGTCCGCCGCATCATCCCCTCGGCGGTATCCTCGTGGAGGAAGCCGATGGCGAGGAGGGCCGCTTCGAGGTGCCGGAACGCCGCCTCGCGCGACCAGTGGTCCGCCAGCGGCTCCGGGGCCGGTCCCGCGGCCGCCTCGCCGAGCGCGAGACGAAGCGTGTAGGCGGCCAGGAGCACCGACTGCGCGAGGTTGTACGACGGAAGGGCGTCGGAGGAGAGGAAGTGCACCAGGTGCGTGCAGCGGTCGAGCTCGGCGTCGGTGAGCCCCGAGTCCTCGCGGCCGAACACGAGCGCGAGGTCTCCCGCCGCCGCGAGCCGGGCGAGATCGGGCGCCAGCGCGTCGAGGCGGTAGTGCGGCCGGCGGTGCTTCCCCTCGCGGCGGCTCGTCCCGATCACGGCCCCCGCCCCCTCGAGGGCGGCGTCGAGGTCCGGGTGGAGGCGTGCATGCCGCAGGAGATCGTCCGCCGCCACCGCCATCCTGCGCGCCTCTTCTCCCCGGGGATCGCACTCGGGCGCGACCAGGTCGAGCCGCGAGAAGCCGAGGTTCTTGAGCGCCCGCGCGGCCGCCCCGACGTTGCCGCCCGACCGCGGCCCCACGAGCACGAAGCGGACCTTCGAGAGGTCCGCCCCGCCGTTCGCGCTACCCATGCGTCGCCCTTCCCGGGACGGAGAATACCAGAGGGAGCGCGATGAGGATCCGCGCTCGAGGCGACGGGCCGCTCGTCGTGAAGCTGGCGGGAATCGCCGGCGGGACCGGGCTCTACGCAGAGGAGATGGCGGCGGCTTCGGCGGCGGGCTTCCGCGTCGCCGCCCTCGACACGACCGGGGACCGCTCCGACGATCCCGCGCCGGGTCCGATCACGTGGGACGCCCTGGCAGAGGACGTCGGCCGCGGGCTCGACGCGCTCGGGAGCGAACGAGCGGTGCTCTGGGGAACCTCGTTCGGGAGCCTCGTCGCGCTCGCCTTTGCCGCGCGCCACCCGGAGCGCGTGGCCGGGCTCCTGCTGTGCCATCCTCCCGAGACGGGGAGGCTTCCTCGCCCGCAGGCGGCCCTCGTCCGATGGGCCGCGGCACGGAAGAATCCCGAGCTTGCGACCAGGATCCTCTTCGCCACGGCTTTCAATCTGCTCGCCGCGTGGGAGGGCGTGTTCCCCTCGACGCTCCTCCGCGTCCCCGGGCTTCTCAAGGCGTCGAGGGAGGCGGCGACGCCCTCGCGAACCGTGCTCGAGAAACTGAAGCTGCTCGACGGCGAGGCGCCGGGCCTCCCCCCACGAGGGGCCCGGATCCCGGTGTCGATCGTGGTCGGCGCGTGGGACACGGTGGCGCCGCCCTCGGGGGCGCGACGCCTCGCCGCCTCGATCCCCGGCTCGCGGGTCGCGGCGCTGCGGTTCTCGGGACACTCGGGAGCGTACTCGCGCCCGCGGGCCTACGCGCGCCTCATGGTCCGCGAGCTTACGCGCCTGGCCGCCTCCGGCTAGGCGGGATCCGCCCCGCCGGGCTCTCGCGGAGTCTCGTCGTCGTCGGTCGGCGCCAGCGCGCGCACGGTGCGTCCGACGGGCTCGATCTCGGGGAGATCCTTGGAGCTCGCCGCGCCGAGATCCTTGAACCGGCGGGCCGACACCAGCACGCGGTGCTCGAACGACCCCGCGACTTCGTTGAAGGCGTCCACGGCCCGCCCCAGGCTGGTGCCGACGCTGTCCAGGTGCTCGGCCATCACGCGGAGGCGGTCGAAGAGCTCCATGCCGAGGTCGCGAATCTTCTGGGCGCTCTCGCGGACCTTCTCCTGCTGCCAGCCGTAGTAGACCGACTTGAGGATGGCGATCAGGTTGGTCGGGCTCGTCAGGAGGACCTTCCGGGAGAAGCCGAACTCGTGCAGCTCCGGGTCCGCCTGGAGCGCCGCGGAGAAGAAGGCCTCGCCCGGGACGTACATGACCACGAAGTCCGGAGCGTCCTGGAACTGGTCCCAGTATTTCTTTCCGCCCAGGCGCACGACGTGCTCGCGCACCTGCCGCGCGTACTCGGCGAGCTTCGCCTCGCGCACCCCCCCGTCCGCCTCTTCCTGCGCCTCGAGGTAAGCCTTCAGGGGCACCTTCGCATCCACGATGATCCGCTTCCCGCCCGGGAGGCGAACGACGAGGTCGGGACGCTGCCGGCCGTCCTCGGTTTGCACGCTCACCTGCTCCTCGAAGTCGCAATGCTCCGTCATGCCGGCCAGCTCGACCACCCGCCGCAGGTGGATCTCGCCCCATCGCCCCCGCACCGACGGGGCGCGCAGCGCCTGCACGAGGTTCGCCGTCTCCGCCTTGAGCCTCTCCTGGGTCGAGGCCATCGTCTCGACCTGCTGGCGGAGGGCGCGATAGGCCCCCTCGCGCTCCTTCTCGATCGATTGGAGCTTGGTCTCCACCTCCTTGAGGACCTGCTGGACGGGACTGACGAGATCGCCGATCGCCCTCTGCCGGCCGGCCAGGTCCTCGTGCGCGGACAACTGGAACTTCTCGAGGGACTGCTTCGCTAGCTGCAGGAACGCCTCGTTGTTGCTCCTGAGCGCCTCGGCCGAAAGGGCCGAAAACGCCTCGCGAAACTTCGCCTCCAGCCGCTCCGACTCTGCGCGGTGCTCCGCCGCGGCACGGCGCTCGTTCTCGAGGTCGGACTCCCTGCGGGCCAGCGCCTCGCGGGCCGACGCCGCCTCGGCGCGCAACGACTCGAGCGCGCGCGCGCGCACCAGGCCCACGGCGATCCCCCCCAGGACGGCCCCGAGGACGAACACGGCCAGGACCACGATCGAGGTGCTCACGCGTGCCTCCCCCGCGGGCCGCCGGCGTAGGCCGGACAGGCTTGCCAGATCCCTCCGGAAGCGCAAGAATACCCTTTCACCCACGAGGTCGTAAAACACACTTATGGCCAAGAACCGCAAGCTCCGCTGGATGCTCTGGATCCTGGTCCTCGTCATCGCCGCCGGCGCCGTCATCTTTTACGTGAGGCGGCGGGAGAAGCAGCAGGGAGAGGACAAGTACCGCGCCGAGACCGTGGACCGCGGCAACGTCACGATGACCGTGACTGCGACGGGCTCGATCTCCGCGGTCACCACCGTGCAGGTCGGAAGCCAGGTCTCGGGGATCATCTCGCGGCTCTACGCCGACTTCAACAGCAACGTGAAGAAGGGCCAGCTGCTCGCCGAGCTCGACCCGACCAACTTCCAGGCGATGGTGCAACAGCGGCGTGCGGACCTGCTCCAGAACGAGGTCCAGATGCGGGGCGCGGAGATCTCGTTCCACCGGCAGGAGCGCCTGCTGGCGGACAAGCTCGCGCCGGAATCCGACTACGACGCCGCGAAGGCCACGTTCGAGGGGGCACAAGCGCAGGTCGAGCAGTCCCGGGCCGCGCTGGCGCAGGCGGAGACCAGCCTCGCGTACACGAAGATCGTCTCCCCGATCGACGGGGTCGTGGTCGCCCGCCAGTACGACGTCGGGCAGACGGTCGCCGCGTCGTTCCAGGCCCCGACCCTGTTCACGATCGCCCAGGATCTGACCAAGATGCAGGTCCAGGCGGACGTGGACCAGTCGGACATCGGCCGGATCCAGGTCGGCCAGCCGGTCCGGTTCAGCGTGGACGCCTACCCGGAGCAGGAGTTCCGGGGGAAGATCTCGCAGATCCGGCTGAACGCCACCGCCAACCAGAACGTGATCACCTACCCGGTCATCGTGGAGGTCCCGAACCCCGACGGGAAGCTCCGCCCGCAGATGACCGCCAACGTGACCATCGAGGTGGCCACGGTTCACGACGTTCTCCGGATCCCGAACGCGGCGCTCCGGTTCCGGCCGACCCAGGGAGCCGCTGAAGCGAAGAGCGCCTCGCTCGGCGGGGCGCGCGCCCAGGGACCGGCCGGCGGGGCCTCTCCGGAGCAGCGCGTCGCTCAGGCCGCGGAGCGACGGCCGGGGCTGGAAGGGGCCGCGGTGGCGCTCGCGGGGGGGATGCAGGCCCGCGGCGGGAAGGGAATGCAGACGGTCTACCTCCTCACCGGAAAGAACGAGATCAAGCCGGTCAAGGTGCGGACCGGGATCTCGGACGGGAAGTACACCGAGATCGTCGAGGGAGAGATCCAGCCGGGCGAGAAGGTCGTCGTGGGCCAGGCGACCGCGAAGGTCGAGAACAGCGCGCGACCGCCGGGCGGGGGTAGGATGTTTTGATCCAGGCGCTCGTCGACATCCGCGACCTCGTGAAGGTCTACAGCATGGGCGAGGTGGAGGTGCGCGCCCTCGACGGGGTGGACCTGGCGGTGGAGCCGGGAGAGTTCGTGGCCGTGATGGGCCCGTCGGGGTCGGGGAAGTCCACGCTCATGAACCTGCTCGGCTGTCTCGACCGCCCGACCTCGGGCACGTACCGGCTCGACGGCGTGGACGTCTCGAGTCTCGACGCCGACGAGCGCGCCGAGATCCGGAACGCGAAGATCGGGTTCGTGTTCCAGAGCTTCAACCTGCTCCCGCGGACCACCGCTCTCGAGAACGTGGAGCTCCCGCTCCTGTATGGGCGCGCCGCGTTCGGCTCGGAAGAGCGACTCGAGCGCGCCCAGAAGGTGCTGACCCAGGTGGGACTCGTGGGGCGGGAGCACCACCACCCCTCGCAGCTCTCGGGCGGGCAGCAGCAGCGCGTCGCGGTCGCCCGGGCCCTGATCACCGATCCGGCGGTCCTTCTGGCCGACGAGCCCACCGGGAACCTCGACACTCGGACCTCCGAGGAAGTCATGGCGATCTTCCAGGAGCTGAACGGGCAGGGGAAGACGATCCTCCTGATCACCCACGAGCTCGACGTCGCCGTGCACGCGAAGCGGGTCGTCCATATGAGGGACGGCAAGATCGTGAAGGACGAGCCGATCGAGCAGGTCAAGGCGCAGCGCGCGGAGGCGAGGGCGCGCGCGGAGGCGAGGCCGTGAGGGTCACGCTGGTCCGCACCGGGAACATCCTCAAGGTCGGTCTCAAGGCGATCTTCCGTAACAAGATGCGATCGTCGCTCACCATGCTCGGGATCATCATCGGCGTGGCGTGCGTGATCGTCGTGGTCGCCGTGGCCTCGGGCGCCTCCACCTCGATCCAGTCCTCGATCACCTCGCTGGGCACCAACTTCATCATGATCATGCCGGGGGCGGTGACGCAATCGGGAGCGCGCATCTTCACCGGGCAGTCGTCCCTGAGCCCGGCGGACGCGGACGCCATCAAGGCGGAGTGCCCGTCGGTGGCCTACGCCACTCCCGGCGAGAGGACCTCCGGCCAGATCGTCGCCGGCGAGCTGAACTGGGCGACGCAGATCCAGGGAGTCGGCCTGGACTGGCCGTTCATCCGGGCCTGGAACCTCGAGCAGGGGACCTGGTTCAGCGAAGCGGACGTCAAGGGCGCGGCGAAGGTCTGCGTGCTCGGGCACACCGTGGCCGACAATCTGTTCCCGGATGGCGACGCCGTCGGGCAGGTCGTAAGGATCAAGAACGTCCCCTTCAAGGTCCTGGGCGTGCTGGAGAAGAAGGGCTCGAACACCATGGGCCAGGACCAGGACGACCTGGCCGCCACGCCGTACACCACGGTGATGAACCGCCTTCAGGGGCACGCGGGACACCGGGACCGGATCGACGTCATCTACGTGTCGGCCGTGTCCGTGGACAAGGTCGCGCAGGCGCAGAAAGAGATCGAGGCGCTGCTCCGCCAGCGGCAGAAGCTCGGCCCCGGCCAGGACAACAACTTCATGATGCGCTCCCAGGAGGAGATCGCGTCGATGGCGGCGGAGAACACCCGCACGCTGTCGATCCTCCTGGGCACGGTCGCGGCGGTCTCGCTCCTGGTGGGCGGGATCGGGATCATGAACATCATGCTGGTGTCGGTGACCGAGAGGACCCGGGAGATCGGCCTTCGCATGGCCATCGGCGCCAAGGGGCACCACGTCCTCGCCCAGTTCCTCCTCGAGGCGGTTGTCTTGTCGGTCCTGGGCGGCGCGATCGGCGTGCTCCTGGGGGCCGTCTGCTCGCAGGCGATCTCGCGCTTCGCGGGCTGGCCGGTGCAGATCGGCGCCAGCTCGGTGGGGATCGCGTTCGGCTTCTCCGCCGTGGTCGGGATCTTCTTCGGGTTCTACCCTGCCCGGAAGGCTTCGCATCTCGACCCGATCGAGGCGCTGAGGTACGAGTAGCGAGGCGGCTCGGAGGCGGCCGGCTCAGGGCTGAGGCGCCGGCCTGAGCGGGAAAGTCTCGCGGATCTCCTTCGGCTCGGGGAGGCGCTCGCCCGCCACGGCGATCACCTTCTTCGTCATGAAGAGCGTGATGCCGTGGGTCCGGATCGTGGCGCCGGGGTCGAGCCTCCGGACGAACCGGTCGCGGCGGTCCTGGGGCACGTCGCGGGCGGCCCGGGTGGCGTCGTACTCCAGGTCGCCGCTCCACGCGACCCGGAACCCCGCGGGCTCGTGGACGATCACCTCGCCGGCCCGGCGCTGCACCATGGGGTTCCCTAGCTGGTCGTACGACACGACGATCTCGCTCACTCCGTCCCCATCGAGGTCCAGGAGCTCGAGATCGCCGCGTCCCACGAACCCGCCGTTTTCCTTCCCAAGGTCTCGGGAGTAGACCGAGACCAGCGCGGCGCCGTCCTTCCGGTACACCTCGAGGCGAACGTCGACGGCGTCGGCGTCGTCCTTCCTTCCGGTGAAGTGGGTGACAATGGCCACCACCTGCTTCGCCTCTCCGGGGAGGACGCGGGCCGTGAAGACGCTCCCCGTCAGGACGTCTTGCGCCTTGAGCCCCATCGCGGCGTAGGCCTCAGCCGCCACGTCCGCGCGGGCCGGGGCCGAAGCGGCCAGGACGGCCGCCAGCAGGGCGGCCAGACGGAGGCACCGGACCATGCGATCGCCTCCTCCGTGGGGGCTCGGACCCCCTGGGCGGGATTCCCTTCTTCTCTACGGCTCAAATATTAGCACGCGGCCGGGCCACGATCCTGCCGCTTTCCCCTATAATCGGGCTCCGGGAGCCGTCCCCCCGTCCGGAGCCGCAACATGATCGTTTACACTGCCAGGCACGTGCTCGCCGTGGCCTCTCCTCCGCTCGCCGACGGGGCCGTGGCGGTCCACGGGGGCCGCATCGCGGCGGTCGGACGGAAGGGCGAGGTTCTGAAGGCGGCCGGGGATGATGCCGAAATCGTGGATCTCGGCGATTCGGTGCTGCTCCCCGGCCTCGTCAACGCCCATGTCCACCTCGACCTCTCGTGGATGCGGGACGATCCTCCTCCGGGCGGATCCTACGTCGCATGGTTCCGCGACCGGCTGGAGCGGGTCGAGCAGGCTCCCGATGCGGTGCGCCGGGAGACCGCGGTGAAGGCGGTCGCCGACATGGCCGCGCGCGGAACGGCCGCCGTCGGCGACGTGGCAGGTGTTCCCTGGACCGCGGGGATCCTGGCGCGATCGCCGCTCCACGCCGTGGTGTTCATGGAGCTGACGGGATTCCGCGCGGACGACGCCGAGCGGCTGCTCGACCGCGCAGCCGCTTCCCTCGACTCGATAGAGAACGAGCCCGACGTGAAGGCGGCGCGCGGGCGCGTCGGCGTGGTCCTCTCACCCCACTCGGCCCACACGGTTTCGGCGGCGCTCTTGAAGGCGCTGGCAGGGCGCGCGATCGCCTCGGGGGAGATCCTTTCGATCCACCTCGCCGAGACTTGGGACGAGGCCGCGATGCTCCTGGACGGCTCCGGGCCGTTCCCCGATCTTCTCCGGGCGCGCGGCGGATGGGACGAGGGTTGGCATCCTCCCGGCCATTCCCCGGTGGAGTACCTCGACCGCCTCGGGGCGCTCACTTCGAGCACCCTGGCGGTCCACTGCATCCACCTCGGGCAGCAGGACCTCTCGAAGCTCCAGGCCCGCGGCGTGACGGTCGTCACCTGCCCGAGGAGCAACCTGCGCCTCGGCGTGGGGAAGACGCCGGTCCCGAAGCTGCTCTCTTCGGGGATCCCCGTCGCCCTCGGCACCGACTCGCTCGCCAGCGTCTCGGACCTCGACCTCTACTCCGAGATGGCCGGCCTGAGGCGCGAGCACCCGAGTCTCTCCCCCGCCGCGGTGCTGAGGATGGCGACGCTCAACGGCGCGCGCGCCCTGAGACTGGAAAAGACGCTCGGCACGCTCGAGAAGGGGAAGCTCGCGGCGCTCGCGGCGGTCCGGCTGTCGGATCCCGGCGACGATCCCCTCGAGGTTGTGACCTCCGGCCCGGAGACCGTGACCGTCCTGCCGGCACCCCAAGCCGGCGCTTGACGGAGCGCGGGCGAGGGTCGAGGCGTCCGTATGCGGAACGGTGACCCCTTCCCCGACTCCCCCTCCTACCGGAAGGCGTACGAGGATGTCGAGTTCCTGAACCGCGACGAGCTCCGCTCGGTGCGCCTCGAGCTCGAGCTGCTCAAGGCGGACCTCGTGCAGCGAGAGCACGGGATCGTGTCCACCATCGTCGTGTTCGGGAGCGCCCGGATCCCCGAACCCGTCGAGGCGCGGCGGCGTCTCGAGGCGGCCGAGGCCGCCGCGCGGGCGCGACCCGGCGACGCGGCCGCCCGCGCGAGAGCGGAGCGCGCCCGACGGATCGTGGAGAACTCGCGCTTCTACGACGAGGCCCGCGAGTTCGGCCGGATCGTCTCCTCCTCCGGCCAGGTGGACTCGCGCCGCGAGTACGTCGTGGTCACCGGCGGGGGGCCCGGCATCATGGAGGCGGCCAACCGCGGCGCTCACGACGCCGAGGCCAAGAGCGTCGGCCTCAACATCGTGCTCCCCCAGGAGCAGCGACCGAACCCGTACGTCACCCCGGAGCTGTGCTTCCAGTTCCGCTACTTCGCGATCCGCAAGATGCACTTCCTCATGCGCGCGAAGGCGCTCGTGGCGTTCCCCGGCGGGTTCGGCACGTTCGACGAGCTGTTCGAGACGCTCACGCTGATCCAGACGGGGAAGGTGCCGCCGGTGCCGGTCGTGCTGTTCGGCCGGGAGTTCTGGGACCGCGTGATCCGGTTCGACGAGATGGTGCGCGAGGGCATGATCTCCGAGAGCGACGCCGCCCTCTTCACGTACGCGGAGACGGCACGGGAGGCGTGGGAGGCGATCTCCGCGTTCCACGCCGGGATCGACCACCGGATGCCGGAGATCTGACCCGGCCTAGAGCGACGGCGACCGGCCATCCAGGATCGCGATCGCGCAGGAGAGCGCGACGGCGGGTGAGATCGACGCCATCAGGTCGCGTCCGCGCGCCCCGCGCTCGTGGGCGCTCCATGCCGCCGCTTCGGGGATCTCGGGCACGAGGCTGAAGCCGTTCGCCGCGTAGGGCCCGAAGCGCGCCGGGCCGCAGGAAGGCCAGGGGGCCTGGAGGAAGAGGGTGGGCGTCCCCAGGGCGGCCGCGAGGTGCAGCGGACCCGAGCTGTTCCCGACGACGAGCGAGGCCGCCTGAACGAGCGCGGGAAGCGTCGCCAGGTCGCCGGTGAAGCGGGGCATCCGGCGGGCGGGTAGATCCGCGGCATCGAGGAGCTTGGTCGTCGCATCGTCCCCGGGACTGGTCGAGAAAACGACTTGCGCCCCCTCCGCGGCCAGGAGGGTGCCAAGGCGAACGAAGTGCCCGGCAGGCCAGGGAGGACAGGAGGCCCCCCCGCCCTCCGGCCTGAGCACGACGAACCGCCCGCCGATCCCGTGCTCCCCGAGCCAGATCCTCGCGCTTTCGACGGCCGCGCTCGGAATCGCCAGCGGGAAGCGTGCCGGCCCGCCGGGAGCGCCGGCCCGGTGCGCGTAGGAGAGCGCGTACTCGACCTCATGCCGGTCGCTCGAGGCGAGCCGCTCGTCCACCCGCCGTTCGAACAGCGCCGAGTAGACGCGGTGCCCGGGGCCGACGCGATGCGGGACCCTCGCCGTGGCCGCGGCCCAGGAGGTCCTTCCTCCCGCGGACATCGAGATGAAGAGGTCGGCGCGGAAAGCCTTCAGCATGGCGGGCAGCCGGTTCGGGTCGCCGACGTCCTCTATCACCTGGTCCACACCGCTCGCGAGGCGGGCGAGCGGCGCGGTGGTCGCACGCACGAGGAGCGCGAGCCACGCGGACGGGTACGCGCCTCGCAGCGCGAAGACCGCCGGGAGGGCCAGCACGAGCGGGCCGAGCGGGCCGTCGCGCGCGACGAGGATCCGGCGGACCCCCGCCCAGACCTCCCCCGGCCGGCGAACCTCCTCCGGACGCCTATCGACCTGGTGGAGCCGCGGACGGGCCTGCACGCGACCTCCTCCCCGAGGGCAGAACATAGACCGCTCCGGTCCCGGAGCCGAGAGGCGTCGCCGCCCTGACGCCGACGGCGAGGCGTAATAGAATCCGGGCCCATGGACCTCTCCGTGGTGCTCTTCGACCTCGACGGGACCCTGGTGGACTGCGCGGGGGCGGGCCGGCGCGCGATCGAGACCGCGTTCCGGGAGGTTCTCGGCCTCCCCGACATCGAGGTCCCTTCGCGTCGCGTGCGGTTCGAGGGAAAGACCGATCCGGTCATCGTCGAGGAGATCGCGAGGGAGGCGGGGATCCCCGAGGAGAGGATCGCCGGGTCCGAGGCGGCGTTCCGCGAGTCGTACGTCAGGGCGCTCAGGGACGAGCTCGCCCGCCCGGATCCGCGGCGGCGGGTCATGCCGGGGGTACGCGAGCTGCTCGAGGCGCTCAGCCTGAGGCCGTACGTCCTGATGGGACTCCTCACCGGCAACATCGAGGAGGGCGCGCGGGCGAAGCTCGAGCCGTTCGGTCTCAACCGGTACTTCTCGTCGGGAGGCTTCTCCTCGGACCACAAGGACCGGGCCGAGATCGCCCGCGTCGCCCGCGACAGGCTGGCGCGTCTCGCCGGGTCCGAGATTCCCCCGGCGCGGGTCTCGGTGGTCGGCGACACGGAGCTCGACATCCACTGCGCGCGGGTCAACGGGTTTCGCGCGATCGCCGTCCATTCCGGTTGGGTCCCCAGGGAGCGGCTCGAGGCGGCGCGGCCGGACGCGCTCTTCGACGACCTGTCCGACCTGCCCGCCGTGCTCCGGGCGCTCGGGATCGGGGGCGCCGCGTGACCGCGTCCCGGGAGGCCTCGATGCCGCGGATATCGGTGTTCATCCTGACGTTCAACGAGGAAAGGAAGATCGAGGAGGCGATCCGCAGCGTCGCCTGGGCGGACGAGATCGTGGTCGCGGACTCGCTCAGCACGGACCGCACGGTCGAGATCGCGGAGCGCCTGGGCGCCCGGGTGGTCGAGATCCCCTTCGAGGGGTTCGGGAAGCTGAGGAACGACGCGGTCGCCGAGACCCGCTTCGAGTGGATCTTCAGCCTGGACGCCGACGAGCGGTGCACCGAGGAGGCGCGCGACGAGATCCTAAGGGTGATCTCCGATCTCGGCGCGGCCGACGCTTACCTCGTCCCCCGGCGGAATCTCTTCATGGGGAGGTGGATCCGGCATTCGGGCTGGTATCCCGACTACCGCCAGCCGCAGCTGTTCCGGCGGGGGGCGATCCGGTTCCTCGAGGACAAGGTCCACGAGCGATACGTCGTGCGGGGGAACTTGGGGCGCCTTCGCAACGCGATCTGGCAGGAGCCGTTCAAGGACCTGTCCGAGGTCATCCGGAAGATGGATCGCTACTCCTCGCTGGGTGCCGAGAGGCTCTCGGCGAAGGGAGTCCGGCCCGGGATGGGGAAGGCCCTGGTCCACGCCGCCGGTGCGTTCGTCCGGCACTACGTGCTCCGCCTGGGGATCCTCGACGGCTGGCCCGGCTTCGTCATCGCCCTGGGCAACTTCGAGGGGACCTTCTATCGCTACGCGAAGCAGGCCGAGGCTCAACGGGAGCGCGAGGCCCCCGCTTCCCGCCGGTTCTGATCCCCTCGGGCCACGAGCCCGTTCTCGCAGCGCGTCCGTTCCGACGCCGCCAGCGCCTCGAGGCGATTCCTGCTGTCGTCCGTGAAGGCGCTCATCGGGTGGTAGAGGTGGTAGACCACCGCTCGGTTGAGGAGCGGGTAGAGGGCGTACCCCGAGCGCCTGAGGCGAATCTCGAGGTCGTAGTCCTCGAACCCGTAGCTGTCGTAGTCCTCGTCGTAGCCATTGACCCGCTCGAAGGCCTGACGCGGGAGGCTGAAGTTCACCCCCATCAGCTTGCGGGAGCGCGGATGGAAGAGACGCGCCAGCGGGACGGGGAGCCGGATCCCGAGGAGGGCGCGCTTGGTCTCCCCCGCGAGGGCGCTGCGCCGGACCTCTCCGAGCGGGGCCTCGAGGCCGCCGAGCGGGATCTCCCCGGCCCTGACCTTCGAGGAGATCCCCGGCCCGAGCCTGACCCGCCTGCCGCAG
>JBGQAU010000131.1:0-5112 GCA_041494445.1 Acidobacteriota bacterium | reverse complement strand
TCGCGGCGTTCGCCGCGGCGGCCGCCGTGGGCGCGGCGTCGGGTCACGTGCTGGCGCGCGCGGGGATGCCGCGCATCCACGATCTCGACCACCTCTGGGGGATCTGGGCCTACGGTCGCTCGATCGGGGTCGGATCCTGGTACCCCCTTTGGATCCCGTACCTCGGCGCCGGGATGCCGCTCTTCCAGTTCTACGGGCCGCTGAACTTCCTGCTGGCTCTGCCGGGGATCCTGGCCGGACTCGCGCCGATAGGGGCGCTCAAGCTGGAGCTGTTCCTGGGGCATGTTCTCTCGGCCCTCTCCTTCCTCGCCGCGGCGCGCCTCCTCGGGGCGGGCCGGCGGGGATCGTTGGTCGGGGCGATTGCCGGAGCGTTCGCGCCATGGAGGCTCGCGGTGTTCGATTATCGCGGGGCGCTCGGAGAGGCGAACGCGTTCCTGTTCCTGCCGCTCGCGGCGGCTGCGGCGCTCAGGACTGCCCGCGAGCCGCGGCTCCGGCACGCCGCGATCCTCGCGGTCTCGGCCGCCGGGCTCGTCCTGACCCACCTGCTTTCGCTCTTCACCCTCGCGGTCTCGCTCGCTCCGGCGCTGGCGCTCGAGGCGTCGTCCGCCGGGCGGCCGGAGGCGTCGCGAGGCCGGCGCGCCGGGACGCTCGCCGCGGCGCTCACCGCATGGTGGTGGCTGCCCGCAGCCGCCGAAAGGCGCCACACGAGCGTCGGCGAGCGCAGGAGGGAGCCATCACGGCTCGCCGCCCGCCCCTACGCCGCGCTGGAAAGCGCCGGTCGCCCGCCCGTTCCTCTCGACCCTGGAAGTTACTCGCGACGGCCGGGCCGTATCGAGGCGCGCGTCGAGGCGCCGGAGGGCGGGGGCCGGCTCGTCGTGCTGGAACAGGCGTTCCCCGGGTGGCGGGCCAGCGTGGACGGGAGGGGGACAAGCCCTCCCGAGGACGCGGGGGGATTCATGGTGGTGGCCGTGCCGCCGGGCGAGCACCGGATCGCGCTGACCTACGGTCTCAGGACTCCCGCGCGGATCGCCGGACTGCTCGTCTCGGGGCTCGCCGCGCCGCTCGGCATCGCCGGCGTCTTCCTTGCGCTTGCGCGCCGGCGGAGGCGATGAGACCCGCGGGGTCGAGGGCCCCGGTCGCCCCGGGTACAATGTCCGCGGCCGAGAGGAGGGGACATGTGAGCAGGAAGCCGCGGACCCACTGCATCGGGATTCTCACATCCGGCGGGGACTGCCCCGGCCTGAACGCCGCGATCCGCGCCGTGGCGAAGCCCGCACTCGACCACTACGGCATCGAGGTGATCGGGATCCTCGACGGGTTCCGGGGGCTCGTCGAGAACCGGACGCGCCCGCTGGACTCGCGGTCGGTGAGCGGCATCCTGACCCTCGGCGGGACGATCCTCGGTACGAGCCGGGACAAGCCGCACCGGATGCCCATGGGCGGCAAGGTCATGGACATGACCGAGACCGTCGCCGCGAACGCGAAGCGGCTCGGGATCGACGTCCTCGTCTGCCTCGGGGGGCGCGGGACCCAGAAGAACGCGCTGCACCTCCACGAGGCCGTCGGCATGAACGTGCTGACGCTGCCCAAGACCATCGACAACGACGTCGCGGAGACGGACGTCTCGTTCGGCTTCGACACGGCGATGGCGATCGCGACCGAGGCGATCGACCGCCTGCACTCGACCGCGACGAGCCACAACCGGTTGATCGTTTGCGAGGTGATGGGTCACAACGCCGGCTGGCTCGCGCTGGGCGCGGGGACCGCGGGCGGGGCGGACGTGATTCTCATTCCCGAGATCCCTTTCGACCTCGAAGTGGTCGCCGAGCACCTCAAGGCGCGGCGTCGGGGCGGAAAGCGCTTCTCGATCATCGTCGTGGCCGAAGGGGCACGGACCCGGCAGGAAGCGGCGGCCGAGTCGGGGCGCGGCGAGAAGGTCGGGGGGAAGCGGAAGAGGCCCGCCAAGCCGGCCCGCAAGACGGCCGGCCGCGGCGAGGCGGCGGAGGGCGACGAGGCGCCCGACGACCCGGAAGGCGGCGACCTGGAAGGGCCGACCATGGTCACGGAGCCGATGGCGAGCCGGCTCGCGCGCCAGCTCCAGCGGGTCACGGGGACCGAGGCGCGTGTCACGTCGTTGGGGCACGTCCAGCGCGGCGGGACGCCCACGGCGGCCGACCGCTTCCTGTGCACTCGGCTGGGAACGAAGGCCGCGGAGCTGCTGGCCGCTGGGGTCTACAACGTGATGGTCGCGGTCCGCGGTGGGCGTTGCGAGCCCGTCCCGCTCGAGAAGGTGGCGCGGGAGCGGAAGCTCGTCCCCCCGGACCACGCGTGGATCAACGCCGCGCGCCTCGTCGGGACCTGTTTCGGCGACCGCTGAGACCTGCGCGTCGTGCGGGGACGCCTTCCCGTCGCGCTCCTGCTCGCCGCGAGCCCTGCTTTCGCCGGCAGCGGCATGTACGTGTGGGACGAGGCGGTCGGGATGACGAACGGCCGCCCCGACGGAGGCGTGTCGGACGCGACGGCGCAGGAGCGCGTGCTCCGAGTCTGCCGGGACGGCCCGCTGGACGTCCGACGCCTCTACTTCCTTGCCGATCCCTCGGCGTGGAACGAATCGTCGCTCCGTTCGTTCCTGGCCGAGGCGAGGGCCCGCGGAATCGACGTGTACGCTGTGCCGGTGGGTGCGATCCAGGATGCCTGGATCCGGCCGTTCCGTCTCCATCGGCGGTGCGACCACGAGGCGGTCCTCGCGTGGGTGCGGGAGATCCTCGAATTCGACGCGCGGGGCGGCGAGGCGCGCTTCGCCGGCGTGCAGCTCGACATCGAGCCCCATGGGGCGCGCAGCCGCGACTTCCTTTTCCGCTACCGCCCCGTGTGGCGGTCCGGGCGCGGCGGGCTGCGGCGCGATCGACGAAACCAGGGGCTGGCGCGGGAGTACCTGGGGCTGCTCGACCGCGTCCGCGAGTGCCTCGACGGCGCGCATCCACGCCACGCGCTGGCGGTGACGCTGCCGACCTGGCTGGACCGTGACGACGGCGAGGAAAGCTACCGGCTGCGTCATGGAAGCGAGGACAAGGCGTTCATCCACCACGTGCAGGACCGTGTGGATTTCGTCACGCTGATGAACTACATGGACGGGTCGAATCGGGACAGCGCCGGCCATGCGTGGGACGACATCGCGGACGAGGTCCGCTACGGCCCCGCCGAATCGCTCTTCGAGACGTCGCCGCCGGACCCGCGAGGCGTATCCCTCCTGCCGGGAGAGACGCTCTACGAGGAAGGCGAGATGGGGCTCCTCGATCTCGCGCGGCAGCTTTCAGAAGCGGCCCGAGAGCAGCCGAACTTCCTCGGCTGCGCCGTGCACCATTACCAACACGCCTACGGCGGAGGCGCCGCGGGATGGCCGCGACACGACAAGGAAGCGGGCCCCTACTTCTTCTTCTGGGTGGCGACTTGCTTCGCGATCACGCGCCTCGCGATCTTCCCGTAAACGCCCTCAGGCAGGATCTTGCGCTTCGTCAGTTCGTTCTTCGCCTGGTAAGGCCGCCCGTCGATGATCTTCTGGGCGTACGCGTCGCCGATGCCCGGCAGGAGCATCAGCAGCTCCTTCGTGGCGGTGTTCAGATCCATGAGCTCGACCTTCGCGAACTTCGGTGGCGTGGGGGATTTCGTCAAGGTGGCCGAGGTGTGGGTTTCGCCGGCGGGGACTTTCGTCTCCGTGGCCCGGATGGAACCGAGAAGGGCCACCGTCAGGACGGCGAAAGCGAGCACGACGATCCAGCGCGCTCCGGTCGATCTCCTCATCGCGGGCCTCCTTGAAGGGTGTACCTCTCCGTCCCGCGGTCGAGCGGGCTACGATAGGTTCTAGCACGAATCGATGCCGGCGGCGCGCCTCCTGCTGCGCCTCTCAGCGGGACGCGACCGGGACCGCGCGCCGGGAGGTCATGGCGCGTCCTCTTCGCGGCGCTCGCGGTGCGGCTCGCTTTCCTTCTTCCGATCCTCCCGGCTCTTGTCGCTCAGCTCGTCGAGGCCCGGGATGTCGAGGGACTCGTGCAGGCGGTCAAGCTTCGCTAGATCGAGGGACCCGGCGAGGTTCGCGAACACCACCTGTTTCTCCTCCCGGTCGAAGACGAGCACCACGAGGCCGTCCACGGTCCTGTCGCCGCCGAGGACGAACACGTTCACGCGGTCGCCCTTGTCCCGGATGCGGGCGAGACGCTCCCATCCGTCGCGCACGAGCCGCTCCTCTATTTCCCGGAAGAGCTTCGTCGCCTTCGCGATCCGGTCGGGATCCTTGTCGAGGCCCACGATGTACGCCGACACCGATCGGAGCCCGCCGAGGAGCGAGGCCGCGTCCTTGTCGTCCTTGGCGCCGCGGGTGATCGCGCCCAGGAGCGTGGGTCCGAGATGGATCTCGACCATCTGGGAGTCCTCTCCCTCGAGGCTCAGGAACGCCGATCCGTCAACGAATCCGCGAAGGCGGGACTCCTCCCGGTCCGCGGCCCTTGCCGGCTGGCGCGCGGCGAGGACGACCGACAACAGCGCGAGAGCGACCGCGACCCTGGACCGCTTGATCATGATTTCCTCGGCTCGGGCCTCGGGGCCCATCGGATCGGGAGGCGGCGGAGCGCCGGGGCGACCTCCCCGGAGAGGACCCTCTCGCTCGCCGCGCGCTCCGCGCGATGAAGGGCGCGGGAGGCCAGGAAGAGCACCCGGCGCACCTCGTCCCTGCCCCTCGCTACCTCGGCGGGAGAAGGTCCCACGGGCGCCTTAGGCGTGAGAGGCCAGCGCAGGAGCAGCGACGCGAGGACGACGACGACGGCGGCGCCGGCCCACGCAGGCCAGAGGGCGGCGAGGCGCGGGAGGACCTGCATCCGGCCCGCGCGCACCGTGCGGTCGAGGACCGCCTCCAGCGCGTCGGCGGGAAGGCGGTGCTCGGGAAGGGCGCGCAGCCCGGCCCGGACGGCCGCGAGCCCTTCGGCGATGGCGCGGCACTCGCCGCACGCGCCGAGGTGGGCCTCGAGCGCCGCGGCGCGATCCCCGGAAATCTCGCTGTCGAGGCGCTCGTGAACGAGCGGCCGGATGTCGTCGCAGCCGCTCACGGATGCACCCCCG
>JBGQAU010000127.1:0-5525 GCA_041494445.1 Acidobacteriota bacterium | reverse complement strand
GTGGAATGGCCGGGGGTGGTCACCGGGCGGTTCGATCCCGTCTATCTGGAGCTTCCACGCGAGATCCTCGTGACCACGCTTCGCCACCACCAGAAAGCGTTCTCGGTCCAGTCGGAGGGGCGCCTGCTTCCCGTGTTCCTGGCGGTCGCCAACACGGATCGGGACCCGGCGGGACATGTGGCGCGCGGCAACGGTTGGGTCGTCGGCGGCCGTCTCGAGGACGCGCGCTTCTTCTGGACGGAAGACCGGAAGCGCCCCCTGGCGTCGCGCCTCCCCGCCCTCGAAGGCGTCGCGTTCCACAAGAAGGCCGGCAGTTACCTCGACAAGGTCCGCCGGACCCGGCACATCGCGGAGGGCCTGGCGCGACGACTCGATCTCGCGGCATCGTCGGTGGAGGCGGCGGGGCGCGCCGCTGAGCTCTCGAAGGCGGACCTCGCCACGGGTCTCGTCGGGGAGTTCCCCGAGCTGCAGGGCGTCGTGGGCGGCCTGCTCCTCCGCCACGAGAAAGAGGATCCCGCGGTGGCCGACGCCGTGTACGAGCACTACCGGCCCTCGGGGGCGGAGGACTCGCTGCCCGAGACGGAGATCGGCAGCGTGCTGTCGGTGGCCGACAAGCTCGACACGCTCGGCTCGCTTCTGGCCGCGGGCGAGACGCCCACGGGCTCCCGGGACCCGTTCGCGCTCCGCCGAGCGGCGACGGGGCTTTTCCGGATCATTCAGGATCGGGCGTGGGCCCTGTCCATCGAGGACCTGTGGCGCACGTCGGCGCACTCGACCGGCGGCGACGTGGACGACCGGGTCTTCGCCTATCTCGAGCAGCGGTTCCGGGACTTCCTGCGAGACCAGGGATTCACGGTCAACGAGATCAACTCGGTCATGGAGGTGCGAGGGGCGACGGGCGGCGCGGCGTGGACGATGCCGGACGTCGCGGCGAGGCTCGAGGCGATCAGGAAGGTGCGGGGTCGGGCCGATTTCGAGCACCTCGTGGATCTGACCAAGCGCGTGGACAACATCCTCAGCAAGGGTGCGGCGGAGATCGACCGGGCACTTTCCGGCGCGGCGGATGTCGCCGGGTACCTGGAGCGCGAGCCCGCCGCGCTGCGACTCGAGTCGCTCGTGGAGGAATGTGCGCCGCTCATGCGCCTCGGTTCGGAGCGAAAGCGTTACTCCGAGGTCGTGGATCTCATCTCTCGCTTCATCCATCCGGTCGAGCGGTTCTTCGACGAGGTGCTCGTCATCGATCCGGGA
Organism: Acidobacteriota bacterium; assembly: GCA_041494445.1. GTDB lineage: Bacteria > Acidobacteriota > Polarisedimenticolia > Polarisedimenticolales > JAIQFR01 > JAIQFR01. The sequence continues at coordinate 4,277 of JBGQAU010000127.1, read as the reverse complement.
CACTCGGAGGCCACGCATCACCGCTGCGAGCTCCTGGGGCGATTGAGAACCCTCCTGGTGTCCTATTTCGACATTCGCGAGCTGGCCGGCCAAGCCGACAGGAGAGCGTGATGGAAAAGCTCATCTACTTCTTCGCGAACGGGAGCGCCGAGGGGAACAGCGGAATGAAGGACCTCCTGGGCGGCAAGGGGGCGAACCTCGCCGAGATGACGAACCTTGGCATCCCCGTCCCGCCCGGCTTCACGATCTCCACGCGCGCCTGCAACCTGTACTTCGAGGGCGGGAACCGGATGCCCGATGGCCTCGACGCGGAGGTCCGCGCGGCGCTCGCCCGCCTCGAATCGGAGCAGGGGAAGCGCTTCGGCGACGACAACGATCCGCTGCTGGTGTCCGTGCGGTCCGGAGCGAAGTTCTCGATGCCCGGGATGATGGACACGATCCTGAACCTGGGCCTGAACGAGCGCGCGGTGGAGGGGCTCGCGCGCGTCGGTGGCGATCGCCGGTCTGCGTTCGACTCGTACCGCCGGTTCATCCAGATGTACTCGGACGTGGTCCTCGGGGTGCACAAACACGAGTTCGAGGCGCTGCTCCAGGCGGCAAAGAGAAGCAGGAGAGTGGAGCACGACACCGACCTCACCGCCGCGGACCTCGCGACGCTGGTGCGGAGGTACAAGGAGAGGGTCCGTAAGGCCACCGGCAAGCCTTTCCCGGAGGATCCCAGGGAGCAGCTGTGGGGAGCGATCGCCGCGGTGTTCCGGAGCTGGATGAACGAGCGAGCGCGCATCTATCGGCGCCAGTACGGCATCGCGGACGACCTCGGCACGGCCGTCAACGTCCAGTGCATGGTCTTCGGGAACCTGGGCGACGACTGCGCCACCGGCGTCGCGTTCACCCGCAATCCGGCCACCGGCGAGAACGTGTTCTACGGCGAGTACCTCCCGAACGCGCAAGGCGAGGACGTGGTGGCCGGCATCCGCACTCCCCGCCCGATCTCCAGGGCCCAGGCCTCGGACGGCCAGGGACTCTCCCTCGAGGAGTTCCTTCCGGAGTGCTACGCCCAGCTCCTCACGATCCGCGACCGGCTCGAGGTGCACTACAAGGACATGCAGGACATCGAGTTCACCATCGAGCGCCGCAAGCTCTACATGCTGCAGACCCGGACCGGAAAGCGCACCGGCCTCGCCGCGCTCAACATCGCCTTCGACCTTCACGAGGCCGGAGTGATCGAGCGGAACGCGGTGATCGAGCGCGTCGAGCCCGACATGCTGGTCCAGCTCCTCGCCCCGATATTCAGCGAGAAGGACAAGGAGAAGGCCAGGAAGGGAGGACGCGTCCTCGCGAAGGGGCTGCCGGCGGGGCCGGGCGCCGCTTCGGGCGCGGTGGCGTTCACCGCGAAGCGCGCCGTGGAGCTGGCGGGCCGGGGGAAAAAGGTCCTGCTGGTGCGGGCCGAGACGAGCCCGGAGGACCTGGCCGGGATGGTGGCCGCCGTGGGGATCCTCACGAGCCGCGGCGGCATGACCTCCCACGCGGCGGTGGTCGCTCGGGGTATGGGCAAGCCCTGCGTCGTGGGGGCCGAGGCGCTGATCGTGGAGGTCGACGCCGGCCGGCTGCGGGCGGCGGGCAAGGCCGTCAAGGAGGGGGAGTCGCTCTCCATCGATGGCTCTACCGGGGAGGTGATCTTGGGCGAGCTCGAGACCCACCCCTCCGAGATCCAGCAGGTCGTCCTGGAGAAGACGCTGAAGCCGGAGCGGTCGACGCTGTACCAGCGGTACGCGCGGCTCATGGAGTGGTCGAACGCGGTCCGCAGGCTCAAAGTGCGAACCAACGCGGACACGCCGCACGATTCCTCCGTGGCCCTCGCCTTCGGAGCGGAGGGGATCGGCCTCTGCCGCACGGAGCACATGTTCTTCGCCGAGGACCGGATCGCCGCTGTGCGCGAGATGATCCTCGCCGACGACCTGAAGCAGCGGCAGCGGGCCCTCGCGAAGCTTCTCCCCATGCAGCGGAAGGATTTCATCGGCATCTTCAAGGCGATGAACGGCCTGCCGGTGACGATCCGGCTCCTCGACCCGCCGCTTCACGAGTTCCTCCCCACGCAGCCGGCGCAGTTCCGCAGGCTGGCGCGGGAGATGCGCGTGCCTGCGAGGATCCTCGAGGAGAAGGCGGAGCAGCTCCACGAGGCGAACCCGATGCTCGGCCACCGCGGCTGCCGCCTCGGGATCACCTTCCCGGAGATTTACGACATGCAGGCCCGGGCGATCTTCGAGGCGGCGTCGGCGTGCGCCAAGAAGGGGATCCGCGTCCTTCCGGAAGTGATGCTCCCGCTGATCGGGACCGTGCGCGAGTTCACCGATCTCGCCGCCAGGATCCGCCTCGTCGCGGCGGAGGTCGAGAAGAAGGCCGGCGGCGCCAACGTTCCTTACCTCGTCGGGACGATGATCGAGATTCCGCGCGCATGCCTGATCGCCGAGCAGATCGGCCGCGAGGCCGAGTTCTTCTCGTTCGGAACCAACGACCTCACCCAGATGACGTACGGCTTCAGCCGCGACGACGTCGGGAAATTCCTCGGCGCCTACCTCGACGCGAGGATCTTGAAGCGCGACCCCTTCCAGGGGGTGGACCAGGAGGGGGTCGGACGCCTCGTACGGCTGGCCGTCGAAGAGGGACGCCGCGGCCGCCCCGGCCTCAAGGTCGGCGTCTGTGGGGAACACGGGGGAGACCCGGAGTCGGTCGTCTTCTTCCACCGGGTCGGCCTGGACTACGTCTCCTGCTCGCCCTACCGGGTCCCGGTGGCGCGCCTGGCCGCCGCCCACGCGGCCCTGGCGGATCGCGGAGCCTCGGGGTCGGGAACGGCGTAGACCGGACCCGTGGCGAGCCGGCTGGACAGTGCCGGAGCTTCTTGACGCTCCGGAGGTCTGGGACTATATTAGCCCGCTTTTTTCCCGAGCCGGTCGGCGCGAACCCGGCGCCGGACGGTGATGGGGTGGACCGGTTCGTCGATTACCCGTCGCGCCTGCGAGAGTTGGGGGCGATTGGGAGCGAAGGCGGGAGATATCTCATGACCACGAAGAGCGGCAAGGGAAAATCGTCCGGTAGAACCAAGCCCCCCAAGGCCGCTGCCCGCAAGGCCCCTGCGAAGGCTCCCTCCCGGAGCCACGCCGGGGCGGCGAAGGCGACCAAGAAACCCGCGAGGCCGGCGGCCCGCCCCGTTCCCAAGGCTCCCGCCCCCAAGGCGGCCGCTCGTCCGGCGGCGGCCCCGGCCCGACCCACGAAGGCCGCGCGCCGCGCCAGGACCAAGGAGCTCGAGCATTACCGCGCTCTCCTGGTGGAACGGCAGAGCGACTTGATGAAGGCCTACAACCTCTCCAAGGGCGACCGGCGGGTGCACCCCGACAGCGGGACGGAGGATTACATCGACTACGCGGTCAGCTCCTACGCCAAGGAATTCCTCCTCTCGCTCAGTGAAATGGACCGCAAGCAGCTCCTCCTCGCGAAGGAAGCGCTCGACCGCATCGAGCGGCAGGAGTTCGGCCGCTGCCAGCAGTGCAGCGAGGAAATCAACCGCAAACGCCTCGAGGTGGCTCCGTGGGCGCGTTATTGCGTCCGCTGCCAGGATCTCGAGGAGCAGGGGCTCCTCCCTCAGTACCCCGCACGCATGGACGCGGATGCGACGGAGGACGAGGAGGCGGAGGAAGTCTCGGCACCGGACCTGGAGGAGGATCTCGAGACCGAGGAAGTCGCGGACCTGGAAGAGGAGCCCCTCGGCGGGGCGGACGAGGAGGCCGGGGAGGCGGAGGAGGAGTAGGGAAGCATCCTTGCGGGTTCTGCTCGTCTACCGGTGCAGCAGGGAGGGGAGGTCGAACGTCTTCGAGAGTCTCCTCCCCGTGGGCCTGTGCTCGCTGGCTGCCGTACTCCGTCGCCGCGGCCACGACGTCTCCCTGGCGAATTACAGCGAGGCATCGCCGGCCGAGGTGGAGCGGCATCTCCTCGGAATCCGGCCCGAGGTCGTCGGGATATCCGTTTTCACGTTCAATCGCTCCGCCTCGTTCGATCTCGCCCGGGCCGTGCGCCGTCTGCTGCCGGCGACCACGGTGGTGGCCGGCGGGCCACACGCCAGCCACCTCCACGCATCGATCCTCGAGGAGCATCCCGAGATCGATTACGTCGTGATCGGAGAGGGGGAGGAAACCCTCGCACGGCTCCTCGACCGGCTCGCGGCGGGAGGGGACGGAGCGGAACTCCCCGGTCTGGCGGGGCGCGTCGACGGCGTGCCCTTT
>JBGQAU010000083.1:0-12770 GCA_041494445.1 Acidobacteriota bacterium | reverse complement strand
TGGCCGAGGCGCACGTCGCCGCCCTCGAGGCGCTCGAGCTCGGCCGGATCGAGGCGGGGGCGTTCAACCTGGGGAACGGCGAGGGATTCTCCGTGCGGGACGTGATCGAGACGGTTGCGACGGTGACGGGCGAGATGCCGCCCACCGAGAAGGCCCCGCGCCGCAGCGGCGACCCGGCGATCCTGGTCGCGTCCTCCGAACGCGCGAGGCGGCGGCTCGGGTTCGAGCCGTCGTTCCCGCGGATCGAGGAGATCGTCCGCACGGCATGGGTGTGGCATCGTGATCACCCCAAGGGATACGGCGACCGCGGGTAGCGGCCGCGCGCGCCGGCGCCGCCCGCTCCGCTTGATGGCCCGTCCCCGGGGGATTAAGATTCGGCGTCGTCAGCGCGCCGGCACGCGCCGAAGCATCGGGGCGTCGGGGGTCGAATCCATCGTGGCGGATCTCAGGTCGCTGGCGGTGCAGGGAAGCGAGGAGGAGGCGCTTCTCGGGCAGCTCGATCCCGCGCGCCTGCCGCGCCACGTCGCGGTCATCATGGACGGGAACGGCCGGTGGGCCCGCCGGCGGCACCTCCCGCGGGTCGCGGGCCATCGAGCGGGCATCCAGTCCGTGCGCGAGACCGTCGAGAGCGCGGCCCGGCTCGGCGTCGAGGTTCTCACGCTCTACGCCTTCTCCCAGGAGAACTGGAAGCGGCCGAGGCCCGAGGTGGACACCCTGATGGCGCTCCTCCAGGAATACCTGAACAAGGAGCTGGGCACGCTCATGGAGAACCGGATCCGCTTCTCGGTAATCGGCCGGACGCGCGAACTCCATACGCGGATCCAGGACGAGCTGCAGCAGGCCGTGCGACGGACGGCGGCGAACGACGGCCTCCGGTTCAACATCGCGCTCTCCTACGGGGGGCGCGCCGAGATCGTGGACGCCTGCCGCGCGATCGTCGCGGAGGGGCTGCCGCCGGAATCGATCGACGAGGAGGCGTTCGCCGGGCATCTGTACACCGCCGGGCAGCCCGACCCGGACCTCCTGATCCGCACCAGCGGGGAGATGCGGGTCTCCAACTTCCTGCTCTGGCAGATCGCGTACGCGGAGATCCACGTGACCCCGACCCTGTGGCCGGATTTCCGGCTCCGGCACCTCCTCGAGGCGCTGCTGGACTACCAGCGGCGCGAGAGGCGCTACGGCGGAATCGGGACCCACGAGCCGTCGCCCTCCGCGGCGGCGAGAGGCTGAGGCGCCGGGGCGACATGAAACGGGTTCTCACGGCCGCCGTCCTCATGGCCGTCCTGTGGGTCGTCATCAAGAAGACCTCCCCTGCGGCGTTCTTCGCGCTGATGGCGATCGGCATCGGCGCGGCCGCCTGGGAGTGCTACCGCCTGCTCGAGGCCCGAGGGGACCGGCCGTTCAAGCTGCTCGGGGTCGCGGCCTCCGTGGCGCTCGCCTGGTCGTTCCTCGAGGCGAAGCCCGTCGTTCCGGCAACCGTGCCGCTGGTGGCGGTCACCGCCGCGGCGCTCGTCGCCGCGATGGCCCGGCGCGACGGACCGGAGTCCATGCTGAGCACCGCGTCGAGCACCCTGTTCCCCGTCCTGTTCGTCGGGCTGACGCTCGGCACCGTCGTCGGCCTCCGCGCCAGGCCGGGGGAGGACGGCACCGACACGCTCCTGCTCCTGCTCGTGTGCGTGATCTGCTCCGATACCGCGGCTTTCTACGTCGGGAGCGCGCTCGGGAGACGGCACATGGCACCCGTGCTCTCGCCGAGGAAGACCTGGGAGGGTGCGGCGGGCGGACTCGCCGCCAGCGTCGGCGGGGCGCTCCTCGCCCACTTCTGGTTCTATCAGCGCCTGGCCCTCGGCCACGCGCTGGCGCTGGGCGTGCTCCTGTCCGCCGCGGGGGTGCTGGGGGACCTCGCGGAGAGCATGGTGAAGCGGGCCGCAGGCGCCAAGGATTCCTCGGCGCTCCTCCCCGGCCACGGCGGGTTCCTGGACCGGGTGGACAGCCTGCTCCTGGCCGGACCGGCGCTCTACTACTACTATCGGATCTTTCTCGAGGCGGCGCCGTGAAGCGGATCGTGGTTCTGGGCTCGACGGGGTCCATCGGGACGAGCGTGCTCGACGTCGTGGCGTCGTTCCCCGAGGCGTTCCGCGTGGTCGCGCTCGGCGCCGGTCGAAACCTGGATCGCCTCGAAGAGCAGGTGCGCCGGTTCCGTCCGGAGCTCGTGGCCGTCGCCGATGCGGATCTCGCCGCGGAGCTCTCCCGCCGGGTCGAGAGCGGGTGCAGGGTCGTGCACGGCCAGGACGGCCTCGTCGAGGCCGCGCTCCATCCGGCCGCGGATGGGGTGGTCTGCGCCCTCGTCGGGGCCGCCGGGCTTCGCTCGACGTGGGCGGCGGTGGACGCCGGGCGCGACGTGGCGCTGGCGAACAAGGAGTCCCTGGTGGTCGGCGGCGCGCACCTGACGGCGCGTGCCCTAAAGACCGGCGCTCGTATCCTGCCGGTGGACAGCGAGCACAACGCGATCCACCAGTGCCTGAGGGGCGAGGACGCGCGGGAGGTGCGCCGGCTGTGGCTCACCGGGTCGGGCGGGCCGTTCAGGACCCGCCCGGTCGCGACGCTCGCGAGCGTGACGCCGGCGGAGGCCCTGCGGCACCCGACCTGGAGCATGGGGCCGAAGATCACCGTGGACTCGGCGACCCTGATGAACAAGGGGCTCGAGGTCATCGAGGCTCACTGGCTCTTCGGACTCCCGCCGGAGAAGATTCGCGTGGTGATCCATCCGAAGAGCGTCGTTCATTCGATGGTGGAATTCGTCGACGGCTCGTTCAAGGCGCAGCTCGGCGTCACCGACATGCGGCATCCGATCCAGTACGCGCTCACCTGGCCGGAGCGGTGGCCGACCTCTTTGCCTCCTTTCGATCCAGTGACGGCGGGCCCCCTCGAGTTCGAGCCGCCGGACCCGGACCGCTTCCCGTGCCTCGGCCTCGCCTACCGCGCACTCGAGCGCGGGGGCGCCGCGCCCGCCGTGCTCAACGCCGCCAACGAGGTGGCCGTCGGGGCCTTCCTCGAGGGCCGCGCGGGTTTCCTGGACATCCCCGCCGTCATCCGTTCCACGCTCGACCGGCACGAGGGCGACCCCGCCGGCAGCCTGGAGGAAGTCATGGCCGCGGACGCGCGGGCGCGCGAGAGCGCCGCCCGGGCGCTACCCACGAGGGCTCGATCGTGATCGGCGTGCTCGAGATCCTGCTGTCATTCATCCTGGTGCTGGGGATCCTGGTGTTCGTCCACGAGTTCGGGCATTTCCTCTTCGCCCGGCTTTTCGGCGTGGCCGTGCCCGTGTTCTCGTTCTTCGGGATCGGTCCGAGGCTCTTCGGCTTCTCCTGGCGCGGGACGGACTTCCGCGTCTCGGCGGTCCCGCTGGGCGGCTACGTCCGCCTCGCGGGAGAGGAAGCGGAGGACCGGACCGGCTCCGGGAGCGAGATGCAGGCGAAGCCCCGGTGGCAGCGGCTCGTGATCTTCGCCGCGGGGGCGGTGTTCAACATCCTCCTCGCGCTCCTGGTCACATGGATCGTCCTCTGGGCGTACGGAAAGGACGAGCAACCGATCGCGAAGAACTACCCCGTGGTCGCCTATGTCGCGAACGACTCCCCGGCGGCCGCGGCGGGGATCCGCCCCGGGGATCTCGTCGTGAGCATCGGCGGGAAGGATGCGCGGGACCCTCAGACCGAGGGCGACGAGATCCTCCTCTCGCCTGGAAGGACGAAGCCCGTGGTGGTGGAGCGGAGCGGCGCGCGACTCGATCTGACGATGGGCACCGGCTCGGACCCGCGGTACCACCTGGGCGATCCGGGCTGGCGCACGATCGCGGAGAACGCCGGCCAGCCGATGATCGGCATGGTCCTCGGCGGCTACCCGGCGGAGAAGGCCGGCATCCTCTCCGGGGACAAGGTACTCGGCGCGGACGGACAGGAGCCGATCGACGAGGTCCATCTCCGGGCGATCCTGACGGCCAGCGCGGGGCGCGAGGTGGCCCTCAAGATCGAGAGGGAGCACCGCGTGCTCGACCTCTCGGTCACCCCGCGCTCCGAGGGAGGGCGCGGCGTGGTGGGCGTCGTGTTCAAGACCGCGGGGCTCGTCCACGTCACCTACGGTCCCGTCGCGGCGGCCGCGGAGTCGCTCGCGCTGAATCTGGAGCTCTCGAAGACCCTGTTCAAGACCCTCCGGAAGCTCGTGCGGCGCGAGATCTCGATGCGCGCGTTCTCCGGTCCCATCGAGATCGCGAGGGTCTCCAGGGAGATGGTCAAGCGCCTCGAGTCCTTCCTCTCGTTCCTCGCGTTCGTCAGCCTCCAGCTCGGGGTCCTCAACCTGTTGCCGATTCCGGTGCTCGACGGAGGGCACATCCTCATCCTGTGCGTCGAGGGGATCATCCGCAGGGACCTCTCGGAGGTCATCAAGGAGCGAGTCATGCAGGCGGGACTCGTGTTCCTGCTGCTCTTCTTCGGGGCGATCATCTACTTCGACGTGATCAAGACGTTCTTCTCCTCGTAGACGAGGCCCCTTCGCTTCGAGCGTGACCGTTCTCCGGCGGACGCCGGCGCACGCCGCGGCGTCCGCGCCCGGACGCTCCCTCGAGCTCTTCCGCGCCGCCGCGCCCCTTTCGGGGTGGCACGCGGGTTGCGGTAGTCCTCGCCGCCGGTCCGGCGCGGTCGCCGGGCCCGACTCACGGAGGACACGATGCACATCAACCCCATTGCCAGCCGTCGCCTCGTCGCCGGGATCCTCTCGGCGCTTCTCGTCCTGTCCGCCACCGCGCCGGGCCGGGCCGCGCCGCAGGTCCCGGCGCGCGGCGCCTCGGCCAAGGCCGCTCCGTCCGCGCCGGTGGACGTCAACACCGCGTCCGCGGCGGACCTACAGACGGTTCCCGGAATCGGCAAGGCCCTCGCGCAGAGGATCGTCGAGTTCCGGGAGAAGAACGGCCCGTTCGGCGAGGTCGCCGACCTCGTCAAGGTGCGCGGGATCGGCGAGAAGTCGATCCAGCGCCTCAAGCCGTACCTGACCGTCAGCGCCGCGAAGACGCGCTGATCGCCGCCCCGCGCGGCTTCCCGGCCGCGCGGGGTGCCCCGCCGCGTCCCGCTCCTCCTCGGTCCGAGGCCATGCGCTCCGAATACGGGATGACGCTCGCCGAGATCCTTGTGGCGCTCGCAATCCTCGGCGCGGCCGCGATCGTCGCGGTCCCCGCGGGTGCGGACCTGCTCTCGGCGGCTCGCGCCGAAGCCGGCGCGCGGGAGATGGCCACGACGTTCCGCGCGCTGCGGTTCAAGAGCGTCGCGCTCCGCCGGTACCGCGGGCTGCTGTTCGAGCGACGCGGGCGAGGATGGATCTTCTGGGAGGTCGAGGACGGGAACGGTAACGGGCTCAGGACGTCGGAGGTCAAGAGCGGCGTCGACAGGACCGTCTCCGGTCCCCATCGCCTGGAAGAGGAGATCGAGAAGGCGACGCCGGGTATCCCGCCCGGCGGGCCGTTCCCGGAGGTTCCGCCCGGGCGCGAGAATCTGGACGACAGTTCGGATCCGGTGCAGTTCGGCAGCTCCGACCTGATCTCTTTCTCGCCCGCCGGCAGCGCGTCGAGCGGCACGCTGTACGTCACCGATCGCCGGAACGGGCTCGCGGCGGTGGTTCTCTACGGGCCGACCGCGCGCGTGCGGGTCTGGCGCTGGAGCGCCTGGGGACGCCGATGGAGCCTCTGATCGCTCCGCGAGCGCTTCGTCCCGCGGGATGACACCCGCCGGCAGGCGGAGCGCGCCGGCCGCCCTGAGACGCCGGCCGAAATTCAGATCAAACGGCGCAGGCGGGTTTCCTGCCGAAAGCTCCGCGGCGCGACCGGGAGCGCCGCGGCCCACCCGCGCGGGCCCACGAGACCCGCGCGCACCTTCCCGATGCTCGCCCTGATCCCCTCTCTCCCCACGGACCCGCCGCGCCGTCCCGGACCCCGCCCTCGCGGGGTTGTCCGTGTCCCGCGTTCGCGGGGCGCCCCCTTTGGGTTGAGTGGACCTGGGGACGATGCTAACCTCGTCCGAGCGCTTCGACGCGGCCGGCGCGCCGAGGCCTTGCGGAGTCGGCGTGGGACTCGTCCTGCTTCCCCTGGCCCTCATCGCGTACTTCAACGGGATCTTCCTCGCGTTCACCGCGATGGTGAGGCGCTCGGATTCGCCCCAGCGCGGCGCCGAGGTCTCGTTCGTGATCGCCTGGCTGCTCCAAGTGGGCGCCGTCGCCTACGAGGGGGTCCGCGTCGGCTACTTCCCGCTGACCAGCGCCGGCGATTACCTGCTGGTGCTGAGCTGGATCGTGCTCACGCTGTATCTTCTGGTGGCCCTGAGGTGGCGAATCACCCAGGCGAGTCTGATCCTGCCGCCGCTCGCGGCGGTGATGGCGTTTGTGGCGCTCCTCATCCCCGCGCGCCGGCTCGTGCTCCCGCCCGCGCAGCAGAAGGGGTGGCTCAGCTTCCACGTGGGGATCTCCGTCCTCGGGATGGGCGCGCTTTGCCTCGCGTTCGCCATGGCGCTGATCTACCTGATGCAGGACCGCGCGCTCAAGGCCAAGCGCGCCCCGAGGGTCATGGAGCGGCTTCCCTCGCTCGCCACCTGCGACCGCATCGGGTATCACGCGGTGCTCTGGGGGTTCCCGCTCCTGACCATCGGCATCGCGACCGGGCAGATCGTCCTCTGGGCCAGGCACGGGACCTTGTGGATGGGAGGACCGAAGCAGATCTTCCCGATCCTCGCGTGGGCGGTGCTCGCGGTGCTCCTCTACGCCCGGCTCGTGCGGGGCTTCAGGGGGAGGAAGTCGGCGTACCTGACGATCGCCGGCTTCGCCCTCGGCCTTCTCACCGTGCTCGGGATGACGCGCTGAACGATGCTGGTCCTCGTCGGCCTCAACCACAAGAGCGCCCCCCTGGCGGTCAGGGAGAAGCTGGGATTCTCCGAGGCGGAGCTGCCCTTGGCGGTGGAGCGGCTGGTGACGGGCGACCCGGTCGAGGAGGGGATCATCGTCTCCACGTGCAACCGGGTGGAGGTCGTCGCCCGGGCCAAGGACCGGCACGCGGCGGCCGCGGCGGTGAAGGAGTTCCTGGCCCGCGAGCACGGCGTCTCCCTCGACGAGGTGGACAAGTTCACCTACGAGCTCGAGGGGAGCGAGGCGGTTCGCCACCTGTTCCGCGTGGTGTCGGGGCTCGACTCCATGGTGCTCGGCGAGCCGCAGATCCTCGGGCAGGTGAAGCGGGCGTACGAGGTCGCGCGCGAGGCGGGGGCCACCGGGGCCGTCCTCGACCGCCTCCTCCAGCAGGGACTCGCGGCGGCGAAGCGGGTCCGCACCGAGACCGGGATCTCGCGGCACGCGGTCTCGATCGCTTTCGCCGCCGTGGAGCTGGCCAAGAAGATCTTCGGCGATCTCGGCGGGCGCTCCGCGCTGCTGCTCGGCGCCGGAAAGATGACCGAGCTGGCCGCGCGTCACCTGGTGTCGAACGGCGTGAGTCGGATCGTCGTGGCGAACCGGACGTACAGCCGCGCCGCGGCCCTGGCGGAGCGGTTCGCCGGCGAGGCCGTGAACTGGGACGAGGGGTTCGCCTTCCTGGAGCGTGTGGACATCGTGGTGACCGGCACCGCGGCCGCCGAGCCCGTCCTGACCAAGGCGATCGTGCAGAAAGCGGCGCGCGCGCGCCGCAGCGGCCCGCTGTTCCTCATCGACATCGCGGTACCCCGGGACGTGGCGCCGGACGTCAACGACCTGGACAACGTCTACCTTTACGACATCGACGACCTCCAGGGGGTCGTGGACTCGAATATCGAGGAGCGGCGTCGCCAGGCCGGGCTCGCGGCGGCGATGATCGAGGGCGAGGTCGCCTCGTTCGCGCGCTGGCGCCAGTCGCTGGACCTGGCGCCGACCATCACCGCGCTCCGCGACAGGCTTCACGGCATCGGGAAGGCCGAGATCGAGCGGTTCCGGCGGAGGCTCGGAACGCTCTCGACCGACCAGCGGCAGGCGGTGGAGGATCTCACGCGCGCGGTGGTCCAGAAGATCCTCCACAACCCGATCCGCCACCTCAAGGGATGCGCGACCGAGGGGAGCGGGAGCGACGTCGCCGGCCTCTACCGGCGGATCTTCGACATCCCGGACGACCTCACGCCCGCACCCGACGGGAGCGAGCCCGCGGCGGCCTCCGCGTCGCCGGAGGCGCCGGGCGCTCCCGGCCCCGGGGGCCGCGATGACTAGACCGACGACCCTGGTGCTGGGAACGCGAGGGAGTCCGCTCGCCCTCTGGCAGGCGCGGCACGTCTCGGCTCTCCTCGAGCGCGCGGACCCGGGTCTCGCGGTGGATCTCACGATCATCAGGACCGAGGGGGACCGGGTCGCGGACCGCCCGTTCGGGGACATGCCGGGCCGGGGGTTTTTCGTCAAGGAGATCGAGGACGCGCTGCTCGAGCGGAGGATCGACCTGGCGGTGCACAGCCTCAAGGACCTGCCGACGGAGCAGCCGAGGGGCCTCTCGGTCGCGGCGGTCCTGCCGCGGCACGATCCGCGCGACGCTCTGCTGTCCGTCGAGGGATGGTCGTTCGCCGAGATTCCCGGCGGGACGGTCGTCGCGACCGGGAGCCCGCGACGCCGGTCGCAGCTTCTCCACGCCCGGCCGGATCTCGGCGTCTGTTTCGTCCGCGGCAACGTGGACACGCGGATCCTCAAGCTCCGCGAGGGCCAGTTCGGGGCGATGGTTCTGGCTCTGGCCGGCGTCGAGCGGCTGGGCATCAGCGAGGTCCCCATCCGGCCGATTCCGATCGACGTGTGCCTCCCGGCGGTCGGCCAGGGGGCGGTCGCGGTGGAAACCCGCGACGCGGACGACGCGACCCGCCGCCGGGTCACGACCCTGACCGACCCCGTCACGCTTCGATGCGCGCTCGCGGAGCGTGCCTTCCTGAGCCGCCTCGGCGGAGGCTGCCTGGCACCGGCCGCCGCGCACGCGCGGATCGTCGAGGGGCGCATCCTCGTCGACGCGATGGTCGGCGACCCGGACGGACGCCGGCTCCTGCGGAGCCGCGCCGAGGGGAATCCCGAGGACGGCTGCCGGCTGGCCGAGGATCTCGCCGACGGGCTCCTCGCCGCGGGCGGCGACTCGATTCTGCGCGATGCCCGCCTCGCCGCGCCGGGCGGCTCCGTGCCGCGGGCGTAACGCGCGATGCCCTCCGCACGGCCCCTCGAGGGGCGGACGGTCCTGCTCACCCGCCCGGAGGGGCAGGCGCGCGCGTTGGCCGCGCGTCTCACGGCGCTCGGGGCCCGCGTCGTGAGCGAGCCGGTCGTCGCGTTCGAGGCGCTGGTGGATGGTGCTGAGGTGCGGTCCGCGGCGGAGCGGGTCGATCGCTACGACCTCGTGGTCTTCACCAGCGCCAACGGCGTGCGGTTCTTCGCGGAGGCTCTGCGCAGGACGAGTCGCGGGCCCGGGGACGTCCGGGGGCGCGTGGCGGCGGTCGGCCCCGGCACGGCGAGGGCGCTCCTTGAGGCGGGCTTCGCCGTGAACATCGTCGCGACGGACAGCCGCGCCGAGGGGCTAGGTACCGCGCTTGCCGGGGAGGTCCGGCCGGGGATGCGCGTCCTCTGGGCGAGACCCGAGTCGGCCCGGGAGGTCCTCCCGGAAGCGCTCCGCGCCGCGGGGGCCGACACGGACCAGGTCGCCGTGTACCGGACCATCGCGTCGGCGCGCGCCGCGGTGGCGGCGGCGCGGCTCGCGACGGGCGAGTTCGATGCCGTGGTGTTCGCCTCGCCCTCCGCGGTGCGGCACCTGCTCGAAGCCGCCCTCGAAGGCGGTCCGGAGGGCGAGGAGGGGCTGAGGCGCGCGAGGCGGGTGGCGATCGGAGAGGTCACGGCCAGGGCGCTCGAGCGGGCCGGCTTCCCCGCGTCCGCCGTCGCTCCCGCCCCCACCGACGACGGGCTCCTGTCCGCGCTCCTCCGCGCGTTCCAGGACTGACGGCGATCCTCCGCTGTGGTACCATTCCGACCAATTTTCCCGACGATTCCTTCTTCATTCCGGGAGGAAACCGTGACGGACGAGCAGGGACTTCGCCGCACTCCGCTTCACCGCGCCCACGTGGCGGCCGGCGCCAAGATGGTGGAGTTCGCGGGGTGGCACATGCCGGTCCAGTACACCGGCGTGATGGACGAGCACGTGGCGGTTCGGACCCGCGCCGGCCTCTTCGACGTGAGCCACATGGGTGAGATCCTCGTCACGGGCAGGGAGGCGCTGCGGTACCTCCAGGACGTGACCTGCAACGACGTGTCGAAGCTCGTGCCGGGTCGGATCCACTACAGCGGGCTGATGACCCCGAACGGGGCGTTCGTGGACGACCTGCTCGTCTACAAGATGGGAGAGGAGTACTACTTCGTGGTGGTCAACGCGGCGAACGCCGCGAAGGACTTCGCCTGGATGCGGGAGCACGCGAAGGGGTTCGACGTCGAGGTGGCCGACGCGTCGGCGGACTGGGCGCAGATCGCGATCCAGGGGCCGAGGGCGCCGGAGATCCTGAAGCCCCTCGCCGGCGCCGAGCTGGCCCCGATGAAGTACTACTCCTTCGTCCGCGCCGAGGTGGACGGCGTTCCGTGCATCGTCTCTCGGACCGGGTACACGGGCGAGGACGGCTTCGAGGTGTACTCGCCGCCCGAGGCGGCGGAGCGGATCTGGTACGCCATCCTCGGCTCGGGGGCGGCTCACGGCCTCGTGCCGATCGGCCTCGGCGCCCGCGACACGCTTCGGCTCGAGGCCAAGATGGCACTCTACGGCAACGACATCGACGCCACCACCACGGCGCTCGAGGCCGACCTCGGCTGGATCGTGAAGCTCGAGAAAGGCCCGTTCGTCGGCAGCGAGGCGCTCGCGCGGCAGAAGAGCGAAGGGATCCGCAGGAAGCTGGTGGGGTTCGAGACGGAGGGGCGCGCCGTCGCCCGGCACGGGTACCCGGTCTTCGTGGACGGCCGGCCCGCGGGAGCGGTCACGAGCGGGAGCTTCGCGCCGTTCCTCAAGAAGAACATCGGGCTCGTGTATCTGCCGATCGGCTCGTGGGAGCACGGCACGCGCTTCGAGGTGGAGATCCGCGGTCGGCGCGAGCCCGCGGTCGTGGTCCCGACGCCGTTCTACAAGCGCCCCAGATAATCAAGGGAGCGCGGGACCGGACCGCGCTCCCGGCCCGTCACGGATGCGTCGGCCGCGGGAGGCCGGCGAGGAGGAGGCCCGGATGTACCCGAAGCACATGCGCTACACGAAGGAGCACGAGTGGGTCGCGGCCGTGGGGGACGTCGGCGCCATCGGGATCACCGACTTCGCCCAGCACGAGCTGGGCGACATCGTGTACGTCGAGCTGCCCGAGGTCGGGCGCCACGTGAAGCCCGGCGAGACGCTCGGCACCATCGAGTCCGTGAAGGCGGTGTCCGAGGTCTACGCGCCGGTCTCCGGCGTGGTGACCGAGGTGAACGCCGCGCTGGCGGACGCCCCCGAGACCCTGAACAAGGACCCTCACGGCGCCGCGTGGATCTGCAAGCTGAGGCTCAAGGACCCCGGGGAGCTCGACAAGCTGATGGACGCCGACGCCTACGCCGGCTTCGTCGCGAAGTAGCGGGCGCCTCTTCGGCCCCGCGGGAGATGCGCCCATGATGCGCTACCTGCCCCACGGACCCGCCGACCGGGCGGCCATGCTGAAGGCCGTCGGAGCGTCGCGGGCCGACGACCTCGTGGCCGCCGTGCCGGATGGACTCAGGCTCAAGGGGCCGCTCGACCTGCCGCCGCCGCTGTCCGAGATGGAGCTGCAGGACAGGCTCTCGGACCTGTCCATGAAGAACGCCTCGACCGGCTGCTACCGCTCGTTCCTGGGCGCGGGGGCGTACGACCACTTCGTCCCGGTCGCGGTGGACCATCTGCTGTCGCGGGCGGAGTTCTACTCGGCCTACACGCCCTACCAGCCGGAGATCAGCCAAGGGACCCTCCAGACGATCTTCGAGTTCCAGAGCCTGATCTGCCTGCTGACCGAGCTCGACGTGGCCAACGCGTCGCTCTACGACGGAGCGACCGCGGTGGTCGAGGCGCTGCTGATGGCGAGCCGGGTTCACGGCCGCGACCGAATGGTGGTCGCCGGCAGCCTACACCCCGAGTACCTTCGGACCGCGCGGACCTACTTCAGGAACCTCGGCCTCTCACTCGAGACGGTCCCGTGGGGGACCGACGGCCGCGTGGACCCCCTGGCCCTCGGAGCGGCGGTGAACGAGGAGACCGCCGCCGTGGCCGTGCAGAGCCCGAACGCTTTCGGGGTCGTGGAGCGTCTCGACCGGATCGCGGGAGTGGCCAAGGCGAAGGGGGCGGCCGCGGTGGCTGTCGTCGCCGAGCCGTACAGCCTCGGCGCGCTCGCGGGGCCCGGTGCGCTCGGATGCGACGTCTCGGTCGGGGAGGCGCAGGCGTTCGGGAACGCGCTGTCGTACGGCGGCCCGGGCCTCGGCTTCATGGCGGCCCGCGAGAGGTACCTTCGGCAGATGCCCGGCCGGATCGTCGGTGAAACGACCGACGTCGAGGGGCGTCGAGGCTTCGTGCTGACCTTGTCCACCCGGGAGCAGCACATCCGCCGCGCGAAGGCGACCAGCAACGTCTGCACCAACCAGGGGCTCCTGGCCCTGCGGGCGGCGGTCTACTTGGCGTCGATGGGCCCGGCGGGCATGAGGTCGGTGGCCGAGCTGTGTCTGCAGAAGGCGCGGTATGC
>JBGQAU010000046.1:0-24020 GCA_041494445.1 Acidobacteriota bacterium | reverse complement strand
TCGCGGCTCCGCGCCGTGCTCGTCGGGAACGCGGCCCTCGGCGCTCCGGCGGCGGGCCCGGGTACAAGAAGGGCCACCCCGCGAGTGGAGCGGCCCCGTTATCGCACTCTCTTTCGGGTGGCTACTTCACGCCGGCCCTCGCCAGCTCCTCATCGATCAGGGCCTTGAACTCCTCGACCGGCTTGGCGCCGACGATCATCCGCCCGTTCACGAAGAACGACGGCGTCCCGGTGACACCGGCGGCCGCCCCGTCGTCGAACGAGGCCTTGATCGCCGCTTCCGGCTTCTTCCCGTCGTAGCAAGCTGCGAACTTCGAGGCATCGAGCCCCACCGCGGCCGCACGCTTCTTGAGGTCCTCGTCGCTCAGGTCTCCCTGCTCCTTCATCAAGTTGTTGAACATCTCCCAGTACTTCCCCTGCGCGGCGGCGCAGTGGGCGGCGATGGACGAGGGCATCGCCCTGGGGTGGAACGAGAGCGGATAGTCGCGGTACGCGAAGCGGATCTTGTCGCCGTAGTCCTTCAGGATCTGCTGGACGGTCGGCTCGGCCCGCTTGCAGAAGGGGCACTGGAAATCGGAGAACTCGATGAGCGTGACGGGTGCCTTCTCGGGCCCCTTCGCTCCCGGCCAGCCGGCAGGCACCTTCACGTCGACACGGGGCGGTTCGAGCACCACCTTCAGCTGGGCCTTGTCCTGCAGATCCTTCAGGAAAGCGGTCCTGCGGGTCTGAAGCTTCATCTGGCGGAGACCCTTCTCGATGTCGGGCGTGGCCTGCTCCAGCGTCTTGCCGGCCATGCGGGCCTTGTTCTTCTCGTAGAAATCCTTGATCTCGTCCTTGGTCGGCTCACCGGCCTTGCCGTCGATCTCGGCCTTCACCAGCTCGTCCGAGGTGACCGACCGCGCGGCCGCTTCCTTGGCCAGGAGCTTGTCCTGGACGATCTGATCGAGCGCCGCCCGCCTGATGTTGTACGTGTTTTGAGCCACCTGCCGGCGGTAGGACACCTCCTGCTGGCGGAGCTGCTCCATGCCGGACTCGGCCTGCTTGTTCACCTCGTCCAGCGTGATCGTTTCGTTGCCCAGGTACGCCGCGATCCCCGCGTCGGCCGATGCCGGGGCCGCGCTCTTCTCCTTCTTCTCCTTGGCCAGGACGGGGAGCGCCGTCACGACGAGCATTAGGCCGAGAGCCAGGATGTTCCTCGACTTCATGGATACTGCCTCCGTGCGCTCCCCGAGGAGCGCATACCCTCCCCGGACCTCCGGGGGAATCGCAAAACTATACACGGAGCGCCGGAAAGCGTCCACCGGGGCCCGGGTCCGATATCATGGAGGTCGTGGACGAGCCGGTGATCGTCGTCGGGGGCGGCCTCGCCGGGAGCGAGGCGGCGTGGCAGATCGCCCGACGGGGCGTGCCGGTGCGCCTTTACGAGATGCGCCCCGCCCGGCCGACGCCGGTGCACCGTACCGGGGACCTGGCCGAGCTGGTCTGCTCGAACTCCCTGAAGTCCCTCGACCTTTCCACGCCCCACGGCGTTCTGAAGCGCGAGATGGAGATCCTCGGCTCGCTGATCCTGCGCTGCGCCGCCGCGACGCGCGTTCCCGCCGGCGGCGCCCTCGCGGTGGACCGCGACGCGTTCGCGCGGGAGGTGACCCGGGCGATCGGGTCGGAGCCGCTCGTCACCTTGATTCGCGAGGAAGTGCTCGCGATTCCGCCCTCCGGAATCGTGGTGATCGCGGCGGGCCCGATGGTCTCCGACGCGCTTCGGACGGCGATCGCCCGGTTCACCGGCGACTCGTACCTCTACTTCTTCGACGCGATCGCGCCGGTGGTCGAGTCGGACTCCGTGGACCGATCAGCCGTGTTTCCCGCGTCGCGCTACGGGAAGGGGGGCGGCGAGGACTACCTGAACTGCCCGATGACCGAGGGGGAGTACGAGCTTTTCATCGCCCTGCTGCTCGGGGGCGCGAAGGCGCCGCTCCACGAGGTGGACCGCACGCCCTTCTTCGAGGGGTGCCTCCCGATCGAGGAGATGGCGCGGCGGGGGCGCGACACGCTTCGGTTCGGCCCGATGAAGCCGGTGGGGCTCACCGACCCGCGGACGGGACGCCGCCCGCACGCGGTGGTCCAGCTCCGCCAGGACGACCTCGCCGCGGAGCACTACTCGATGGTCGGCTTCCAGACGCAGCTCCGCTGGGGGGAACAGGAGAGGATCTTCCGCACCATCCCCGGCCTCGCGTCCGCGGAGTTCGTGCGGCTCGGCCAGGTCCACCGCAACTGCTACGTCAACGCACCGAAGGTCCTCCGGGACACCCTCGAGTCGCGCGCGCGGGACGGCCTGTTCCTGGCCGGGCAGCTCGCGGGGGTCGAGGGGTACACCGAGTCGGCGGCGACCGGCCTCCTCGCCGGGATCGGCGCGGCGCAGAGGGCGAAGGGGCTCGAGCCGGCGCGCCTCCCGCGCGAGTCCATGCTGGGAGCGCTGTGCCTGTACATCTCCACGGCGGACCCTAAGGGATTCCAGCCGACCAACGTCTCCTTAGGCCTCCTCCCGGAGGCTCCGGCGCACGTACGCAGGAAACGGGACCGGCGCGAAGCGCGGGCCGCCGCGGCAGTGCGGGCGCTCCGGGAGTGGGCGGCCGCGGACGGCGCGGGAGCGGTGGGGGCGGCGTGACGAACGGGGCGTCGCCGTACTTCGAGGCCGTGGACCGGTTCCTCGCCTACCTCCGCGACCAGCGGCGCGCGTCGCGCGAAACGCTGCGCGCCTACGAGAGCGACCTGGCCCAGTTCGGGGCGTTCCTCTCCGAGGAGCACGTCGGGGGGCCGGCCCCCGGTCCCGAGGGGATCGACGTCCTGGCGGTCCGCGGGTTCGTCGCGCGGCTCCACCGCTCTGGACTCGGGCGCTCGTCGGTGGCGCGGAAGCTCTCCGCGGTCCGCTCGTTCCTGGACCACGCCGTCCGCGAGCGCCGGATCGAGGCGAGCCCCGCGGCGGGCGTTCCGACGCCGAAGGTCCCGAAGCGGCTCCCGCAGAACCTGACGGTGGACGAGGTGTTCGCGCTGCTCGACGGGATCAAGGCGTCGGACAACGCGGGCATCCGCGACCGCGCGATCCTGGAGTTTCTCTACGCCACCGGGCTAAGGGTCGGCGAGCTCGTGTCCCTCGACCTCGAAGACCTCGACCTCTCCGGCGATACGGTCCGCGTGCTCGGCAAGGGAAGCAAGGAGCGGATGGTGCCGTTCGGAAACAAGGCGAGGATCGCGCTCCTACGGTGGATCGAGACCTCGCGGCCTCTCCGCGAGACCGGCGATGCCGGCGCGGCCTTCCTCAACCTCCGGGGAGGACGCCTGACCGACCGCAGCGTCCGGCGGATCCTCGATCGGCGCCTCCGCGAGGCCTCGATCGAGGCTCGGGTCTCGCCCCACGACTTGCGGCACTCGTTCGCCACGCACCTCCTGGGCGCCGGCGCGGATCTCAGGGCGATCCAGGAGCTGCTCGGACACGTCTCGCTCTCCACCACGCAGCGCTACACCCACGTGAGCATGGACGCGCTGATGAAGGTCTACGATGCGGCGCACCCGCGCGCGCACCGCAAGCCGGCGGGACGCTGAGCTGTCGGGGCGAGGGAGTCCGCGCATGGAAGACCGGTCCGTGGCACCCGTCGATCTCGAGCGAGCCGCCGTCGAGGCGGCGCACGCGGCGGGCGAGGTCCTGCGCCGCCGTTTCCGGGAGAAGCGTCGGCTTCGCGTGGAGCTGAAGGGACTGCACGACTTCGTCACCGAGGTGGACCGCGAGGCCGAGGCCGCCGCCGTCGGCTCGATCCGCTCGCGGTACCCCGGCCACGCGATCCTCGCGGAGGAAGGATCGCCGTCGTCCGCGGGGGGCGGCTTCCGCTGGATCGTGGACCCGCTGGACGGGACGACGAACTTCATCCACGGCGTGCCGACGTTCTGCGCGTCGGTCGCGGTGGAGGACCAGGAGGGGCTCGCCGCCGGCGCGATCCACGACCCGTTCCACGGCGAGACGTTCGAGGCGCGCCGGGGCGGGGGCGCCCGCCTCGGCGGGGAGCCGATCGCGTGCGCTTCCCCCGCGGCGCTGAACGACGCGCTGATCGCCACCGGCTTCCCGTTCCGCGAGCTCCGCCGCCTCGACCGCTACCTCGCGGCGTTCGAGGCGTTCGTGCGCTCGACATCGGGGATCAGGCGCGCGGGATCCGCCGCGCTCGACCTCGCGTTCGTGGCGTGCGGCAGGTACGACGGGTTCTGGGAGGTGGGGCTGTCGCCGTGGGACGTGGCCGCCGGGGCGCTCCTGGTCCGCGAAGCCGGAGGCATCGTGACCGACGTCCTGGGCGGGTCCGGCTTCCTGGAGCAGGGCGACATCCTCGCCGCCGGGGCGTCGATTCACGCGGACATGCTCCGCATCACACGCGTCGCATTCTCGGGGTAGACGGTAGGTCCGCGCCTCACGGCGCGGGGAGCGGAATCGGCCTCTCGGGGGGAGCCGTCTACTGCTGCTCCGCGGGCTGGACGGGGGCGTCCGCTGATCTTTCCTCTTCCTGCTTGTACAGGTACTTGATCGCGTGCTTGAACACCATGAGGTTCGGACTGCCGTCGCGATTCACCTTGATGCACGACCGGTCGTACCACTCGATGCGGCCGCGGAGCTGCTCGCCGTTGTCGAGCACGACCACCATCGGCGTCCGGTTGTTCATCTGCTTCAGGTAGTAGAACGCCTCCGCGCTGGTCTGCTCGGGGGGAACCGGACGGCGGCGCGGCGGCGGGGCGCCCCCGCCCTGGGGAGCCTCCCGTCCCGTACCGGGCTGGCCCGCGGGCACGGTCATGGGCATCCGGTTCGGCGCGAACTTCTCCTTGATCTCGGCCAGGTTCGGCCTGACCAGCTTCCGGTTGACCATTTCGAACCTCCTGGGACCGGACCCGTCGTCGCCTGCCTCCCCGGGGGTGCCGAGCGTGGGACCGCCGTCTTCCACCGGGGACCGAAGCCACCCGCGCCCCGTCGACTCGGGGCCGGTCGTCCAGCCAGGGGAGCTGTCCGACTTGGCGCTGGTGCGGGTGAAGGGCTCTCGCCCCGCTATCTTTCGTACTCTTCGGTATAAGAGATAACACTATCGCGGCGGGGATGCAACCTGAACGTTGTCTATCCGCGCGCGGCGGGCGGCGTTCTCACGGCTCGAGCGCTCCTGGCGGGATCCGGCTCTTGTATTTGGGCGAAACCCAGATCTCGGCTTCCTTGCGGGCTTTCTTGAGGAAGTCGTTGGTGGCCTTCTCGTACTTTTCCTTGTAGATCTTTTCTTTCAGCTCCGCACGGATTTCGTCGAGGGGGCGCTTCCTTGGCTCGGTGCGGGACTCGACCTTGAGGATGTGGAACCCGTACGGCATCTCCAGGACCGGGCTCACCTGCCCGGGCGGGAGGGTGAACGCCACCTCGTCGAGCCGGGCGGCGAGCTCCCCCTTCTTCACGTCGGCGATCAGGCCGCCGGACGCCTTGGTCCCCGCCTCGGAGACTTCCCGGGCGATCGCCCCGAAATCGGCGCCCGGGGCGGCGGCACGATCTCGCAGCTTTTCCGCGTCGGCCCCCCGGGCCTGCTTCCCGTCCCCCTCCGCAAGGAGGACGATCTCCCGGAGCGTGGCGACGGCTGGAATCTCGGACTCCTCGGGATGCTCGGCGTAGTACGCCTCGACCTCCTTGTCCCCGACCGACACGCGGTCCCGAACCTCGTAAACGAGCACCTGTCCGGGGGCGGTCCATTCGAGCAGTTTCTTCTTGAGGTCGGCGATCGTCATGTGGTCCTGCTCGAGCATCTTCTTGAGCTCGTCGTCGCTCTTGATCTTGCGGTCCTCGCGGAACGAAGCCAGGAGGTTGTCGGCCATCTTGTCCATGTCGTACAGCCGCTGGGCGCGGTGGAGGAGGATCTTCCGGTCGATCAGGTTGAGGAGGAGGCCGGCTTTCGCCACCTTGACCCGCTCGTCCAGATCACGCCCGGTGTAAGCGCGGTACAGGTCCGCGAGCGTTTCCTGCTCCTCCTGCTGCAGGTCGGTCCGGGTGATGACGTCGTCGTTGACCTTCGCGACGACCTCCTCGATCACCTCGCCGCGGGCGCCGCCCCCGCCGAGCAGCCCCGCCAGCACGGCGAGGAGAAGCCCGGCACCGATCCGGATCGATCCTCTCATCCGATCCACCTCCGTTCCCCTTCCGCTCTCAGTCCTGTCCCGACGCGACCGGGGCACCGGCGGCGGCGGGCCGCGCGTCTTCCGGCACGTACCGGAACGGGAGGTTCTCCGGGTGGAGCTCGATCCTCGCGTTTCGCTTCAGCGCCTCGAGAAACCGCATCGACCCCTCCTCCATCCGGTCTCGCCTCAGGGCGTCTTCGGCGCGAGCCCGGAGCGCCTCCTCGGTGTCCGGGCGGTCGGCCGGCCCCGACTGATAGTAGAAGAGGTAAGGGACGCCCTCCAACATGACGGCGGGACTCACCTGGCCGGGCTCGAGCTTCGCCAGCGCCTTCCGGGCCTCGTCCGGGAGCGACTCGACCGGGACTTCCTGGAGCCGGCCCCCCTCGGGGCCCAGGTCCTCCCCCGAAGCCGTGGCCTGGTCGAGCTTCCGCTTCATCCTCAGGATCTTGCTGCGCGAGCGCTCCGCCTCGGCGGGAGACGCGAGCGTGAACGACCGGAGCACGACCCGCGGTCGCGCGCGCAGGGCCTCGCGGTTCCGCGCGAGGTAGGCGTCCACTTCGGCCGGGGTCACCCTGGCCGTCAGGAGCGCGCGCGCCTCGCGCAGCTTCTGAATCGTGAGGTCCCGGAGCGCGAGCTTCCGATCCTCCCCCGCCGTCGCCGCCGCCCCGGCGGACCCCTCGGCTGCTCCGGAGTCGAGGTACGAGCGCAGCTCCTCCGGCGTCACCTGGACCCCCCTGCGGCGCGCCTCGGCAAGGAGGACCTCCTCGTCGATGAAGTTCTCGTAGAGACGGCTCTTGACCCGGTCCAGGTCCTCCGACGGGACCGGCTCGCCGGCATCCTCCTCGGCCAGGTTGTCCCGAAGGTACCCCTCGAGATCGGCGACCGTGAGGGCTTTCCCGTCGAGAATAGCGACCGCCTTCAGCATCGGGTCGGGTGCGGGGGCGCAGGCGGACAGCCCGAGGAGCGCCGCGACGAGGAGCAGCGCGAACCGCGGAGCGGCCGTCCTCTGCGGCGCCGGGCGCCTGACGTTCGTCACGGTGACGTTCTCCGGGAAACAGTGGGGAAGTATAGACCGCGGGAAGCCGGCGGTTCCAGGGCCGAGGGCGCGCTCAGGCCGCCGGCTCTCCCGCGAGGCGCCGCAGCACCTCGCGCACCGCGCGGATCCGCTCCCCCGCGCGCTCGGGAGCCGGCAGAACCATCATCCCCGACGGGGTGAGGGTGCCGCGCTCGCGCGCGAGCATCTCGACCACGCGCCGCGGCTCCAGGGCCGGCTTCTCGCGCAGACGAATCTGCAGGCGCCCGTCGGCCACGTCGACGCTCCGGACTCCCGCGGCTTCCGCCACGAGCCTCAAGCGACCCATGTCGAACAGGTTGACCGCCGGCGGGGGGAGGTGCCCGTACCGGTCCTCGGTGTCCGCCTGGAGTCGGTCCACTTCGGCACCGTCGCGCGCGGAGGCCAGTCGCTTGTAGAGAACGAGACGGTCGCCGACGTCGGGCATGTAGCTCTCGGGGACCTTGATGTCCACACCGAGGTGGAGGCTCGCGGGAACGCGCTCCTCGACCCGCTCCCCCTGAAGCTCGCGGACCGCCTGCTCGAGCATCTGCGCGTAGAGGTCGAATCCGAGGGCGGCGATGTGACCGTGCTGCCGCGACCCCAGGAACTCCCCCGCTCCGCGGATCTCGAGGTCGGCCGCGGCGAGCCTGAAGCCCGCCCCGAGCTCGCTGAACTCCTGGAGCGCCTTGAGCCGCTTGCGCGCGGTGTCCGACAGGGCATGCCGCCCGGGGATGATGAAGTAAGCGTACGCATGGTGCTCGCTCCGACCGACCCGGCCGCGGAGCTGGTAGAGCTGCGCAAGGCCGAACCGGTCCGCCCGGTTGACCACGATCGTGTTCGCGCTTGGGATGTCGAGGCCGTTCTCGATGATCGTGGTGGTGACCAGGATGTCCGCCTCGCGGCTCAGGAACCGGAGCATCATCCGCTCGAGCTCGCGCTCGGGCATCTGGCCGTGCGCCATCACGAGCCTCGCCTCGGGGACCATCTCCCGCACGGCGCGCGCCATCGCCGGGAGCGTCTCGACGCGGTCGTGCACGACGAAGACCTGGCCGTTCCGGCGCAGCTCCTGTCGGATCGCCTGCGCGATCACGCTCTTTCGGAACGGGACGAGGTAGGTCTGGATCGCGGAGCGCCCGGGCGGCGGCGTCTCGATGATGGAAAGGTCGCGCACGCCGGCCAGCGACATCTGGAGCGTGCGCGGGATCGGCGTCGCGGTCATCGCCAGCACGTCGACCCCCAGCGCGAGGGTCTTGACCCGCTCCTTGTGGGCGACCCCGAACCGCTGCTCCTCGTCCACGACAAGGAGGCCGAGGCGGCGGAAGCGCACGTCCCGGGAGAGGAGGCGGTGCGTGCCGATCAGGACGTCCACCTCGCCCCGTTCGACCCTGAGGAGCACCTCCTTGACCTCCGCGGGGGAGCGGAAACGCGAGATCATCTCGACGCGGAGGGGAAACGGCGCGAAGCGGTCCCGAAACGTGCCGAAGTGCTGCGCCGCGAGCACGGTGGTCGGCGCCAGGACCGCCACCTGGAACCCGTCCGTCACCGCCTTGAAGGTCGCGCGCACCGCGACCTCGGTCTTGCCGAACCCCACGTCCCCCACCAGCAGGCGATCCATCGGCCGCGGCGACTCCATGTCCAGCTTCACCTCCCTGATCGCCCGATCCTGGTCGGGGGTCAGGTCGTACGGGAACGCGGCCTCCAGCTCCTGCTGCCACGGCGTGTCCGGGGAGAACGCGGTCCCCACGGCCGTCTTCCGCCGGGCGTAGAGTTCGAGGAGATCCTTCGCCATGGACTCGACCGACTTCCTGACGCGCGACTTGATCCTCGCCCAGCCGGGTCCCCCGAGACGGTCCAGCTGCGGGCGGCGGCCGGCCACGCCCGCGTATTTCTGGACGAGGTCGAGACGGTCCACCGGGACGAACAGACGATCGGCCCCGGCGAATTCCAGCAGCATGAAGTCGCGGTTCAGGCTGCCGCCCTTCGGCCGGCCGAGCCCGGCGTACCTCGCGATCCCGTGGTCCACGTGGACCACCAGGCTGCCGACCTTGAGGTCGCGGAAGTCGGAGAGGAACGCGGCACGCCCCCGGCCCCTCCGCTCCGCCGCCTTCGGCTCCTCCCCGAAGACCTCGCGCTCGGAGAGGACGACAACCCTCTCCGCCGGGAGCTCGAATCCCGCCCGGAGCCCGCCGGTCAGGACGAAGAGACCCCCGTGGCCCGCGGCACCCGGCCCCGGCCGCTCCGCTCCGGCCAGGAGCGCCGGGGCGTGCCCGTACTCGGCCAGGATCTCGGCGAGGCGCCCGGCGCTTCCCGGCGCACGCATGACGCAGAGCGTCCTCACTCCCGTCCCCGTCCGGGCGTCGAGGTCCCGTGCCAGATCGGCGATCCGCCCGGAGTAGCTCGGCGCCGGCCGGGACGCGGTGGAGAAGGAGGCGGACGCGCCGGTCGGCGGGTCGGAGACCAGCTCTTGCAAGAACAGCTCCGCCGAGCGAAGGCGATCGCGCACCTCGACGGAATGGGCGTAGAGCCGGTCCGGCGGCGGCAGGATCCGCTCGCCGCTCTGCTCGTACGCCGACCGGGCGTCGTGGGCCCCGCGGGCCAGCTCCTCCTCGACGCGCTCGGGCTCGTCCACCGCCAGGAGCATCTCGCCCGCGTGGTCGAAGAGCAGGACCGGTCGGGCCGCCGTGATGGAGGCGAGCGCCTCGAGGCCGGGCAGGTATCCGTCGGCGCGAAGGGCGTCGAGCCGCTCGCGAAACTCGCGGACCGGGCCGTCCTCTTTCCGCGCCCTCGACGCGCCGTCCTCGAGGTAGCGGGCGAGCCGCTCGAGGGCATCGTCGCCGGCGGCGCTCTCAGCCGCCGGGGCGATCACCGCTTCCTCGAGGAAGCCGGTGGACCGCTGGTGGTCGGTGTCGAACGATCGGATCGAGTCCACCGTGTCGCCGAACAGCTCGATTCGGATCGGCTCGTCGGCCCCGGGAGGGAAGATGTCCACGATCCCGCCCCGGCGCGAAACCTCCCCGGGCGCGCTCACGGTGTCCACCCGGCGGTAGCCCGACGCCATCGCGTCGAGCACGAAGCGGTCGGGCGGCAGGCTGTCCCCCTTCCTGACCACCCGCGTGCGTCCCGCCAGCTCCTCCGGGGAGGGAAGCCGCGCGAGGAGCCCGCGGGCGGGGCAGAGGAGCAGGTCCGCGTCGCCCCGCGCGAGGCGCCGCAGCGCGACGACGCGCTCGCGGACGACCTCGGGGTGCGCCGGAATCGCGTTGTACGGATCGGCGTCCATCGCCGGAAGCGCCACGACCCGGCGCGGGTCCCGTCCCGCGAGGGACGCGAAGGCCGCGAGGCCTCGCTGCCAGGACTCGAGCGCGGCGTCGTCGGAGACCACGAGCAGGATCCGCCGCCGGGTTCTCTCGGCGAGGAGCGTCAGGACCAGCGCCCGCGCCCCCTCGACCAGCCCCTGAAGGGCGAGTCCCCTGCCCTGCATCCGAAGCCGATGCTCGAGCTCGCGGAAGTACGGGGATTCGAGGACCGGCGCGAAGAGGGAGAGATCGACGCTCATCGCGCCCAGACTACGACCTCCCGCGTATCCTTTCCAGAGGACGGGCTTTCCCCCGGCGGCGCGCGTCGCGGGCGGCTCACCCCCCGCTCTCGCCTCCGGCGCGGCCCGGCGCCCCCACCTCGGGGTTGTACAGCCCCCGCCGGAATCGCCAGCGCACGCGGGCCACGTCGAAGATCATGTTGATCGGGTCGCCGAAGAGGCCCACCTTGGACCCCGGGGAGTTCCTCCAGACCACCGGCACCTCGCGCACCTTGATGCCGAAGCGCATGCACAGGTAGAGGAACTCCACGTCGAACGCGAAGCGATTCACCACCATCTTCTCGAAGAGCGGACGGACCCGGTCGCGGTCCATGAGCTTGAAGCCGCACTGCGTGTCGCGATACGGGAGACCGGTCATCAGCCGGATGATCCGGTTGAAGGTCTTCCCCATGGCCTGGCGAACCGGGTTCTGGCGGACCTCGACCCGGGAGCCCGAGAGGGCGCGCGAGCCGATGGCCACGTCGAGGTCGCGCTCCCGCACCGCCTCGGCGAGGACCGCGTGCTCCTCGATCGGCGCCGAGAGGTCCGCGTCGGTCAGGAGGACCCAGCGGCCCGCGGCCTCGATCACGCCGCGCCGCACGGAAAACCCCTTGCCGTGGTTCTCGGCGTTCCTCAGGACCCGGCCTCGCCTCCCCTTCAGGGAATCCCCGGCCACGCGCGCGGTGGCGTCCGACGAGCCGTCGTCCACGACGAGGATCTCCGCGGTCAGCCCCGCCTTCTCCACGTAGGCGGCGATCCTCGCCAGCGTGCCCGCCACTCGGCGCTCCTCGTTGAACGCGGGGATCACGACGGTCAGGTGGGGTCGGCCTGCCCGGTCTGGGGTCACGGCTTCCTCAGTTCGCGGCGGGGACCGGCAGGGTGCCGCCCCCCTCGATGAATCGGTCGTACGGCTCCGCATGGCCGTGGTTCACGATGAACAGCCTCGGGTACTGGACCACGTCCCCGTTCTCGTCGAACGCCACCGGACCCGCGGCACCCGGGTAATCCTCGATCGCGTTGAGGCCGCGCCGCACGCTCTCCGGGTCCGCCGACCCCTCCCGCTCCATCGCGACGGCCAGCAGCTTCAGCGCGTCGTGAGCGTGGGCGGCGAAACCGTCCGGGTCCTCGTGGAACCGCGCACGGTAGGCGGCGACGAAGCGGCGGGCGGCGGGACGGAGCGATTGGGGATCGAACGAGGTCTCCGGGAACACGAACCCCTCGGCGGCCGGCCCCGCGCGGCGCACCGCCTCGGCGGTCATGGACGAGGTCCCGAGCACCACCGCGCGGACCCCCGCGTCCCGAAGCGCGCGGAGGATTCCCGCGGTGTCGTCGGCGTACCCCGCAACGTACACGCCGTCGGGAGACAGGAGCCGCAGCTGCTCGGCGAGGACGCCGAACGTCTCGACATCCCCCTCACGGTACGCGAGCGAGCGGATCACACGTCGCGTGTCCCCCTCGAAGCGTTCGGCGAACACCTTGGAAAGGCCGGCGCCGAACTCGTTCTGGACCGCGAGGACCGCGACGCGACGGAATCCGAGGTCCCGGGCGAAATCCGCCAGCGAGGTTCCCTCGAGGGTGTCCGAAGGGTAGTTCCGGTAGATCCAGTCCCCGGCCGCGGTGATCGCCGGCGAGGACGACGTCGGCGAGAGGAGGATCGTCCGGCGGCTCTGACACAGGGGCGCGATCCTGAGCGTCACCGGCGAGGAGACCGCCCCGATCACGAGCCGCACGCCTTCCTTCTCGATCAGCTCCCGGGTCACCTGAGCGCCGACGTCGGGATTGGTGGCGTCGTCACGGTAGAGGAGCCGGATCCTCGCTCCGACGCCTCCCGCGGCGCGCAGGTCGTCGAGGGCCACCTCGAGTCCCCGGCGGACCTTCTCGCCGTAGGGGGCTGCCGCGCCGGTGTCGGAAACGACCACGCCGACGAGGACGGGCCGGGAGCAGCCCGCGGCGCACAGGAGCGTCGCGAGGAGGACGGCTCCGCGGACCAGGCCGCGCGCGCGGGTCGGAAGCCGGGTGGAGGCGCTCGCGAGGAAAAGCGGCGAAGATCGGTCCGGCGTTCTCAACTCAAAGCTCCCGTCGCCTGACCCCCGAGCGAGGACTCCGCCGAAGGGTCAGCCGGTGCTCGCGTGCTTCGCGACGGCGATGCGGACCTCCGCCCTCTCGAGCCGCGACGCGGCGTTTCGGAGGTCGGCCTCGGCGGCCTCGGCGCGGCCGATCTCCGACTTCGCCCGGTCCCGCGCGTCGTTGGCCCGCGCCACGTCGATCTCCTCGGCGCGCTCGCAGGTTTCGGCGAGAACGCTCACGCGGTGCCGCAGGACCTCGGCGAAGCCGCCGGAGACCGCCAGGTATCGGACGCGTCCGCCGGACCGGTAGCTGATCTCCCCCGCCCCGAGGCCGGTCAGGAGCGGCGCGTGCCCCGGCAGGACTCCCAGGTACCCCTCGGCGCCGGGCAGCACCACTTCGTCCACGGTCTCGGATGCCACGAGGCGCCCGGGCGTGACGATCTCGAGGTCGATCTTCAGGGGGTCCATCGCCGTCTCACGCCGCGGCTTTCATCTGCTCGGCCTTCTCGAGCACCTCCTCGATCGTGCCGACCATGTAGAACGCCTGCTCCGGGATCTCGTCGTGCTTGCCGTCCACGACCTCCCTGAATCCCTTGATCGTGTCGGCGATCTTGACGTACTTGCCGACGAAGCCGGTGAACTGCTCGGCCACGAAGAACGGCTGCGAGAGGAAACGCTGGATCTTCCGGGCGCGCGCCACGGTCAGCTTGTCGTCCTCGCTCAGCTCATCCATCCCGAGGATCGCGATGATGTCCTGGAGGTCCTTGTACCGCTGGAGCACCCCCTGGACCGCACGTGCGACGGCGTAGTGCTCCTCGCCCACGATCCGCGGGTCGAGGATGCGGGACGTGGAGGCCAGGGGATCCACCGCCGGGTAGATTCCGAGTTCCGAGATCTGCCGCGAGAGGTTCGTGGAGGCGTCGAGGTGGGCGAACGTGGTGGCGGGCGCCGGGTCCGTGTAGTCGTCCGCCGGGACGTAGATCGCCTGAACCGACGTGATGGAACCCTTGGTGGTCGAGGTGATGCGCTCCTGCAGCTCGCCCATCTCGCTGGCGAGGGTCGGCTGGTAGCCGACCGCGCTCGGCATGCGGCCCAAGAGCGCCGAGACCTCCGAGCCGGCTTGGGTGAACCGGAAGATGTTGTCGATGAACAGCAGCACGTCCTGGTGCTGCACGTCGCGGAAATACTCGGCCACGGTGAGGGCCGCGAGGCCGACCCTGAGGCGCGCCCCAGGCGGCTCGGTCATCTGCCCGTAGATCAGCGACGCCTTGGATTTGCGGGGGTTCTTGATGTCGATGACGCCGCTTTCCTGCATCTCGAGCCAGAGGTCGTTCCCCTCGCGCGTCCGCTCCCCGACCCCGGCGAACACGGAATAGCCGCCGTGCTTCAGGGCGACGTTGTGGATCAGCTCCATGATCAGCACGGTCTTGCCGACGCCCGCGCCGCCGAAGAGGCCGGTCTTGCCTCCCTTCATGTACGGCTCGAGCAGGTCGATCACCTTGATCCCGGTCTCGAACATCTCGATCCGGGTGGATTGCTCCTCGAAAGACGGGGGCTCGCGGTGGATCGGCCAGCGCTCGGGCGCGTCGAGGGGGCCGAGCTTGTCCACGGCCTTCCCCACGACGTTGATCACTCGCCCCAGCGTGCACTCGCCCACGGGCACCGTGATCGGCTGGCCCAGGTCCTCGGCCTCCATCCCCCGGATCATCCCGTCGGTGGGCTCCATCGCCACGCAGCGGACCCGGTTCTCGCCCAGGTGCTGCTCCACCTCGACGATGACGTCCACCTCGACCCCCGTGTCCTTCCCCTCGTCCGCGATGCGGACGGCGTTGTGGATGGCGGGGAGATGGTCCTCCCCGAACTCGACGTCCACGACGGGGCCGATGACCTGAACCACCTTGCCGAAATTACCCATGTCCGCTCCCGAGGTTGGGGACGATCCCCGTCACGACGCTTCCGCCCCCGACACCACCTCGATGATCTCGGTGGTGATCGAGGCCTGCCTCACCCGGTTCATGTAGAGCGTCAGCGACTCGATCAGCTCCGCCGCGTTGTTCGTGGCGGACTCCATGGCGGTCATGCGGGCGGCGTTCTCCGCCGCCGCGGACTCGAGGAGCGCCCGGTAAACCTGGACCTCCACGTGTCTCGGGAGCAGCCGATCGAAAAGCGCCGCCGGCGCGGGCTCGTAGATGTAGTCCTCGGCCACCTCGCCCGGGGCCAGATCGAGCCGCTCGATCGGGAGGAGTCGCTCGACCACGGGCCGCTGCTGGATCATGGACTTGAACTCGTTGTAGACGATGTAGACCGCGTCGGTCCTCTCCCCCACGTACTCGCCCATCAGGTCGCGCGCGATCTCGGCGGCCGTGGTGTAGCCGAGGGTGCGGTAGAGGTCGGTCCACTCGCGCCGGCTCGGCCGGGGATCTCGCCGGAAGTGGTCCCGCCCCTTGCGTCCCACCAGGTCGAGCGACACCTCGCGGCCGGCGTGCGTCTCGAGGAACCCCGCCGCTTTCTTGTACACGCTCGTGTTGAACGAACCGCAGAGCCCCTTGTCGGCCGTCACGATCAGGAGGTCGATCCGCTGCTCCGGGCGTACGCGGAGGAGCGGATGGGCATCCGGGTTCGCCCGCGAGGCCAGCGACCGGAGGACCCACAGCATCCGGCTCGCGTACGGCCGCGCCTCGTGGATCCGCTCCTGCGAGCGGCGGAGCTTCGCCGCGGACACCATCTTCATGGCGCGGGTCACCTGCATCGTGCTCCTTATGGAGCGGATGCGCCGCTTGATGTCCCGTGTCTTCGCCATTCGATTCGGCCTTTATGCGGCGTTGGCTCGTGAGGCCTTGAACGTCGCCTTGAAGTCGTCCAGCAGCTCCTTGATGCGGGCCTTCAGCCCGTCGTCGAGGCTTCCCTTGCGCACGATCTCCTGCATCAGCTCCCTCCCCTGGACGTCGAGGTGCCGGTGCAGCTCGCGCTCGAAGGGGAGGCAATCGGCGACCTCGAGGTCGTCGAGGTAACCGTTGGTCGCTGCGTAGATCACCAGGATCTGCTTTTCGACCTCGAGCGGCGAGTACTGGCCCTGCTTCAGGATCTCCACCAGCCGCTTGCCGCGGGCGAGCTGCGCCTGGGTTGCCTTGTCCAGGTCCGAGCCGAACTGGGCGAAGGCCGCCAGCTCGCGGTACTGCGCGAGGGTGAGCCGCAGCGGACCCGCCACCTGCTTCATCGCCTTGATCTGCGCGTTCCCGCCGACTCGCGACACCGACAGGCCCACGTTCACCGCGGGCCGGACACCGGAGTAGAACAGGTCCGCCTCGAGATAGATCTGGCCGTCGGTGATCGAGATCACGTTGGTCGGGATGTACGTCGAGATGTCCCCGGCCTGGGTCTCGATGATCGGCAGCGCGGTCAGCGAGCCGCCTCCCATCGCCGGGCCGAGCTTGGCGGCCCGCTCGAGGAGACGCGAGTGAAGGTAGAACACGTCCCCGGGGTACGCCTCGCGCCCCGGGGGCCGGCGGAGCAGGAGCGAGATCTCGCGGTACGAGGCCGCGTGCTTCGACAGGTCGTCGTAAATGCAGAGCACCGCCCTGCCGGGGTTCGACGCCCCGGCGGGCAGGCCGTCCTTGCCGTGAAACTGGAAGTACTCCCCCATCGCGCATCCCGCGTAGGGGGCCAGGTACTGGAGCGGGGCCGGCGACGAGGCCGACGCGGCGACGACGATCGTGAAGTCCATCGCCCCGTGCTCCTCGAGGGTCTTGACGACCTGGGCGACGGTCGACTGCTTCTGGCCGATCGCCACGTAGATGCAGACGACGTCCCGCCCCTTCTGGTTGATGATCGCGTCGAGGGCGATCGCGGTCTTGCCGGTCTGGCGGTCGCCGATGATCAACTCGCGCTGCCCGCGCCCGATCGGGATCATGCTGTCGATCGCCTTGATCCCGGTCTGCAGCGGCTCCTTCACGGGAACCCGGTCCACCACCCCCGGCGCGATCCGCTCCACGTTCATGAAGGTCTGGGTCGAGATCGGCCCCTTGCCGTCCAGCGGCTGGCCCAGCGCGTCCACCACCCGCCCGATCAGCGCGTCGCCGGCGGGGACCTGCACGATCCGGCGCGTGCGCCGGACCTCGTCCCCTTCCTTGATCCGCGTGGTCTCGCCGAGGAGCACGGCGCCGACGCTGTCCTCCTCGAGGTTGAGCGCCATCCCCATCACGCCCTGGGGCAGCTCCAGCAGCTCCCCGGCCATCACCCGCTCGAGACCGTAGATCCTGGCGATGCCGTCGCCGACCGAGAGGATCGTGCCGACCTCCGCCGTGTCGGTCCTGCGCTCGTACCCCTCGATCTGCTGCCGGATGATCTTGCTGATCTCGTCGACCCTGATCTCCATGCCTACTCCTCGGCCATCCTGCGCCTCAAATCGCCAAGCTGGGTGCTCAGACTTCCGTCGTAGACGGTCGAGCCGATCCGGGTGACCGCGCCTCCGAGCAGCGAGGGCTCCACCTCGCAGGTCAGGCGCACCTTGCGGGAGGTGAGCTTCTCCAGGACGGCGCGCGCCCGCGCCACGAGGTCGGCGGGCAGCGCGGTGGCGGTCGTGAGCGTCGCGGGGACGACGCCGAGCGCCTCGTCCTTCATCGCGCGGAACGCCTCGGCGATCGCGGGGAGCGCGCCGGCTCGCCCGTGGTCGGCGACGACCGCCAGGAAGCTCGCGACGAGCTGGGGGGCCTGCCGCTCGCGCGCGAGCGCCTCGAGAACCGCCCTTCGGACCTGCCGCGGGACCGCGGGGTTGAGCAGGACGTCGCGCAGCTCCGGCGACGTGTCCGCCGCGGACGCGATCGCATCGAGGAAGGCGTCCGCGCGTTCCGCGACCGCAGGATCGCCGATCGCGGCCAGGAGAGCCTTCGCGTATCGCTTGGCGAGCAATCGGTCTTTCATGGACCCTCTAACTCTCGAACCCGCGTGCCGCCCAACCGCGAGGACGCGCGTCCCCTCCCCCTTGAGGTCGCCAAGGAGACAGGGGGAAACACATGTCCCTTGTTGGAGATGGCGGACGTTATCATAGCCGCTTTCGGACCGTCAACAAACGGGGTCGAGGGTTCTCGGGGCGTCGTGGCGGACCTCGAGGCGCTCTCCGATCCGGAGCCTGCCGCGCACGAGGCCGCTGACCGAGAGCGTCTTCACGCGGAGGTCGGCCGACTCGATCTCCCCCGTCGGGCCGACGACCAGCGTCGAGGGGGATCTCACGCTCCCGGAGACGCGGCCGTCCACCCTGAAGCCCGCGGTGAGGTGGATCTCGCCGTCGATGCGGTTCCCTTCCCCCAGAAATCCCAGTACATCGCGTGGGAGTCCCGGCTCCGGTGCCGGGTCGCCAGTCTTCCGGCGGAACCTCATCCCGCCGTCACGAGGCGCCGGGCGAAGGGGGTGACGGTGTGGCCGACAATTAGGTCGGCCCAGACTGTTTTGCCTACGATATTGTCGGCGCAGGTCGCCGAGCCGACTGATATGTCGGCAAATTCCAAAATGCAGACAATGCTGTCGGCGCTTCGTGCCTCGAGGCGCCCGGCCCGGTCGCTTCTCACGCTTCCCCCCTTCGTCGGGCGACGTCGAGGACGAGCTGGTAGACGCGCTGCATCTCCTCGGGGCTGTAGAAGTGGAGCTCGATCCGTCCCCCTTTCCGGCCCTCGACGATGCGGACCCGGGTCCCGATCGCGCGCTGGAGATTCTCCTCCGCCGCGACGAGGTTCGGGTCCCGGCGCGGCGCGCTCCTGGCCTTTCGATCCGTCCCGCTCTTGAGGATGGCCGCGACGAGCGACTCCACCTGGCGCACCGACAACCCCTCGCGGACGGTCTTCTCAGCCAGACGTTCCTGCTCGTGGTGATCCGGCAGGGATGCGAGCGCACGCCCCTGCCCCATGTTGAGCTCGCCGGCCTTCAGGCGTTCCTGGACCGGCGCGGAAAGAGACAGCAGCCGCAGGGCGTTGGCAACCGAGGATCTCTGCTTGCCGACGCGGTCCGCGACGTCCTGCTGCTTCATGCCGAGGGTTTCGATGAGGGTCCGGTAGGCCTGTGCCTCCTCGATCGGGTTCAGGTTTTCGCGTTGCAGGTTCTCGATCAAAGCGATCTCGAGCAACCGCTCGTCGGGGACCTCCCGAACCACGGCGGGGATCCGGAGAAGCCCGGCCTTCTGTGCGGCTCTCCATCGCCGCTCGCCGGCGACCAGCTCGAACCGGCCATCTGCGAGCGGCCGCACCAGGACCGGCTGGAGGACCCCCTCGGATTTCAGCGAGCGGGCCAGTGCCTCGAGCCCTTCTTCGTCGAATCTCTGCCGAGGCTGCTTCCGATTCCCGCGGATCTGATCGATGTCGATGGTTCGGACCGGCTCCGCCGCGGCGGTCGCCGCCGGCGTCGGCGGAACTCGGGCGGGAGCCTCCGGGATGAGGCTACGAAGCCCTTTCCCCAATGCTTTTCGCGTCATGCTCCAAGAACTCCTTGGCCAGGTTCAAATAGGCTTCCGCCCCTCGAGAGCGGATGTCATAGAGGAAAATGGCCTTACCGTGGCTCGGCGCCTCGCCGAGCCGGATGTTACGCGGAATCACGGTCTCGAAGACCTGGCGACCGAAGACGCTGCGAACCTCCTCTACCACCTGCTTCGAGAGATTCGTGCGCTCGTCGTACATCGTCATCAGGATCCCTTCGATCTCGAGCGTCGGGTTGAGCGCCGCACGGACCCGGTCCAGGGTGTCGGTGAGCTGCGAGATCCCCTCGAGCGCCAAGTACTCGCACTGCACCGGGATCAGAACGGCGTCTGCGGCCGTGAGGGCGTTGACGGTCAGGAGACCGAGGGAGGGCGGGCAGTCAATGAGCAGGTGATCGAACCGGGCCTTGATCGGTTCGAGCAGTTTCTTCAGCCGGAACTCGCGCTCGGCCGCGTCCACCAGCTCGATCTCCGCACCGATCAGATTCCTGTCCGACGGGATCAGCGCAAGGAAGGGGAGGGCATCCACGATGAGCTGGATCTCCGCCGCGCCGGCGCCTCCCGAGAGGGCGTCGTAGATCCCGGCGCGCTCCGGATCCTCAGGAAACCCCAGGGCGCGGGTCGAGTTCGCCTGGGGATCCAGATCGATCAGGAGCGTCGGGCGCTCCGCGATGGCGAGCGCCGCCGCGAGGCTGACCGCCGTCGTCGTTTTCCCGACACCCCCTTTTTGGTTCACGATCGCGACGACTCGACTCAAGCTGCCTCCCGGCGCCGCTGGCCCGGCGCGCCGCACCCGCCGCTTGGCGGTACGATCGATTCTGCCCTTCCCGCGCTCGCAGGTCAACCCAACGGCTCTGTTCCACGTGGAGCTCGCGGCACTTGCGAGAAAATTCTTGAGTTGTTCCACGTGGAACACGGCGGCATGGAGGAAAATCACGCAACGTGGACCGTTTTAATTTTCGCCTTATTTACGACTTTCGTTACAAATTCGTCATATGAAGCACCCGCGCCGGCGCAATCGTCAAACTTGCGCCCCGTGGTGGGCTAGTTATATTATACCAGCTATGATATGTTTCAATATGTGATACTCTAACGAAATCATATTGGAACATGCCGAAACGACGGACCTAGGTTCTCAACGAGGTCTGCTACGGGTGACGGGTCGAGAAACCTCGGAAGGAGGCACCAAGCCACCGTGTCCACGACGATGGACTCGTCGGGTCCCACCGCTTCGCGGACTCTCGTCCGAGGTCGCGCGGAGCGGGCCGCGCGGCACCGCGGCATCCGGCGCTTGCGTCGCGCGATGGGTTGGTTCCTCGCGATGCTCCTCGGACTCTTCGCGCCGTGCCCGGCCGTTGAGGCGGCACGCCAATCCGAGGTGCCCGCCGCGCTCGAGTACGAGGTCAAGGCCGCGTTCCTCTTCAACTTCGCGCGATTCGTCGAGTGGCCCGGTGTTCCTGAGACCCGGGATCGCACGTTCACCATCGGCATCCTGGGGCCCGATCCCTTCGGGGAGATCCTCGACCGGACCGTCGCCGGCAAGACCTTCAACGGACAGGCGATCGCGGTCCGGCGCCTCCGTGACCCGAAGGACGCGACGACCTGTCGCATCCTCTTCATAGGCCGCTCCGAGGACCGGCGACTTCCCGAGATCCTGGAGACGCTGCGCGGCGCGCCCGTGCTCACCGTCACCGAGATCGCGCCCGGAACACGCGACGGCGGGGTGATCCGCTTCTTCATGGAAGACCGCGGGGTCCGGTTCGAGATCGACCTCGACGCCGCGGCCCGCGCGGGGCTCAAGATCAGCTCCAGGCTGCTCTCGGTGGCCCGGGTGGTACGGGATCCCGCCGTGGGAGGACGCTGACATGCTCGCGCCTCGCGACCTCCCGTTCCGGCAAAAGGTCTTGCTCGTCACCACCCTGACCAGCCTGTCCGCGCTGCTTCTCGCCTCGATCACGTTCGTCTCCTACGATCTCGTGACGTTCCGCCGCGATAGGGTCAACGACCTCAGGATCCTGGGAAAGGTCATCGGGAGCAACAGCACCGCGGCGATCACGTTCGGCGACGCGCGCTCCGCGCAGGAGATGCTCTCGGCCCTGAGGGCGACCCCGAACATCGAGAAGGCCGTGATCTACGGCCGGAGCGGCGATCCGCTCGCCGTGTACGACGGAATGGCCGCGTCCCGGCTCGCCACGCCGAGCCGCCCTCCGGCTCCCGGTGTGCGCTTCGAGCGGGGGCGCCTCGTCCTGTCCCGGCCGATCGTGCTGGACGGGGAAGCGGTCGGGACCCTCTACCTCGACTCGAACCTTGACGCCGTACGGGCGCGCCTATGGCGGTACGCCATCGCGGTGTCGATCGTGGCACTCGCATCTTCCATCGTGGCGTTCCTGGTGTCGTCGCGGCTCCAGCGGCTGGTCACCCGCCCGCTCGTCCGCCTGGCGAACGCGGCCGCGGCCATCGGCACCGGGAACCTCGACACCCGCATCGAGATCGGGACGCACGACGAGGTCGGGATGCTCGCCGAGGCGTTCAACCGCATGGCGGAGAACCTCGGCGGGACCACCGTCTCCAAGGACTACTTCGACGACATCATCCGCTCCCTCATGGACGCCCTGGTGGTGATCCGGCCCGACGCGACCATCGAGATGGTCAACCGCGCCGCCCTCCGGCTCACGGGCTACGAGGAGAAGGAACTGGTCGGGCGGCCGGTGCAGATGCTGTTCGGCGGCGAGCGCCCGGTGGACGCCGGCCTCGAGCGGCTGTTCCGGGACGGCTCGCTCAGCGACCAGGAATCGGTCGTCGTGGCGCGGGACGGTCGCCGGATCGACGTCTCCTTCTCCGTGTCCGCGATGCGCGACCGCGACGGACGCACCCGCGGCTACGTGACGGTCGTCCAGGACATCACGTCGCGGAAGCGCACCGAGGAGGAGCTCCGCCGCAACTACGCCGCGGTGGAGGAGGCCCGCCTCGAGGCGGAGAAGCAGGCGGAGGCGCTCGCCGAGGCCCGGAACACGGCGCTCGAGGCGGCCCGGCTGAAGTCGGAGTTCTTGGCGAACATGAGCCACGAGATCCGCACCCCGATGAACGGCGTGATCGGCATGACGGACCTCGCCCTCGGCACCGACCTCAACCCCGAGCAGCGCGAGTACCTCGAGATGATCAAGGTCTCCGCGGACTCGCTGCTGACGCTGCTGAACGACATCCTGGACCTCTCGAAGGTCGAGGCCGGTCGGCTCGACCTCGAGAGCACCCCCTTCAGCGTCGGCCACAACCTGCGCGACACGCTCAAGACCCTCGCGTTCCGGGCGCAGCAGAAGGGACTGGAGGTAACCTGCCGCGTCAAGCCCGGCGTCCCGGACGCGCTCGTAGGGGACCCGGGCCGCCTGCGGCAGGTCCTCGTCAACCTCGTCGGGAACGCGGTCAAGTTCACGGAGCGCGGCGAGGTCGTGGTGGAGGTCGCCGTCGAGGAGCGCCACGAGGGCGAGGTCGTGCTCCGCTACTCCGTGAGCGACACGGGGATCGGGATCCCGGAGGACAAGCGGAAGGTCATCTTCGAGCCGTTCTCGCAGGCCGACGGGTCCACGACCCGGAAGTACGGCGGCACCGGCCTTGGCCTCGCCATCGCCGCGCGGCTGGTCGAGCTGATGCGGGGGCGCTTCTGGGTCGAGAGCGAGGTGGGGAAGGGGAGCATCTTCCAGTTCACCGCGCGCTTCGCCCTCGGCACGGAAGAGGCCGTTCCCGCGCCCCGCGTCGGCGCCGTGAGCCTGCAAGGTCTGCACGCGCTGGTCGTGGACGACAACGCGACGAACCGCAGAATCCTCGTGGAGATGTTACGGGGGTGGGACATGCGGCCGGCGGAGGCCGACTCCGGCCCCGCGGCGCTCGCCGCCCTCAAGAAGGCGCGAGAGGCGGGAGATCCGTTCGCGCTGGCCCTTCTCGACGCGCTGATGCCCGGGATGGACGGCTTCGGGCTCACCGAGCGGATCCGGCAGGACGCGAGGATCTCCGCCACGAAGCTCCTGCTCCTGACCTCCGCCGGGAGGCCGGGCGACGGCGCGCGGTGCCGGAAGCTCGGCGTCTCGGGCTACCTCACGAAGCCCGTGCTGAGCTTCGACTTGCTGGAGATGGTGCGAGGCGTTCTCGCCGCCGAACCGACGGACGGCGCGGGCGGCCTGGTCACCCGGCACTCGCTGCAGGAGGCCCGAAGGAACCTCAGGCTCCTCCTCGCCGAGGACAACCCGGTCAACCAGCTGGTCGCCTCGAGGATGCTCGAGAAGGCAGGCCATACGGTCGTGACCGTGGGGGACGGGAGACAGGCCCTCGCGGCCCTCGAGCGGGAGCGCTTCGACCTGGTGCTGATGGACGTGCAGATGCCGGACATGGACGGCTTCGAAGCGACGGCGGCGCTGCGTGCTAGGGAGAAGGTTAGCGGAGGGCATGTCCCGGTGATCGCGCTCACGGCGCACGCGCTCAAGGGGGACGCCGAGCGCTGCCTCGCGGCCGGGATGGACGGATACATCGCCAAGCCGATTCGCCCCGAGAAGCTGTTCGGCGAGATCGAACGCCTGATCTCCTCCGCACCCGCTCCGCCGACGCGGGAGCAGGAGGCCCCGGCGCCTTCCGGGCCCGTCGTCCTCGACGTCGATGACGTGCTGGCGCGCGTCAGCTCTGACGCGTCGCTGCTCGCCGAGAT
>JBGQAU010000008.1:0-53843 GCA_041494445.1 Acidobacteriota bacterium | reverse complement strand
TGGGGTGTAACCCTACCGAGACACCGCCCGGGTGGGGTGCGCGAGCGATTCCATGGTGACCCCATCCCTGACGAACTTCCGCCGTGGCTTGTGGTGCCGGAGCCGGGACTCGAACCCGGACTCCCCTGCGGGAAGGGGATTTTAAGTCCCCTGCGTCTACCGATTCCGCCACTCCGGCGTGCGGGGTTAGTATACGGCCCCACAAGGGGTTAGAAACGTGAGGATGTCACCTCACCCGGGCCGGTCGCGGGCCGGGTGTTTACGTGGGTGACTACCTCGCCGCTCGCATCGGGTCCGTCGAGGGCCGCAACGGCCGTCCGCAGGCCCCCCGGCGCGAGGTGGGCGTACCGCTGGGTCATCAGGGGCGTGCTGTGGCCGAGGACGTGCTGGACCTCGTACAACCCGACGCCCGCCTGCACCATCCACGACGCCGCGGTGTGGCGCAGCGAGTGGAAGGTCGCGCCCTCGATCCCGGCCGCGCGCATCGCGGCCTTCGTGGCCCGGCCGATCCGGCCGCGCTCGCGGTCCGTGGCGAGACCCTCGCCGGTCGCCGCGTCGATGAAGACGAACTCGGGGAGGCGGTCGGTGCGGCGCGCGACCTCGCGCCGGAGCCGATCCTGCGCCTCGAGGACCTCGCGCGCCGTCCGGTTGAGGGGGACCAGGCGCGTCCCAGTCTTGGTGTCCTGCGGCACGTGGACCACCGCCGCCTCGTGCAGGTCCACGTCCCCCCACCGGAGCAGCGCGATCTCGCCGAGCCGCATCCCGGTCATCGCGGCGAGGGTGAGGATCGGTTTCAGCCACGGCGGCGCCGCCGCGACGAGCCGGCCCCACTCCTCGCGGGACAGCCAGCGGGTCCGTGGCTTCGTGCGGGGCCGCTTGAGCAGCACCGCGGGCGAGGCCGCGAGCAGGTCGCGCTCGACCGCCCACTTGAACAGCCGCTTGGTCGCGGAGACTACCTTGCCGACCGTCCGGTCCGAGATCGGCCGGTTCTTCAGCCCCGGCAACCGGCGCAGGTCGGCGGCGAACGCCTCGAGGTCCGCGCGCGTGAGGTCCGCGAGCGGGCGATCACCGAGTCGCCGCGTGACGTACCGGAGCGTGGGGTCGTCGTGGTGGACGGCGCCGCGCCGGCCCGGGTGGGCCTCCGCGAAACGCTCGACGAGGTCGCCCACGGTCGTCGGGGCCTCGCCCCGTTTCCGCCGCGGCACGTACGTCTTGGCGCGGACCTCCCCGATGCGCCGCTCCAGCAGCCGCTTCGCCTCCGTCCTCGTGGTCCCCGCCAGTTCGCAGGGGTAGCCGCCGAACTGGTCGTAGAAGCGGATGTAGTAGGTCAGCACGCCGTCGCACTTCCGCCGCTTGGAGAAGATCGCCACGGCTCACCTCCCGCCCGGCGCCGCGGCATCCCGGGGGCCGTAGCTGGTCCTGGTGCGCTGCTGCTTCCTTAGTTCCTGGACCAGGTCGCGCCCCTCACCCCGGGTCGCCACGGGGATGCAGAGGCCGTCACCGACCACGTAGTACCCGTCCGGGAGGTGGGTGGTCCGCAGCGGGCCGTCGGTACGGACCTCGGTGCCGTCATCGAATTTCAGGATCATGGCTCCCTCAGTGGGGGGACGCGGCGCACGCGCGGGCTGATCCGAACCGCCGACTTTGGTAGGATCGTCGCAGCCTGGAACGCGGCACGTTCGCGTCTCCGGGTTAGGGGCCGTCCGGCGCGTCA
Organism: Acidobacteriota bacterium; assembly: GCA_041494445.1. Lineage (GTDB taxonomy): Bacteria > Acidobacteriota > Polarisedimenticolia > Polarisedimenticolales > JAIQFR01 > JAIQFR01. The sequence continues at coordinate 52,129 of JBGQAU010000008.1, read as the reverse complement.
ACGTCGGACGGTCCCGCTCTCTGAAGAGAGGTACGGCCCGCAGCAGCCGCTGTACAGCATTTTTTGCGCTCCCCTTCGCGGCGTGACCCGCGCCGCTTCGTCTCCGGCCCTACAGCCTCGCGGCCCTCAAGATCAGCCGCGCCGACGCCAGCAGGAAGTAGGCCGGGTGCCCGATGCAAAGTCCCGCGATCTCTCCAGCGTCGAGCCGACCGCGGTCCACCAGCGCGTGCGCCACCGCCTCGACCGCCGCGCGGTTCGCGCCCACGGCCTCGTACGTGGCCGCCAGCGCCGCCCTTTCGAGGCCTGACAGGTCCCGGTCGGAACTGCCCACGGCGCGTAGCCACGCCTGCGCCTGCCGGAAGTCCGTTGACTCGCCGATCACTCCGCCGCCGAGGACCTCGCTCGCGACCGGACCCGCGAGTAAAACGAGAGCCCGCCCGATCTGGGCCTCGATGCCACCGCGGTGCTCGACGTGTCCGTTGTCGCAGGCACCCTGCAACGCGCCCGCGCCGGGGTCGATCCACACGGCCCCGTCAGGTCCCATGAGCCCCAGGCCGGACGCGGCGACCGCGTGCCCGGCCTCGTGGACGGCTGCCTGCCAGCGGCGGGGGGCCACCGCCCTACCGAGCACGGGAACCAAGCTCCCAGAGGATCGCCTTTTCCGCGAGGGGATGATCCACGATCCCGAGCACCTCGAACAGCATGCGGTCGTCGTATAGGGCCACGACGGCCCGAAGCTCCTGAGGGATCGGCCCCGTCGGCTCTGGCACCCCGAAGTCACGACGGGAAAAGAAGTCGCTCGGCAATCTGCCGTCCATGCTGCACCTCACTCGCCCAGCCAGCCGCGAAGCTGGCCCAGCGCAAAGGGCGGGATGCCCGCCTGCCCAACATCCGCACCGCCGGCCGCCAGCCGGTTCCGCGTTTCCAGCTCCGACTTGAACGCGATCAGGAGCGCACGCGCCGCGCGCTTCGTCTCGTTCCGCGCCGCCCGAAGGATCGGCTCCGCCGCCGCCGTCGCCTTCGCTCGCTCCCGATCTCCCGCCGCCCGCCGCGCGTCCTCTTCCGACCGCTTCCGTTCCGCTTCCCGCTGCTCCGCCAGCTCGGCGTCCTCGACGATTTTCCGCAGCGGCGCGGGCAGCACCTCCGTCAACCGTTCGATCATGTCTCGGCTCCTTTCTCGCAGCGGCACCGGGGGCACCGCGCTCTCGGGGGGTTTACACCTGCCGTTGCTCGGAATACCCTGGTTACGTCGGCACGTCCTTCGACCTGTTGGAGGGGCAGGGGCGGTGTCCGGCACGAGCAGCAGCGACATCCCCCCGGCCCCGTTCGACAACTTTCAAGCGCTCCCCTGAACACCCCGGTAAACACCTGCACCGACCGACGGTCGCAGGTAGTTGCGCGAGAGCGCCTTAGCTGCGCTGTTAACGGCCCTCTACGCCCGTGCGGGGGCCGCGCACCTGCCCGAGGAGGTGGTGTCGGTGGTGTCGGGGTGTCGGGAGTTTCGTATAACTTACCTCTACAAGATCTTCTCGTGGGGTTTACTAAAACGCCCGACACCCCGACACCCCGACACCGACCCCCACCGGGGGTCAGTACCGGGCCGTGGCCGGATCGGACAACCGCAGCGCGATCCCCTTCCAGCATTTCCCCTCCTTCTTCGTTCTGAACTCGCTGATGCCGTCGCTGCGCTCCACCAGCCGCTGGGCGAAGGTCTGGGCCGACATCGGGGCGAACCCGTTGGCCTGCGCCCACGTGTGGTAGGTCCCGTAGAGGAGCGACCTCGCGACCGTGAGCGTCGGTCCGAGGGCGCACATCTCCGACAGGAAGTTCCCGAGGATGTCCGATTCCGTCCGGTACCCCTGCGTGGCGACCTCGACGGCGCGGCAGGTGCCGAGGCCGTCGCGCTGCCACGCCCGGCAGCCCGCGACGGCCCACGCGAGGACGCCGGGTAGCTCCGCGCGCAGTTTCGCCGAGAGGTCGGGGTCGCGCTCGGGCTCCGGGATCGTGACGACGAAGGGGACCAGCTTGACCCGGCGCCAGAGCGCGAGGTCGGTCCCACGGACGACCGGCTTGTGGTTCGCGGCCAGCCAGAGCTTGAACTGCGGCCGGAACTCGAAGTCCTCCTGGTAGAGGAACCGGGCAGCGACGGTATCGCCGCCGGTCAGTTGCTTGACCACCGTCTCCGCGAGGCGCTTCTCGCCCTCGGCCTCGCAGGCGGTGACGAACCTGGCGCCTCGCATCCGGGCGATGTCGTTCCGGATGCCCTCGCCTCGCCGCTCGAGGAACGACTCGAACCGCGCCGTTTGCGCGAGGTCACCGAGGAGGGCACGGACCGTTTCGAGGAACGTGGACTTGCCGTTCGCTCCCAGGCCGTGGAGGAGGAAGAAGCACTGCTCCTTGGTCTCGCCGGTGAGGCTGTACCCGACGGCCCTTCGGATGAAACCGACGAGGTCCCTGTCCCTCCCGAACACCTCATCGAGGAACCGTTCCCACCGCGGCGCCCGCGCGCCCGGGTCGTACGCGACCGGCAGCAGGTGGGTCAGGAGGTCCGCGCGTCGGTGCGCCCGCAGGTGCGCCGTTCGCAGGTCGAGCGTGCCGTTCTCGCAGTTCCGCAGCCAGCCGTCGCGGTCGAAGGTCTGGGACGTCGCCGCGGCGCTCCGCTCGCTCTGGGCGAGGTCGAGCATCGCCCGGATGCCGTAGCTGCTGTCCATCTTGGCGGCGAAACGGACGAGCGCCTTTCGCTTGTCGGGGTCCGACTCGGTCGCGGCGTCCCCGTAGAGGTCACGGACCGTCTCGCGCGCGAGCCGCGCCGCCTCGCCGTCCGCGTCGCGCTGCCAGTGTCTTCCGTCCCAGCAGCACCACCGCCTCCAGTCGTGGACGTACCGGATGCGCTCGCCGTGCTGCGCGGCGAACCGCTCGGCCGCGCCGCCCTCCGTGGTTCGGAACAGCCCGGCAGCCGGGGGGCGCAGGTCCTCGGTCGCAAGTTCGAGAAGTTCCTTGACCGTGTGCCCCGCCGCGAGGAAGTCATCCAGCCCCACCTTCGCGCCGTCCGTCCCGGCCGGGAGGTAGACGACCCGCACGCCCGCGCCGCGGCTTTCGAGGAACGCCTTGAGGCGCGCGAGCGCGGCGTGGACCTCGCGCTTGGTGGTGGCGTCCGAGTCGAACGCGAGGTAGACCGTCCGACCGTTCAGCGCGACGGCCTCCCAGTCCGCGAGCGCCGTCTTCCCGCCCTCCTCGTTCGACCCGCGCCAGCCCCAGACGCCGCCCACGAGGTCCAGGCAGCAGAGCCCCCGCGACACCGCGGCGTCCGCCTTCCGCGCGCCCTCCGTGACCCACAGCGGCACCTTGGGGTCGCGCAGCTGGCCGTTCACGCTCGGGGGCACGTCGAGGACCAGCCGCGCGCCCGCCATGACCTCGTACCTCGCGGGCTTCCCGTCGCCGTTGGTCCGCGGCGTGTCGGGACGGAGCTGCCAGAACGCGAGGCGTCCGTCCGGGGTACGGATCGGGATGGCGAGCGCGGGCGCCAGCCGCCCCTGCGCGCCCCGGAACCCGAGCGCGGCGAGATCGGCCGCCGTCCGAGCGGACCGGTAACCGCGCGCCGCGCTGACCTCCTTAGAGATCCCCGACGCCCGGAGGAGCGCGGCGTGCTGCGGGAGGAGCCCGGTCGCGGACCCGTTCTTCCGCTCCCGAGTTCGGGGTTGACGGGTAGAAGTCGCCATCACGCGGCCCCCCTGCGGCGCCGCGCGCGCCACGCCGCTCGGTTCCGGCGCGGCCACCAGGACGCCAGGAAGCGTTGGAGGTCCGACCGGCTGATGCACCACCGCGCGCGGAGACAGCCGCGGCCGATGTGCTGCGCGGGAAGCGCGCCGCTGGTGAGCGCGGCGCTGAGGGTGGAGACGGGGACCGGGGTCGCGGCGGCTGCCGCGCGGAGGGAGTAATAAGGACGTTCGAAGGCGAGGGGTGGTGGTGGGTCGGGGTCGCCCCGGGACGCGGTCCGCTGGCCCCGAAGGGAACCGCCCCGCCTCCGGGGCGAGCGGGGCGCCCGGGGCCGCGGAGCGCGCCGGGCGGGTTGCGCCGCCCTGACCCGTGCGCTGAGCGCCGCCAGCCGACGGAACGCGCCGATGGCGTGCCGGTCGCCGCGGCTGGTCGTCGCCGGGGAGCGACGGGCCCTCAGCGCGACCTCGCGGGCCATGCGTTCCAGTTCCTCGGGCGGCAGGGCGAGGGTCTCCAGCCACTCATCCTCGACGGGGTGCGGCGCCCCGCGCTTCCCGTCCCAGGCGCGTTGCCTCGCCGCGCGGACGCCCAGGTCGTTCACGCGCCGCGCTCCTCGAGCGCCCGGCGGATCGCCGCCCGTAAGAAATCGGCGACCGTCACGTTCTCGGCCCGCGCCGCGAGGCGCACCTGCTGGCCGACCTCGACGGGTACGCGCGTCAGGAGCGCGATCCCGCCGTAGTTCTCTGTTCGGGGCCTGCTCATGTGCCACCTCCCATGTCGAATCTTAATCAACTACCCACCCGTGTAAAGGGTCTCGCGATAGTAGTTACTTAAACCAATTGCACCGACCGAACCTCCGCGTCGTCTTCGGGCATTTTGCAGAATGACCGACTCCGGGTGGGAAGAGCGCCGGACGGTCGCGATTGTGTAACACGAACGGCCCAGCAAGAACATGCCTACGCGACCCCGCGGACCAGGTGTTTGCCGGGGTGTTTCCTGTACTAATTCGTCGCATGGAAAAGGAACGTGGCGAGTTGGAACGTGATCAGAGAAAATGCAAGAAGGTGTTGTACTAATTTCGGTTGCAGATCAAGGTTTTCTTGACTGATCTCGGATTTTAAGTCCCCTGCGTCTACCATTCCGCCACTCCGGCGTTCGGGGTCATTGTACGGCGTTTGCCCGCCGCGGAACCCGCCGGAGTGACAGGCCCGGCCTTGACCTACCCGCGACGCCAGGCGTAGGGTGGGCCACGGGCACCCCCCCGGATGCCCGGGCGACGAGGCGCCACGCCGTGATTCCTCCCGGTCTCGACCGACTCGCGGCGCACGTTCCGGACTTGCGCTCGCCCGCGCGCGCCGCGCTCGTCGGGTTGATCGCACTCGCCTGTTTCTCGGCCGCGACGGCGGCGATGCTCGCGGTGGACCGGCTGGCGCCGGCCTGGAGCGGCGCCGCGCAGGTTCTCGCCGTCGTGGTGGCCGCGGCGCTGGCCGGCGGCTTCTTCCGGCGCCGGGGCATCTACCAGGCGCGCTGGGGTCCGCTGGCCTACCGAAACGCGTTCGCGCGGCGCGTGCTCACGGGCCTGCCGATCCTGTTCGCCGCGTTCGTGCACACCGCCTGGCTGCCCGGCCGGCGCATCGTGGTCGGCCCCTGGCTGATCGTCGTTTCGATCGCGGCGGCCTGGCTCCTCGTCTCCGGGTTCGTCCTCTGGCTCCGTGCGATCTTCGCCTTCGGGCTCGACAGCCTCGCGATGCTTTACGTCTACTTCCCCGACGAGGGCCGGATGGTCGAGTCGTCCATTTACGGCGTCATTCGCCATCCGGCGTACTCGGGCGTCATGCAGATGGTCCTAGCGCTCGCGCTCGGGCGCGGCACCTGGTTCTCCATCGCCTTCGGCCTGCTCATGCCGGCGGGAATGACGATCTGGCTCCGGCTCTTCGAGGAGCGGGAGCTGATCGAGCGGTTCGGCGCCGGCTACGCGGAGTACCGCCGTAGGACGCCGGCGTTCCGGCCGCGCCCCCGGGACGTGGGAAGATATCTCCGGTTCCTCGCGGCAGGCGGGTTGGGCTCGGAAAGGCAAGAGGAGGCGCGGCGATGATCAAGTTCCTGCTGTGGTGCATCCTGCTGGTGCTCTGCTGGCCTCTCGCGCTGCTCGCCCTGGTCCTTTACCCGTTTGTCTGGCTGCTGCTCCTCCCCTTCCGGCTCCTGGGGATCGCGGTGGACGCGGTCTTCGATCTTCTCCGCGCGGTGCTCACGCTCCCCGCGCGCATCCTGCGCGGGCCCCGCGGGTAGCGCGGCCCCGGGCCTCAGTGCCGGGCTAGAGCGGCCCACCGGTCCGCCAAGCCGCGAGAAGCCCTAGCGCCCACCACCCCAGCATCAGCACGAGCGCGGCGGCGATCGCCGCCCCCCACCACCTGTCCCATCGAGGAACCCAGCCCGGGCGCCGCCCGAGCGCTCCCGACACACGAGGCGGGAGGGCCAGGAGGATCAGCGCGAGGGCGGGAAGGCCGAACGGGTGCGCGGCCCAGGAGTCCTGAAAGCGGCCGTGGAGGAGCAGGACCACCGCGCGCGTCAGCCCGCACGACGCGCACGGAAGCCCCGTTGCGAGCCGGAACCAGCAGGTCGTCGGGAGACACCAGCCGCCCAGCGCGAGCGCCGTGTCCCCGAAACGGGCGACCGGGCGCAGCAGAAACCCCGCGGCGAGCCCGCCCAGGATGAGGGCGACGATGCCCGCCTGGGTCCGGGGGCGGAGCGGCCGGACCGGCCCACCGCCAGGGGTTCTCGGGGGTTCCTCAGGCCGTGCGTCCACGACCGGGCATGATACAGCCCCGCCGATGTTGTAGTCTTTCGCCTTCAACCGGGCCGGGGCCCGCCAAGCTCCCCGGCGGAGGAGAGCCATGGAGACCGCCGTCGAGCAGCCCCCCAAGAGCCCCCTTCGCGAGATCGTCCAGCCGTTCATCGACGTGGTTCGCGCGCCGCGGGCGCTCTGGGGAGTCAACCTCTCGTACCTGCTCGAGGGGATGGTCTACTTCGGGGTGGTCGGCTACCTGGCGATGTACTTCAACCAGTACGTCGGCCTGTCGGACGTTTCCGCGGGGGTGATGGTCGGCGCCCTGACCTGGGGCATCACCTTCTCGATGTTCCTGTTCGGCGGCCTCGCGGACAAGTGGGGGATCAGGATCGCGCTGATCGGGGCCCTCGCGCTGATGCTCTTCGGACGGGTGCTGCTCGCGGGCGGGCCGACGATCGGCCTTCCGGCCGCGGGCCTCTTCTCCGCGGTCCACCTGGTCGCGATGCTCGGGATCCTGCTGGTCGTCCTCGGGTACGGCATGTACCAGCCGGCGGCCTACGCCGCGGTCCGGCAGTTCACGACGCCCAAGACCGCCGGGATGGCGTACGCGATGCTGTACGCCCTGATGAACCTCGGCGGGTGGCTCCCGTCGTTCTTCGCGCCGATCCGCAAGGCGGTGGGGATCTCGGGCGCGATCTGGGTGTACGCCGCGATCACCGCGGCGTGGCTCCTGGCGACGATGCTGATCCTCTCGCGGCGGACCGTGGAGATCGCCACGGCTCGCGCCCGCCAGGCCTCGGGCAAGGAGCCCCTGAAGCCCGCCGACAAGAGCGCGCCGAAGGAGCCGTTCTCGGTCGTCCGCTGGCTCAGGAACCACCCGATGGCCGATCCGAAGTTCGCCTTCTTCATCTTCTGTCTCATCCCGGTCCAGACGCTGTTCGCCCACAACTGGCTGACGCTGCCGATGTACGTCGAGCGCGCCTACCGCGGGACCTGGATGGGGGATCACTTCGAGGTCGCGGTCAACTTCAACCCGCTGCTGATCTTCATCCTGGTGCCGATCGTCGCCGCGCTCACCCAGAAGGCGAAGGTCTACAACATGATGATCGCGGGCACGGCGGTCATGGCCGCGCCCACGTTCCTGCTGGCGATCGGGCCGTCGTTCTGGACGCTGCTCGGCTACCTGGTCCTGATGACGGTCGGCGAGGCGATGTGGCAGCCGCGCTTCCTGCAGTACGCCGCGGAGATCGCACCCGAGGGGCGGACCGGCGCCTACATGGGGGTCGCGCAGTTCCCGTGGTTCCTCACCAAGATGATCACGAGCTTCTACTCCGGCTGGTTCCTGACCCGGTACTGCCCGCCCCAGGGGGCGACCCACACCGAGCGGATGTGGCTGATCTACGGCTTCATCGCGATCTCGTCCACGTTCCTGCTCTTCTTCGCCCGCAACTGGCTCGGCAAGGACTTCAAGACCCAGTCCGACTGACGACGCGGCGAATCGTCCCGCGGCGTCGATGGGCGGCGGAGCGGAGATCCCTCCGAAGGTACCTACAGCTCCAGCTCGGCGATCACCGGGAGGTGGTCGCTGGCGACGCGGGAAACCCCGAGACGGCAGCGCCGGGCGCCCAGCACGCGGATCGGGCCGCGGACGTAGATACGGTCGAGGCCGCCGGTGGGCGAGAACGAGGGGAAGGTGCGGATCGCGGCGCGGCGGCCCCACCTGCGCTCGGTCGCGCAGCGGAACCCGAGGATCTCGGTGAAGATCGGCGCGAGCAGGTTGCGCCAGTCGTTGAAGTCTCCCCCCACGAGACAGGGGCGCCCGGCCGGCAGCGCGGCCAGCTCGGCCGAGCGGGCGAGGGTCCCCACCTGGCGCATCCGCTCACGAGCCGAGAGGCCGAGGTGCAGGTTGAGGACCTCGACCTCGACCGGCCTCCCATGCGGCCGCTCCACCCGGAGAGTCGTGTGCTGGCATCCCCGAGGCTTCCGCGCGCCGACGGTCAGATCGATGTTCCGCTCCGTCAGGATCGGAAAGCGGGAGAGCGTGGCGTTGCCGTACCGGCCTTTGCGAAGCCGAACGTTGTGTCCCACGGCGAGGTGCGGGTAGTCCAGGGCGTCCTTGATCTCGAGGGCCAGGTCGAGCCGGCTGGACCGGGGGACCCCGTCGTCCACCTCCTGCAGAAGCGCGACGTCGGGGTCGTGGTACGCGAGGATCTCGACGATCCGCTCGGGCCGGAAGCGCCTGTCAACCCCGATGGCCCGGTGGATGTTGTAGCAGAGCACCGTCAGGACCACGTCGTTCCCCGCTTCAAAACGTCGCGCCTCTGCGTGTACTATGAGGCGCTCCGGACCCCGAGGCAAGGCGCGGCATGGCGAACCGATCCATCCCGATGGTCATCCTGGGCGGCAGCGACCGCCGGCGCGTACGGCTTCCCGCCAACGGCCGCGACAAGCATCCGCTCGCGGGCTACAAGGGCGTGGACCTCCGCATCGGCGGCAGGCCGGTCCTCGAGATCCTCGCGGAGCGGCTCGAGGCCTCGGGCGCCTTCGAGCCGATCTACCTCGCGGGGCCGGCCGAGGTCTACGGCGCGCTCGACACCGGCGCGGTCCTGATCGACACGGACGCGTCGTTCGGGAGGAACATCGTGACGGCTCTCGGCGAGGTCGGCTCGCGGCACCCGGGGACCCCGGTCGCGTTCGTGACCTGCGACATCCTGCCCGACGCCGAGCACCTGGGAGCGGCGATGGCGGATTGGAGCCGCAGGGCGCCGTCCGACCTCTGGTTCCCGCTCATCCGCGCGCCGCGCGACCGCGGGCTCCTCGGCGCGTCGGCGTGGAAGCCGGTCTACCGCGTGGCGACGGAGCGAGGGCGGCCGCCGGAGGAGATCCTTCCCGGGCACCTCGTGGTGACCGACCCCGACGCGCTGCGGCTCGGCTTCATCCAGCGCCTTCTCGACACCGGTTTCAAGACGAGGAACCGTTCGATCCTCTACCGGCTCGTGGCGGGGGTCGGCGGCCTCGTCGGGGGCATCCTGGTCCAGGACGTCCTCCACGTGCTCGGCGGGCGCCTTCCCACGCTGACGCGCGACACGATCGGGGCCGGGATCGCGGTGAGCGTGAAGCTCCGCGGGGGACGCGCGACGCAAAGGGACCTCGAGGACGCGACGCGCAGCATCTTCGTCAGGCGGCGGCACCGGCAGCGCCACCCCGAGCGCCGCGCGGCGCTGCCGATCCTCGACGGGCTCTCCCTCGCGCTGGACATCGACACCGAGGAAGAGGCGCGGGAGAAGGAGGATTCGCCCCGCCGCTCCGCGTGAGTCCCCGTTCCGGAGCCGGGAGATTCCCCCGCCCGCTGATACACTTCCGGCGTGGACCCTCTCGCCCGCCACTGGACGCTCGACCCCGGGACCGACTACCTCAACCACGGGTCCTTCGGCGCCTGCCCGATCCCGGTGCTCGAGTTCGCGGAGGAGCAGAGGCGCCGGATCGAGCGCGAGCCCTTCCGCTTCCTCGCGCGGGACCTCGAGCCGCTGCTCGACCGGGCGCGGGAGGAGCTGGGCCGCTTCCTCGGCGCCTCGGCGGACGACCTGGCGTTCGTGCCGAACGCGACCACGGGGGTCAACACGGTCCTCCGCTCGCTGCCGCTCGCGCCCGGCGACGAGCTGCTCACGACGGACCACGTCTACAACGCGTGCAGGAACGCGATCGCCTTCGCGGCGGCTCGCGCCGGGGCCCGCGTGGTCACGGCGGCGGTCCCCTTCCCGATCGAAGGCGAGGACGCGGTGGTCGACGCGGTGATCGCGCGCGTCTCGCCGAGGACGCGGCTCGCGCTCCTGGATCACGTCACGAGCGCGACCGCGGTCATCTTTCCCGTCCCGCGGCTCGTGCGGGAGCTCCGCCGCGCAGGGGTCGAGACGCTGGTGGACGGCGCGCACGCGCCGGGGATGATCCCGCTCGATCTCGACCGGCTCGGCGCGGGCTACTACGCCGGGAACGCCCACAAGTGGCTGTGCGCGCCCAAGGGGGCCGCCTTCCTCCACGTGCGACGCGACCTCCAGGAAGGCCTCCACCCGCTTGCGATCAGCCACGGCCACGACGCGGTCCATCCCGGGCGCTCCCGGTTCCGTCTGGAGTTCGACTGGACCGGGACGCGCGACCAGGCGCCGTGGCTCGCGATCCCCGAGGCGATCCGCTTCCTCGGCGGGCTTCTCCCCGGCGGGTGGCCGGGGGTCTACGCGCGCAATCACGACCTCTGCCTCGCGGCGCGCGACCTCGTCGCCGGCGCGCTCGGCGCCGCGCCCGCGTGCCCCGACGCGATGACCGGATCCATGGCCTCGATCCCGCTTCCGCCTTCCCGGCCGGGCTCCGAGGTCGCGGCGCTCGACCCCGACGGGATCATGGACCTGTTCCACCGGCGCCACCGGATCGAGACGTGGCTTTCCCCCTGGCCGTGCGCGGGCGGCCGGCTGCTCCGGATCTCGGCCCAGCTTTACAATGACGCGGCGCAGTTCCGGCGCCTCGCGGAAGCCGTCCGGGCGCTGCTTGGCGGGTGAGATGGGGCTCCGACCGCTCAGCCGGGAAGTGACGATGACCGGGCTGTTCTGGCTCGCGGCCGCGGCGTGTCTCGGGATGCACGCGCTCTGGCCCGGCGATGCGCCGTTCATCAACGACGAGCCGGCGCTGCTGCACGGCGCGTTGGACGCCGACCGCGCCGGACACCTGGCCGCCCAGGGGATCGAAGGCACGGTCGGCGTGCGCTACGGGCCGGTGCCGACGTGGCTGTACCAGCTCGCGCTCCTGTTGACCCACGACGTGATCACGATCGTGTTCATGAAGTCTCTGCTGTCCTTCGTGGCCACGCTCTGGGGCGTGCTGCTCATCTGCCGATGGGTCGGCGCCAGCCGGTGGCTCGCGCTGGTAACCGCGGTCTCGCCCTTCCTGTGGCTCTTCGACCGCATGCTGTGGGACGTCGTCTTCCAGATCCCCATTTCGATCTGGGTCGTGGTGGCTTACCTCTGGTTCGGCCGGCACCGTTCCGGGTGGCGGCTCCTCGCCGTCGTGCTGCTGATCGCGGCACTGTTCCAGATTCACGTGATGAGCCTGCCGACGCTTGCCGGCGTCGGCTTGAGCTTGCTGTGGCTCGACGGTCGCTGGCTGCTTCGGGAGTGGCGCCGGACGCTGCCCGTCGCCGCGGCGGTAGCGATCCTGTGCGTCCCCTACGGGTGGTACGTCGTGCACGCCGTCCAGTTCGGGCGGGGAGCGCACACGTCCCTGGGATCGGCGCTCGGGGCCGGTTTGACGAGCGGAGGGATCTTCTCCTTCCTGGGGTTCCACGAGTACTACGTTCCGGGGCTTCCGGCCGATGCGGGGCTGCTGAACGGCTCCACGCGCGGAGCTCTCGCGCTCGCCTCGGGATCGGTGATCGCTGCGGTCCTCGCGGGCGTCGCGATCGCCGCGTGGTCGTTGCGACGGCGTTCCGCGCCGGACGAAGCCGCGGACGGAGCCCGCCGGGCGGCGGCCGCGGGGCTCGCGATCTTCGGGCTCGCCCTCCTGATGTTCGCGGTGTTGCGTCGGCAGCTCCACCCGCACTTCTACGCCGGCAGCGCCTGCGGGGCGCTCCTTCTGCTGCTGCTGTGCGGACGCGCCGTCAGGAAGTTCCTGGCCGCGCGGATCGCCTTCGCTCTTTACCTCGCCTCCATGGCCGTGCTGTTGCTGGACCTCTCGCTTGCGCTGCACCGCAACGGCGGCGACTTGTCGCCCACGTACGGGCCCACGATCCGAAATCAGGTCGAGGTGGCCGGCCAGGTGGTCCAGAAGGTCCGGGGCGGGGCGCGGACGGTCGTGCTGACGGGGCCCTACGGCATGTTCCCGTGGGCATTCACGACGCTCTTCCGGCTGGACCCCAGCTGGGGGGGCGCGCCGCTCGTCTACCGGGGCGAGCCGGGAGAGGGCTACGTCCGGCTGGCGCTCGACGGCGTCGCGATGGGACTCGGTCCGGGGGACGGCGGGAAGCAGATCGTGGTGGGGATGCTTCCCGGTCCGCCGGTGCGGATGGCGGCGATCGATCGTCCGCCGCAGCCGCGTCCCTGACGCGCCGCCTGTGAGGCGGCCCGCGTCTACCCGCCGCCTTGCCTCGGGGCGAACCTCTCTTCCGCCCAGGCGGCGAGCACCTCGCCGAAGAACAGCCGGTGGTAGTCCCGCTTCGGGTACAGCTCCTCGATCTCGGGGTCGAGGAAGCGCGACGGGTCCACGTCGAGGGTGGACAGGACGCGGCACTCGAGCGACAGCTCGGCGCCCCCGACGCGCGGCACCGCGATCCGCTCGGACGGGACCTTCTGGATCTTCGCCGCGTCCCACTTGTCGAGATCGCGCCCGGATCGGGTCCCGCACAGGTCCAGCGCCTCGCGCCGGGACTCGGGGAGGAAGTTCAGGGTGAACTCGGGATGCGCGACGAGGAGCGAGAACGTGTGGCGCGTCGGCCGGACGTAGACGGTGACGACAGGACGCTGCCAGAGGGTGCCGAGCCCGCCCCACGACACGGTCATCGGGTTGGGGCGTTCCCTCCCGGCCACGAGAAGCGCCCACTCGAGGTCCAGCACCTCGAACGGCCGCACGACCAGGCTGGTCGGATCCACTCTCTTCACGTCTTCCTCCTCCGGAGCCATTCTCCGGGCCACCGGCGTTATGATACCCGTCGTCGCGAGGGGAAGGAGGCGAGTCATGCAAGACCGGTTGGGGAAGCTCCTTGGGTCCGTCGCTCTCGTCGCTCTGATGGCCGTAAGCGGCGCTTGCATCATGGCGGTCCCCGAAGGGCCGCGAAGGCCGGTCAACCTGCCGCCTCCGCCGGCATCCCCTCCTCCGATGGCTCCGGACCCCGGCATGGACGAGGACTACGGCGTGTTCTACGACGGCCTCGCGCCATACGGCAACTGGTACTGGCTCGACCCGTACGGCTGGGTCTGGGACCCCTCGGGAGTCGATCCGGGGTGGCGGCCGTACACGGTCGGGCGCTGGATCTACACCGAGGACGGATGGTTCTGGAATTCGGACGAGTCGTGGGGGTGGGCGACCTACCACTACGGGCGCTGGCTGTTCGATCCGGACCGCGGCTGGATTTGGGTGCCGGGCCACGAGTGGGCGCCCGCGTGGGTCGCGTGGCGCCACGGCGACGGCTGGGTCGGCTGGGCGCCGCTCCCGCCCCGGGCGGTCTTCAGGGCCGGGATCGGCCTCGACCTGGGCGGCTTCGACCTGGACGTGATCATCCAGCCGTTCTGGTGGGGTTTCGTCGAGGAGCGCGAGATCTTCGAGCCGCGGATCGGCGTCCGGGTCGTGCCGATTGCGCGCAACGTCACGCTGGTGCGCATGACGCGCAACGTGACCGACTACACCGTCGTCCGGAACCGCGTCGTGGTCCGGGGTGCCGACGTGGGGTCGATCGAGCGGGCGAGCCGCCGCAAGATCACTCCCTACCGGATCGTGGACGAGCGTGCCCCCGGACGGGACCGCCATTCGACGGTCGTCGGCCAGGAGCTGCGGGTGTTCCGCCCAGCCATGAAGGACACCCCGCCGTCCCGCGTGCCGCGTGGAGCCGTCCGGCGCGAGGCCTCCTATCCGGAGCGTGAGACGCCGGGCCCCGCCGCCGAGACGCGGCCGACTCCTCCCGTACGGCCGACTCCTCCCGTACGGCCGACTCCCCCCGAGCGGCCGACTCCCCCCGGACGGCCGGTCGAGCCCCAGCGAGAGGAGCGCCCGGCGTCTCCCCCTCGCGCCCTCCCCGAAGCGACCGCCCCGGTGCCCCCGCAGGTGCTCCGCCGCCAGCAGGCCGAGGCGCGCGACCTCGAGCGCCGGCAGGCGGCCGAGCGCGCGCGTCTCGATCAGTTGCACCGCCAGGAGACCCGCCGCGCCCCGGCGGGTGTCCCGCCCGCGGAGCTGAAGAAGCGCCAGGACGAGGAGCGGCGCGCGATGGACGAGCAGACGAAGCGCGAAAAGAGCCTGCTCGAGAAGAAACAGGAGCGGGAGCGCAAGGAGAAGGCGGCGGAAAGCAAGGACGAGAGCGCCGACGACAAGAAGGGGAATGCCGGGCGCACGAGACCGCCGGAGGACCGGAAGAGAGACTGACCGCGCTACGGCGGGGACGGGTCGGCGGGCGCGCGGCGCACGGCGGACACGAGCGTGGTGGCGGCGACGGCGGCAGCCAGGCAGCCCACCATCCCGTACAGGCCGGCGCCCGGCTCCATCTCGAACCGGGCGACGAGACGGCTCGAGACGCGATCCTCGTGGCGGGCGATCGGGTCGAGGCCGCCGCGCCCGCCGGTTCCCGCGAACATCCCGTGAACCTGCCAGTTGATCAGCGAGATGTGGACCAGCGCGGCGAGCGCCAGGACGGCGCCCACGGCCGATAGCGCCCTCGCGGCGCGGGCGCCCCGGAGCGCGAGCAGCGGCACGGCCGCCGCGGAGACGGCGGAACCGAGGAGCGACAGCGCGAGGAGCCACGTCAGGCGCACCGAGAGCGGCATCCGGCGCGACGCGGGGCTCGCCGCGTCCTTCTCCACGGCCGCCGGCGGATCCCCGGCGGTCTGCTCTTCGCTCGCCGCCTCGGCGTCCAAGCGGAGATCGCGGATCGCTTTCGGGACGTCGGTCACGAGGTCCCGGCCCCGAACGGTCCGGTCGTGCTTGACGGGGACTTGAAGGCGGAACAGCGGCTGGAAGAAGTAGGCCACGGCGACGCAGGCCAGCGCCGCCACGACCACCCGTTCTACCGCGCGTTTCGGCTTCTTCACGACGCATCCTCCCACGGTCCCGCTGCGTCCCGAGTCCGGAGCACGGCCCGGACGGGGCTCCCGTCGAACCCCGCCAGCTTGAGGGGCAGGGCGATCAGCTCGTAGATCCCCTCCGGCACGCCGTCGAGGGCGAGCCCCTCGAGGATCCCCACGTCCCTCTCGAGGCAGGTCCGGTGGACCGGCAGGTCCGCCGCCTCGAACAGGTCCACGCTGGGAGTGTCGATCCCCACGAGCCGCACCCCCCGGTCGGCGAGGAACCGGATCATCTCGGGCGACAGCGCCGCGAAGTCCTCGCGAAACGTCTCCGGGTCGGGAACGGTTCCGGTGGCGAACAGGACCCTCGGGGCCCGCGGCGGGTCCCGGAGCGCGGCCGGGAGGATGACGCCGCGGGGAGCGACGGCCACGCGGACCAACTGGCAAGGCCCGAGGTAGAGGCCGAGGTCTCTCTCGTCGATCGACGCGGCGCCATGGCCGTAGTGGCTCGGCGCGTCCGCGTGGGCGCCGAGGTGCACCGTGGCGCGGAGCGCCGAGACCGTCGAGGCGTCTCCCGCCTCGAGATCGGCCGAGATCTCCCGCGCCAGCGGGGTGTCCCCCGGCCACACCGCCAGCGCTGCCGTCAGGCGCGGCGAGACGTCGTACAGCACGCCCGCGCCCTCCGCCTCAGGGTGTTTTCCCAGGCTCACGGAAAGACTCTATCGCGGCGCGCGCCGGATCGACAAGGCGCCGTGGGGTCGGACTGCGGTGCCGGCACCGCTTCGGCGTGCGCGACGCGAGCGATTCACCTCGGACGGGCGGCGAAGGGGCGATGCCAGCCGATCTCCGGCCGGTCGCGGTACGGGGCGAGGTCATGGAAGGCGAAGCGCCGGGGAGTGGCCGAGTGGAGGAACCCCCAGCCGAGGCCGTTGACGCAGCACGGGTCGAGCCGCGTGCCGTACGCAGCGAAGTGGTCGCGCCCGTAGCCCAGCGTGCGATTGAAGCCGGTGTGCCGGACGGGTCCCCCGCCCCGGCCCAGGAAGTACGGGTGGACGTGGCTTCCGCAGAGCCGGAGCGCGGCGCCGCCCGCGTCGGGGAACGCCGGCCCCTCGGTCCGGTGCCGCGGCACGAACACGTCGCCGCGGCGGGCGTCGTGCAGGATCCAGCCGGTGTGCCCGCCGAGGAAGTGGTCCACGAAGTAGTTCTCGCGGTGCACGAGGCAGTAGATCCGCTCGCAGTCGTTGTAACGGTCGCCGGGTCCGGTCGCGGGAGTGCCTCCGCTCGGACTCACGGGATACGGCGCCGGGCGGTATGCCCCGGCGGGCGCCGGGGGATGCTGCCCCTCCGTCTTCGCGCCTCCCCCGCAGCCGGCCGAGGCCGCGGCGAGCAGGAAGGCCGACGCGACCGCGAACGTCGCGCGGATCATCGGAGGACCCGCGCGCCGAAGTGCCACGACGCCTGGGCCAGCCAGATCAGCCCGATCAGGCGGAAGAGCCAGAGAACGGCCCACGTCCCGATCAGCGCCTGAATGTGGATGGGAAACGGCGCGGCGGTCCCGCCCGAGGCCGACGACCCGCGCCACGCGGCGAGCCAACCGAGCGGAAGCACGGTCAGGCTCACGCCGAGCTTGAAGAACGCGGCGGCGTCCTCACCGGTCACGGGACCGAGCCTCCCCGTCCCGGCGAGCGGCATCGCAAGAAGGAAGATTCCGAGCGTCCCGAGGATCCCGATTCGAAGGAAGCGTGCCCGCCGCTCGGCCCAGCCGAGGGCGCGGCCGAGCCGCTCGCGATGGACGTCCGAGCAGGCGCGCCAGCTCTTCGTTCCGAGCGGCTCGACGATCTCGACTCGTGGCCCTTCCCTCGCGGCGCCCCCGCACCAGAGGCACCTCCGGTCGGCGCGGCGGAGCGCGAACGGGCGCGCGTAGAGCCGGTGGGTGACCATCAGCAGGGCTCCCAGGCCGAGCGACGCCACGACCCCGACCGGCGTCCGCGTGAAAAGCCACAGGACCACCGGGACCGGGAGGAACAGCAGCGCCCCGAAAATGCGGTCGAGCACGAGGGATATGTATCCCCCCGGAAGCACCGAAGCAAGCGCCGGCTTTCCGGACCGCCGGGAGGCACCTTGCCAGACCTCTCGCGTGGCGTTTAGGATCGTCGCATGCGAAGCCCGGACCTGGCCGTCGCCCTCCTTCTCTCCCTCGCCCTCTCGGCGGCCCGGCCCGTCGCGGCTGCCGGCCCCGAGGCGCCCGTCGTCGCCGCTGCGCCGACCGGGGCGGCCGAGGCGCGCCTGGACGCCGCAGGCGCGGGACGCTTCGCAGCGCTCGCCCTCGACTGCGTGGCGAAGGAGTACCCGAACAAGATCGCCCACGTGATGAACGGGGACGAGGACGTCAAGCCCCCGCGCGAGCTGACCCCGGCCTTCTGCGGCTGCTTCGACTGGCACTCGGCCGTGCACGGCCACTGGCTCCTCGCCCGGCTCGCGCGGACGTTCCCGGACGCTCCTTTCGTGCCGGCCGCCCGCGCCGCCTTGGCGCGCAGCCTGACTCCCGAGAAGATCGCCGCCGAGGTCCGGTATCTCGATGGGAAAGGGCGCGGGACGTTCGAGCGCCCTTACGGCCTGGCGTGGCTCCTGCTACTCGCGGCGGAGCTTCGGGAATGGGGCGATCCCGACGCGAAGGTCTGGTCCGCCAACCTTACGCCCCTGGAGCGCGAGGCGTGGAAGCGCCTCGCCGAGTGGCTCCCAAAACTGTCCCGCCCGATCCGCGTGGGCGAGCACGACCAGACGGCGTTCGCTCTCGGCCTCGTCCTCGACTGGGTGCGCGGCGCCCGGGACCGCGAGGCCGAAGCGCTGATCGAGGCGCGGATCCGGGACTTCTATCTGGGCGACCGCGACTGCCCGATCGCCTACGAGCCGTCGGGCCAGGACTTCCTCTCACCCTGCCTCGCCGAGGCCGACGTCGTGCGGCGCGTCCTCCCGCCCCCACGGTATTCGGACTGGCTCAGGAGCTTCCTGCCGAAGGTCCCGACCGTCCCCTCGTCGCGATGGCTGGCGCCCGCCGTCGTCACGGATCCCTCGGACGGCAAGCTCGCCCACCTCGACGGACTCAATCTCAGCCGCGCGTGGATGCTCGAGGGGATCGCGTCGGGGCTCCCCGCCGGCGACAAGCGGATCCCCGCTTTGAGAGCCGCCGCGGCCACGCATCGTGATTCCGGCCTCAGGTCGGTGACCGGAAAGCATTACGAGGGCGGACACTGGCTCGGGACGTTCGCGACGTACCTCGTGACCGGGAGAGGACTGGCGGCGGGCGGGAAGTAGGGCCTGGGGCAGGGTCTCCCGGACCGTTACAGTCATGGGCGCGTCCTTGTGATTGCTCAGCCGGATGCAGACGATTGACACGCCGCGAGGCGGATTGTATCGTTCCCCCATGTCCAAAGCAGAGATTTGCCTGGTCCCGATGACGTCGGGCCTCCTCGTATGGGGACGCTCAGTTTGCGGGCGCAGAGTCCCGCGTCCTGTCCTCCCGTCCTCGCGTCGCTGATGCCGAAGGGCGCGGTCGAGGAAACGCGTCGACGCTCGCAATGCGTCGACCCTCGACAAGCTGCGCGACCTGACGAGCGAACCGTTCCGGGAGGCACGCTCCTCCATTGCAACTATTACACGGACTGCTTGGAGGAGGGGATCGAGCGGTCGATGCCCTCCGTCCGCCTTCTGGGCGTCGCCCATGCCGACTCCACGAGGATCACCATCCAGATCGACGGGTTCATGAGCGCGGAGGCGGCGAAGGCCGCGGCGCTGGAGGTTATGGCCAATTTTGGCAAGGCGGATTTCGGTAGGTCATGGAGAGAGGAAAGTCCGTGAAGAAAGCATCGATCATTCAGATGAGCGCGGTAGTTCTCTTGCTGGCGACTGGCGTCGCCGCCCAGCAGTCGGACCGCGCAGGCTGCAAGGACCACCCGCTGTTCCCCACCCGCATGCCGGATTACCGCCTCGAGGCCTGCAAGGTCGAGGAGTACGGCGTCTACGAATTCTGGACGACGAAGGGCCCGAAGACCCCGATCGAAGGCAGGCTCACCTTTCTCACCTACTCCTTCACCGGGCAAAAGGCCAACGAACCGAGCGGTCTCGCCATTGTGCGAAACTACGAGAATGCCATCCAGAAAGTCGGGGGCACGATTCTCGGGAGCGTGCCTAACTGGTGGGTGAACGCGAAGATCGTCAAGGACGGCCAGGAAACGTGGGCGCAGATCGAAAAAGGCAACGGGAAGATCTGGCTGCGGATCGTCGAGAAGAAGGCGATGGAGCAGTACGTCGCGGCGGACGCGGCGGCGTTCGGCAACGACATCCGGGCCACGGGGCACGCGGCGGTCTACGGCATCTTATTCGACACGGGCAAGTCCACCATCAAGCCCGAGTCGGCGCAGGCCATCGGAGAAGTCGCCAAGCTCCTGCAAGCCGACTCGACCCTCAAGATTCATGTCGTGGGCCACACGGACAACGTGGGCGATGTGGACAGCAACATCAAGCTCTCCCAGGACCGGGGCGCGGCCGTCCTCCAGGCGCTCGTGCACGACCACGGCATCGCCGCGGCCCGCTTGAGATCCTACGGGTGCGGCCAGTTTGCACCCGTCGCGTCGAACGACACCGAGGAGGGGCGGGCCAAGAACCGCCGGGTCGAACTGGTCAAGCAATAGGGTACGGGAGTCGGGTCTCGACTTTTGGCATTGATATAACGTTCACTCGACCCGACCGGCGAGGTGCCGCGTAGGGCTGGACCCATCTCGGAGGTTGTCCGCATGGCAAGCAAAACCGCGACAGACCCGGCCGGCGCTCAACAGATGACTCCCGCCGATCGCGCCACGGACTACTACCGCTTCCACCGTGCCCATCTCCATCTGACCCGTCCCTTCGGCGCGGATGGGTTCGGGCAGCGCGCCGAGGCATTCGCCCGCTATTTCGGCACTCCGCGCTTCGTGATCGGACAGACCGTGATCGTCGCCGCGTGGATCGCCGTCAACGTGGCGGGATACACCCATTTCGACGCCTACCCTTTCATTCTGCTCAATCTCGCGTTCAGCCTCCAGGCGGCGTACGCCGCCCCGCTCATCCTGCTGGCCCAGACTCGCCAGGCCGACCGCGACAAGGTGCATTCCGATGCGGATGCGCAGCATCGCGAGGACTTGGCCCGCGCGAACGCGGAGCGGCAGGAGATCGCGGCACGCCAGTCCGGCAGGCTGCAAGAGCTGCTCGAGACCAACACTCGACTCACGGAACAGGTGCAGCAGATGGCCGCCCGTATCGACACGCTGACGCGCGAGATCCACGGGAAGCTCGTGGCTCCGTGATGATGGAGTGCTTCAACGCTTCAGCCTGGAGTGAGGCTTCAACGTCTCAGGGACAACGTCCTACCGCCGGCTCCGTCGCCAGTAGTAGCCACCACCGCCTCCGAAGAGAAGGACCAACACGACGATCAGAATGAGGAGCTCGGTAGTGCTCATGGTCGTCTCCTTGGCGTAAACTCGGTGGCGATCCACCGATCCTCGGCAACCCGATGAGCGTCTTTCGGTCAACGGGTTCTTCGTTCTTGCGCGAGGGATCTCCTCGGGGTCACCGCGCACTGACGTTCAGCGCGACGACGCGCAAACTATTGATGATCGATCGGACTCCGGTCACGGAGCGGGCGGCGTACACCCTTGAATCGTTTCCCTGCCACGTCGGCACGCTGCCGGTCAGCCAGACGATGCCGTCCTTCACCAGCACGTGGATATCCGCGTTCTCCCGGGCGTCGAGATCGTGCAAGGCCTTCTCCACTCCCCGCCGAATCACGTCATCCTCGGTGTCAACGGGATAGCGCTGGACCGACGGCACGATCTCCATCGGGATCCCCACGTTTCTTGCTACGGACGGGGCGGCGACCGCGTTGAGCGAGCGGTCGGCTCTCAGTGTTCTCTGGACGTCCGTCTTGACGGCATCGTCGGAACGCCGCACCCGCTCCCTGTTGCCGGGCGCTACGACCTGCAGGAGGTTGCGTACCTGTACGACACCTTCGACGTTGCCGACTTTCTCGGCCGCGCTGGCCTTTTCCTTCTCGCTCCGCACCTTGCCAGAGAGCGTCACGCGTCCGTCCCTGGTGTCCACTTTGACCGCCGACGCCCGGACGCCCGCGGCGACCTCGAGGGCGGCTCTCGCCTTCATCGTGATCCATGCATCGGGGTGCGACTCCGCGCGGGCGATGGCGATCGGCAAGAACACCGACATCATGACGACCAGAGCGGTCTTGACGTTGAACCCATGTTTGCAGTCCATCTGACTCTCTCCTTCCAGGCGTCGACCGCCGATTCGTTCTTGCGCCGATCTTCGAGCGGCCGGGAACCTCACTTTACGGCTCACCCGGGTGCTCCAACTTTCAGGCTACCTCATGGACCGACCGTTTCCCATGGGGTGAAACCCCACCGGGCCCTGATTGGGGTGAACACCCCATGGCGGAGCCGTGCTTCCTCCGCGCATCATCGAGCCCTGAACAAGGGAGGGAAAGGAAATGACTGCGAAGGAAGGCCGAAGCCGCATCGTGACCGGCCTTCTCGTGACGATGCTGCTGCCGGCTGGAGCGATCCTCGCTCAGAGCCGGATCGAGCCGGGAAACGATCCTTGCCCGGTGGAACAGGATCAGGAGATCGGACTTCGACCCGCCGCCGCTACGGACCGCCAGCTTCCGCTCTTCGCGGGCGGGCTCTTCCGCGCCGAAGGTCTCGGGGGCGCCATCACATTCGGAGACCCGCTCGGCGCTTCCCCCCATGAGGTTGAGGCCTCTTCCGGTACCGCACCGGTGGCTCTCGCTTCCACCAACGTCACCGCACCCTGGTTCCGCAAGACCTTCGTCCTGTTCCGGACTGATGGAACGTGTCCGGTGAAGCCGACCGCTGGCGCGCCGTCGACTGAACGACCGGCGAAGGCGCACCGCGCCATTCCCGAGGTCCAGTCGCTCGGCACGGTCCAAAACCTCCGTCGAACGGATCAACAATGACCCACATCCTGCCTTGCGGCGGGAGGTGCTCATGATATTCGGTGACGTCCGATGGACCTGCCCCCGGTTGTCGTACAACTCGCCACGCTAGTCCAAGCGCCATGGCCGCCGGGTGGAGCGGAGCGGAACCCGGTGGCCATGGCATGATCGTCTACGGGCCCGTCGGGCTCAAGGCCGCAGGGCTTTCCCGATTCAGTGTGACGATCGCGCACGAAGGCTGGACGTCTCCCCGACCCCGAACAGCTCGGCCAGGTCGCGGCACAGAGGGGATGCCTTGATCTTCGCGAGCGCGCGCCGCTCGATCTGGCGCACTCGCTCGCGAGACAGACGAAGCCGCTCGCCGATTTGCTCGAGTGTCCGCGCGGCCTCGCGCCCGATACCGAAGCGCATCCGGATGATCGTCTCCTCTCGGGGCATGAGCTCCCGGAGAACCGACTCGACGCGCTGCGCGATCTCGCGCCGCGAGGCCTGATCGAACGGAGACGGAGCCCGAGCGTCGGAGAGAAACCTCGCCACGTCGCAGCCTTCACGATCGCCGGCGCTGTCCTCGAGCGGCAACGGCTCCCGCGCGACGGAGAGCGCATGATCGACCGTGCCCACCGGCATCCTCAGCCGCGTCGCGATTTCGCGCGGCGTCGCCTTTCGTCCGAGGTGCTGGTCCAGATCGCGCGCGGCGAGCTCGACCTTGCGGATCTTCTCGTTCACGTGCACGGGAATGCGGATCGTCCGCGATTTGTCCTTGATCCCCCGCTCGACGCCCTGCTTGATCCACCAGAACGCGTAGGTCGAGAACTTGTGGCCTCGGTCGTGCTCGAACTTCTCCGCGGCCCGCAGCAGCCCGACGTTCCCCTCCTGGATGAGATCCATGAAGGGCAGTCCACTGTTCGCATACTTCTTCGCGATGTGCACGACCAGGCGAAGGTTGGCGAGGATGAGGCCGTCCCGGGCGTCGTCCAGGGCGTCCTTGTGAGCCCGGATCTCGCGGAGCGCGGCGGCCACCGTGGTGTCCGGGCTCCGGGCGGCACAGTGCGCGAGCTTGCGGAGAAACCTCTCGAGGTGGCTCAGCGGCCATGCGGCGCCGAGCATCGGACCGGACTCGTCCCCCCCGAGGACGAACTCGCGGCAACTCTCGGGTAGGGCCTGCGCCAGCTTCGCGATCGCCAGCCGCGCGACCTTGAGCTGGCTCGCGAGCCTCGCCTCTTTCTGCTCGTCGAGCAGCGGGGTCAGGCCCATCTCTTGGAGGTAGAGCCGCAGCATCGGTGACGCCGCCTTCACGCTCTCCCTTCTTTTCCCGCGCCGGGCCGGATCGCTCCCGGGCGAGACGTTCTCGACAGCGCCGGCCTGCCGCAACAAGGATCGCTTCATGGGCGCTGGCTCCGCGGCACAGTGATTCCTCGCTCCTGATGTGTAAGGACGATACGCCGCGGATACGGACTCCTCCATGGGGTGTAACCCTACCGCGGGCAGAGCGGCCCCTCAAGAACTCATCCTGCGCCCGAAACGAGCCGACTCGACTTCTTTCCGCAGGTTCCCATGCCGGCGATCTTCCCGGGATCGTTCGGTATTAGGCTTCTCCCGGGCTAACAAACTGCCGCCCGCGGTGTCCCTATGAGCCAGGAGAGAGAGTTGGACTTCAGCGACCACGACCTGGTGAAGGAGATCCGGGCCGGCTCGAAGTTGGCCTTCGAGCGGCTGATGCGCCGGTACGGGCGCCTCGTCTACCGGGTCGCCTACGGGTTCACGGGGGACCGCGAGAGCGCGATGGACGTCGCGCAGGAGACGTTTCTCAAGGTCCACACGAGGCTCGGCAGCTGGCGGGAGGGGGGCCACCTGAAGAACTGGATCGCGCGCATCGCCGCCCACGAGGGGCTGAACTGGGCCCGCTCCGTGCGGCGCCACCCCACCTGCGAGCTGGACGAGGCCCTGTTCCTGCAACCCGATCCGCCGCAGGAGGAGAGGCTCCTCGAGCGCGAGACCCGCGATGCGCTGCACCGGTCCCTGTCGTCCCTGAATCCCCGCCAACGGCTGGCCGTCGTCCTGCGCTACTTCCAGGGGATGTCCACCCGGGAGATCGGAGCCGTTCTCGAGTGCAGCGAGGGCACGGCGCGGAACATCCTCTTCCGCAGCCTTCGAAAGCTGCATGCCGTCCTGGCGGCATCAGGGGGAATACTGCCGTGAGCGAATGCGAACGACTCGAATCGACGTTCGAGGCCTACGTCGCCGGCGAGCTCGAGGAGGCCGCGCTGGGGCCTCTGCTCGTTCATTGCCGCATTTGCGAGGATTGCCGGCGCCTCCTCGAGATTCACCGCGATCTGGCCGGTCTGGCCTCGCGGACCCCGGAGCCGGACGAAGCGGACTTCGACGCGCTGGAGGCCCGGGTGCTCGGTGGGCTCGCGGGCCCGGCGAAGTGGCAGGCCGAGGAGGGGGCGCCGCCGGCGCGCCTCCGGACGGGCTGGTTCCCGCGCGTTGCGGCCGCGCTGGCCGCGTCGGTCCTGCTGGTCGTCGCGGGCTTTGCCGCCGGGCGCGCTCCGTGGGAACGCACGGGAGCGACCGGCGACGCGGGCCTCAAGACCGGATTGATCGGCGCGATCCGGGCCGACGCCGCGTCCAACCACAAGCTCGAGGACGTCGAGGACTCGCGGTTCACGTATTCCAACGTGTCGTTCCGTCGCGCGACGGGGGACAGGCTCGCGCTCGATTTCGACGTCACGACCCACGTGCAGCTCGTCGAGCCGGCAAGGTCCGAGCTCGTCCGGGACGTCCTGGCCCAGGCGCTGCTCAACCCTTCGAGCGCTGGTGCCCGGCTGAGAGCGATCGCGCTGGCGGCCGGAGACCTGGAGCCCAAGCTGAAGGAGGCGCTGCTCTTCGCGATGCGCCGCGACGAGAGCCTCGCCGTGCGGCTCGAGGCGCTGACGATGCTGTCCGATCGGCTGAGCGACCCCGACGTGAAGTCCGCGGTGCTCGCCACGCTGCGCGAAGACGACTCCGTGCAGATGCGGCTGCTCGCGCTCGACTCGCTCGCGGCGCACAGCGTCGATCGCGGCCGCATCCGCGAGGCCATCCAGGAGAAGGCGCGGCCGGGCGACGAGGCGCTCCTCGTCCGTCTGGCCCAGGTGGAGAAACGACTCTGATGCACGCGAGGCGGAAGCCTCGCGCCCCCGCGAAAGGAGCCGATCATGCTCAGGAACGCCATCGTAGCCATCCTCGCCGTCGCCTGCGCGGCGCCCTCCGCCGCCGCGACCGGCTCCGAGCCGACGACGCGGGAGTTCCGCGCCGCCGCCGGCGGGCGGTTGACCCTCGACCTCAAGGCCGGCGGGTCCGTCGAGATCACGGGGACCGGCGGCTCGTCGGTCTCGGTGACCTACACGCTTTCGTGCACGCCCGAGTGCGCTATCGCGTTCGATGAGACCGGAGGCGGCCTGAAGATCACCACCGTCTTCAAGGAGCACAAGGGAAGACAGAGCTCGGACATCGAGATCAAGGTCCGGGTCCCCCGCTCGTTCGACGTGAAGCTGGATTCCATGGGCGGCGGGGTCTCCATCGCCGGCGTCGAAGGCAAGCTCGCCGGCGAGACGAAGGGCGGCGAGCTGACCTTGCATGACGTTCGGGGCGAGGTGAAGCTCGAAACGATGGGCGGGAAGATCAGCGTCACCGACTCGACGCTGGACGGCTACGTCAAGACGATGGGCGGCGATGTGACGCTCGAGAACGTCGTGGGGGACGTCCAGGGCAGCTCGATGGGCGGCAACGTCCGCTACAAGAACGTCCGGCGCCGCGACGGCCAGGTGGCTTCCCCGGAGCGCGTCGGGAAGGGTCTCGACGAGGTCTCTCCGGACTCCGTGCAGATCTCCACCATGGGCGGCGAGATCGAGGTTAAGGACGCCCCCGAGGGCGCGGACCTTCACACCATGGGGGGCAACATCATGGTCAAGGACGCCCGCCGATTCGTCCGCGCCAGGACGATGGGCGGCGACATCGAGATCGGCTCGGTCGACGGCTGGGTCCAGGCGACCACCATGGGCGGCGACATCGACGTGACCGTGACCGGCAAGGGAGGCGACGTGACCTTGACCTCCAACGCCGGAGAGATCACCCTGCATGTCCCTCCCGGGTTCGGCATGGACCTCGACCTGCAGATCGCGTACACCCGCAACAGCCGCCAGGAGTACCGGATCGAAGCGCCCGGCGGCCTGAAGCTGACCGTGAGCCCCGAGTGGGACTACGACAAGGGCACGCCGCGCAAGTACATCCGGGCGGCGGGCGCGGCCAACGGCGGCGGCATCAAGGTGAAGATCGAGACGATCAACGGGAACATCACGGTGAAGGAGTAGCGCTCCCCCGAACCGGCGCACCCTCCTTCACGACAATCGCCGGACCTCGGCGACGATCGTCTTCTTGACGTCGGCCCACGCGACCCTGCGGAGCATCCGGGGCATGGGCTCGGTCTCGGCGTCCTCGAAGAACGTCAGGGAACGCAGCAGGTGGTATTCGTTGAAGTCGATGGCGACGAACCGACGGTGGATCATCTCGAAGACGGCCTCGAGGGATCCTCCGCTCCCAAGATAGAAGAAGAGGTCCACGAAGTCCTTCCGGCTGCCGCGACCTCCGATCGCGATCACCTTCATCACGGCGATATCGCGCGGATCGGCGACGACCATTCCGCGGTACGCCGTCCCGGGAAAGAGCAGCGGAGCTTGCGCGGAAAGGAAACTCACTCGCAGTCCCGCGAGAGTCGCGTGAAGCGTGTCGGCCGAGCGAGCCTGCACGTGGACCCGCCGGACGCGGGAGAGAGCGGCCGCCAGCTCCTCACCCTCGAAAGTGCCGACTCGGAAGAAGTCGAGATCCTTGGAGACGCGGTGACCCAGCTGAAGGGCCAACCCGGTCCCCCCCGCGAGAGTCCATCCCGCCAGGAGCTCGGCGCGGACCAGCTCGCGGACGATCGTCCAACCGTCAGCGCCGAGGACTTTGGGGTGCACGATCGCTCCTCCCGAGGATCAGGCGCCAGTAGTGGCGCGTCCGGGGATCGACGCCTCGGCGCTCGGCGGCGCTGCGGACGGCCTCGTCACCGAAGAAGGCTCGCGTCGCTCGGACCTGCTCGCGACTTCCCGAGGTGAGGACGCGCTCGAGCGCCCAGCCCGCGTGCTCGGCGAGGTCGGATTCCCGCAGCGCGCGCTCCCAGAACAGGGGGGCCAGCATCTTCGCCAGCGTCCTCCCCGACGGGCGCCGCGCCGCCGCCGGTCCCGAGGCCGCCGGGACGAGCCGGATCTCGAGCCGTGCATCGAGCGCCGCTCCGATCCGCCTCAAGGTCGCGAGGCCGAAGCGATCCCAGCCGTTCTCGTACCGGTGGAGCGCCGGGCCGCTCGTCCCCGCGCGCCGGGCCAGCTCGGCCAGGGTCCAGCCCCGCTGCTCGCGAAGAGCGCGGATCTGCTGGCCCAGCGGAGGGAAGGGAAGTAACTTATCATTCATGATAATATCATACGCAACGACACCTGTTGCGTCAAGCCCGTTTGTCCAAGAGTGGCGTGGATTCCAGGAAACTCGAAGCCGAGACGGGAGCCCCACCCGACGTCCCGGGTCAACCCTCGGAGGGCGTCCAGGATCCCGCCGGGGCGAGGATTCTCGCGAGGCCGGCGTCGAGCCGCGGCCGGTAGCGGTGAGCAAGGACCGCGAGCAGCGGCGGGAGCGCGCAGGCCACGAGGAACAGGAGCGCGACGGCGCCGAGGCCGGTGTGGAGGTACTCGTCCGCCAGACGGCTGAAGTCCATCCAGTGGCCGCCTCCCTTCGCCTCCTCGTAGATCGCGCGTTCGAGCGGGTTCCCGATGAGGCGCAGCGCGAACCGCACGTCGAACAGCAGCGTGAAGAGCGCGACGAACGCGTACGCCGGCCGCTCCGCCCGGATTTCCAGACCCTCGCCGGAGATCGCGCGGTAGAGGAAGATCCCCGCGAACAGCAGCTCGCTCCCGTGTCCCATGAACAGGATCAGCGCATCGTGCGCCCTCGTCCACGCGAGGAGCGAGTAGAGCGCCGTCGCCGTGACGAGAACGGCCAGCGCCGCTCGCCGGCCGCGAAGGAGCCAGCCGCCGAGCGCGATGGCGGCGTACACCAGGAACACGATGCCGACCTGGCGGTCCTGGTGCATCGTCACTCCGCCGCCGTACGAGAAATCGAACGCTGGGATCGATGGGTAGCCGAAGAGCCAGCCGGCGGCACAGTGCCCCAGCTCGTGGACCAGGACGAGGAAGTACGAGAAGACGAAGCTCGTGAACGGGATGGCGGACACGACGATCGCGGCGGCGGCGCCGACCCCCAGCGCCCGCCACCCTTCGCGCTCGATGGGGCGGACGTCGCGCTCGGCCTCGGCGATTCCCCTGCTCGCGAAGGCCGGGATCGGCAACTCCGCCCTCGCCGCCTCGAGCCTCGCGAACACGATGCCGCAGCGCGGGCACTCGGTCCCGCCGTCCGACTGCTCGAAGCCGCACTTGGGGCAGTTCACCTGGAGAGCCTCCGGGACAAGGACAGAAGTTAGGCTCGCGGCGGAGGAGCGGCAACCGACCGACGAGGCGGGGATGCCCTTGCCTAAGGCGGCGAAACGGGCTAGCTTCGCGGCGTCCCTGCGGCGCGCTCCCACGGAAACGTGCCATGCCCGAGCTGCCCGACATCGTCGTCTATCTCGAACGGCTCGAGCCGAGGATCCTCGGCCGGACGCTGGAACGAGTGCGCCTCAAGAGCGCGTTCCTGCTTCGCACGGTGACTCCTCCCCTCCGCGAGGCCGAGGGGAAGAAGGTCGAGGGCCTGAGGCGACTCGGGAAGAGGATCGCGATAGGGCTCGAGGGAGATCTCCACCTCGTGATCCACCTGATGATCGCCGGGCGGCTGCGGTTCCGAGAGGCGGGCGCGGCCGTCCCAGGAAAGCTCGGGCTCGCGGCATTCGACTTTCCGACGGGCACGGTCCTCCTGACCGAGGCGGGGACGAAGAAGCGGGCCTCGCTCCACCTCGTCCGGGGCGAGGCGGCGCTCGAGGCTCTGGACCCGGGCGGGCTCGAGGTCCTCGAATCGGACCTCGCGGCGTTCGAGGCCGCGCTCGCTCGCGAGAGCCACACGCTGAAGCGCGCGCTGACCGATCCGCGCCTTTTCAGCGGGATCGGGAACGCCTACTCCGACGAGATCCTCCACCGGGCGCGGCTGTCCCCTATGAAGCTCAGCGGGAGCCTGGACGCCGGGGAGACGGAGCGGCTCTGGCGCGCCGCGCGGGAGACGCTCCTCGAGTGGACGGACCGTCTCCGCCGCGAGGCGGGCGACGGATTCCCCGAGAAGGTCACGGCGTTTCGCGAGGAGATGGCGGTCCACGGCCGCTACGGGAAGCCGTGCCCCGCGTGCGGGACCCGCGTGCAGCGGATCGTCTACGCCGAGAACGAGGCGAACTACTGCCCCGCCTGCCAGACCGGCGGCCGGCTCCTCGCGGACCGCGCCCTCTCCCGCCTGCTCAGGGGAGATTGGCCGCGGACGATCGAGGAGCTGGAGGCGGGGCGACCGCCTACCAGTTCACCACCAGCGACGTCGTGAAGATCGTGTCCAGCTTTTTCAGCGAGACGAGCACCGACTCCCCGGTCGGCGTGCCCAGCGGGAACTCGAGCGGGACCGCCTCCGCCGGTGGCCCAAACCGCAGCGCGCGAGCGCGCCGTGTGCGACAATCGAAATCGAGCACGAGGAGCCGCGATGCCGCGTCCGCCCCGCCTGCTGATCATCGACCCGTCGATCGTATTCCCCGAGGACGAGGGAGCCGCAGAGGCGGCGGGCGACTGGCCGGGAGAGGTCCGCGTGCTCCGGCCCGCGCTCAGGATGGGGGACGGCCCGCGGCCGGGAGACGGGTACGACGCCGACGGGATCGTCCTGCTGGGCTCGCGCGCGTCGGCCCACGACGACCTCCCGTGGCTCCGCGCTCTCGGCGCCTGGCTCCTGCCGGTCCTGCGCGGCGCGACGCCGCTCCCCCTCCTCGGGATCTGCTTCGGACACCAGCTCGTCGCGAAGCTCGCGGGAGGCACGGTCGGCTTCCTGCACGAGGATCGGCACGCGGAGCTGGGCGTCCGGGAGTCGATCCTCGACGGCAGCCGCCTGCTCCCGGACACGCGCCGCATGCGGGTCGTGGCCTCCCACGGCGAGGAGGTCAAGGACCTGCCGCCGGGCTACCGGGTCTTCGCGCGCCGACCTCCCCTGGTCACCGACGGGCTCGAGCACGAGCGGCTTCCGATCTTCACCGTCCAGTTCCACCCCGAGGCCCGGCAAAGCTTCCTGACGCGCCGCGGGGCCGACCCCTCGGGACTCGACGCGGGCGCGATCGAGGAAAACGTCCGCCTGCTCGCCGCGTTCCGCCGCCTCGCTCTCGCCGGCGTGTAGCCGTCCGGGGGATCTTGCCCCGCGGGAGTTCCCCGGCATAAGCTCGCGGGCATGAGAGCCACGCCCACTACCCGCAGCACGACGCTCTTCGTCCTCATCGTCCTCGCTGCGGCGCCGGCGTGCGCCCCCGCGGTCGCCCAGGAGCGGCAACCCGACGGGAACACCGTCGAGGTGGGCGTCGAGGAGCGCGTCCGCAGCGAGAACTGGGACAACCTCAAGGACTTCAGCGACGCCATCGCGGACGCCACGCACCAGCTCCGGTTCCGTACCAAGGTCTGGAGCCGATTCGCCTTCGGCTCGAAGGCGGAGCTGATGGTCATGCTGAACAACGAGAGCCGGAAGGTGTACACGCCGGACACACGGTTCAAGTGGGACGAGACGATCTTCGAAAGTCTCTATCTCGACCTCGGGCTCGGCGGGCGCTGGTCGGCGCGCATCGGCCGGCAGAACCTGATGCGGGGCGACGGGCTCGTGCTGTTCGACGGCAACGCGCTCGACGGCTCGCGCACCGCCTACTTCAACGCGCTGGACGTGGCCCGGGCCCTCGGGAAGTCGAAGATCGAGCTGATCGCCATCTCGGACCCCCACCGCGACGTGTATCTCCCGCGTCTCGACGACAAGAAGCGGCCGTTGACCGAATGGGACGAACGCGCTCTCGGCGCCTATTACACCGGCAGGGACATTCCGAAGACCGGCATCGACGCCTACTACTTCTTCAAGACGGAGACCGGCGACACGCGGCCATCCACGAATCCGGCCCGCCAGCCGGACCGCCGCGTCCACACGCTCGGCGGCCGGATGGAGCGGGAGATCGGGAGGGGATGGTCCGCGACCGGCGAGCTGGCGGTGCAGCGCGGCACCCAGGACCCGGACGTCGCGATCCGGGCGTGGGGCGGCACCGCGCTGGTCCGCAAGACGTTCGACGCCAAGGCGAATCCCTCCCTCTCTCTCGCGTGGATCGGGCTCTCCGGAGACGATCCCGGCACCCACGAGGCCGAGGGCTGGGACCCGCTCTTCTCCCGCTGGCCGAAGTGGAGCGAGCTTTACATCTACACGCTCGCCGGCGAGAGCGGCGTCGCGTACTGGACCAACCTCGGCATGTGGCAGGCGGAGGCCCTCGCCACGCCGCTCAAGCCGCTGAGCCTCCGCGCCACGTACTACAAGATGAGCGCGTTCCACGCCTTCCCGCGCAGCGCCGCCACCTTCGGAACGGGAAGGGACAGGGGCGATCTCTTCGAGCTCCGCGCGGACGTGGCCGCGGGCAGGCACTGGAAGGGCCACGTCCTCTACGAGCGCTTCGCCCCCGGCGACTTCTACGCCGGCACCGACCCCGCCTGGTTCTTTAGGGTCGAGGTGATGTACACCTTCAAGCAAACCCTCGCGCTGTGACGGACTCTAGATCAGCGCGAGGAAGCCGAAGGTCATCAGGGCGACGGCGAGGACCATCAGCGCCGCGATCACGGCGGCGGACCGGATGATTTTCCCCTCCATGCCGATCCGGTCGATCACCGCGGCCGCGTTCTGGAGCTTCGCCGGGCTGATCACCGACGCGAGCCCGCCCCCGATCCCGCTGGCGGCGGCCACCAGGAGGCTGATCCTGAGCAGGCGATCGGGCGAGGCGGAGGCGAACACCAGCTTCAGGGTCTCGAAGTGGAGCTTCGTCAGCATGGCGATGCTGCTCGCCTCGCTCCCGCTGATGAACCCTCCGAGAAGGCCGAGGAACGCGGCGACACCCGAGTAAGCCTCCCGGAAGGTCCCGGCGCAGGCGTCGGCCACCACCTTGACCATGTTCATGCCCCCGGCGGGGCTCGGTACCCAAGGGGCGCCGGCCGCGCCGGCCGCCTTGCCGCTGTGGTTGAGGACCAACGCGATCGCGAAGAAGACGGCCGTGGAGAACGCCGGCCGCGACGCCCGCCGCAGCGTCTTCCGTCCCGCGGCGAGGAGCCTCCCGGCGCCCATCCGGTAGAACGGAATCGCGACGAGTGTCGCGATGAGGACCCACGTGTACGCCTGCCAGAGGACGCGGAGCCGCTCGGGCCTGCCCGGCACGATCGTGACCGGCATCGCGAGCCTCGTGAAGAGCACGTCGTAGAGCCCGATGCTCCTGAAGTTCGTGAGGACACTGAACGCCACCAGCAGGAGCCACGGGAGAACGGCGAGCGCGAGGCTCATCTTCCGCTCGACCTCCGCGTCCTCGGGGCGGAGCAGCGACCGGTCGACCAGTCGCCGCCCGCTGAGGCGGAGGAAGGCCAGCATCGCAAGCACGACGGCGATCCCCGCCACGATGCCGGTGAGGGTGGGAAGGCCGGCGACGTTCATCCCGATGGCGACGAACCCCGCGGTCAGGCCGGTCACGAGCGCCACGTGCCAGCCGCGGCGGACCTCCCGCCAGCCGCCCACGAGCCAGAGCATCGAGAGCGCGATCAGCGTCGTGACCACCGGCATGTACCGGGCGAAGTAGAGGCCGACTTCCGCCGGGGAGAACTCCCGGCCGGTGATCCCCTTCACCACGTCCGCGAACACGACCACCGGGACGCCGAGGAGCGCGTAGGTACAGAGGGCGTCGTAGCCGATCGCGGGAAGCGCGATCGCGACGAAGGCGCTGTACCCGAGCGAGAGCATGATCGGCGGCAGGATCGACACCGGCGTGGCCCCCAGCGCCGCCAGCAGGGTCCCGGCCCCCACGTTGATCAGCATGACCTGGACCGCGCGGTCCTCGGCGGCGAGCGTCTTCATGAACGTCACGAGCCTGCGGATCGCGCCCGCCTCTTCCATCACGTTGATCTGGAAGATGGACGTGACCACCATGAGGCTCACGGGGAAGCTGGCGACGACTCCCGCGAGCGACGCGACGAGAATCACCTCCCACGACGTGCGGAAGTAGAAGGCCGCGAGGGCCGCGGTGTAGATCCACCCGATCGTCCCAGCCACGTCGGCGGCGCGCCGCCCCCAGGTCATGAGCAGGAAGATGACGGCGACCGGCGAGACGGCCAGAAGGACGCTCATCGATGCCCCCGCGAGAAGCCGCGTCCGCGCGGCGGCCGCTTACCTTAACACGGCTTCGAGGGCGGGCAAGCGGGTCCGGTCAGGACCGCCAGGACGCTCCCGGGGCGCGGGCCGACTCGAGGGGCAGGCTCTCGAGGACACCGGTGCTCGTGTCGCGATCCTCCCGGAACTCGCCGAGGGCGATCGGAACCGCCACCTTGAGCATCAGCGTGAAGACGAGGAAGCCCGTCGCGAAGATGCCCGCGGCGACCCTGAGCTCGGTCAGGCTCGGGTAGTACTCGTAGATCT
Source organism: Acidobacteriota bacterium (assembly GCA_041494445.1). GTDB lineage: Bacteria > Acidobacteriota > Polarisedimenticolia > Polarisedimenticolales > JAIQFR01 > JAIQFR01. The sequence goes on along the minus strand of JBGQAU010000008.1, from coordinate 18,168 downwards.
CCCCGAGCGCGTCGGGCGTCAGACCCGGGATGATGAGCCCCATTCCCTTCTCGATGTAGACCCCGGCGTACGTCGCGAGACAGCCGATGTTGAGGGTCACCCAGTTCCGGCGTGCCGCCGGCACGATGAACAGCGCGAAAGCGATCACGTTGAGCGCGACCGCGGACCAGGCGTAGGGGACGAGCGTGCGGTGCGTCCCGAGGCCGGAGTACCAGTACCTGGTGAACAACAGGTGCTCGGTGTCGGAGTAGAACTCCTTGAAGGCCTCGGCGCCGTGGAGGAACAGGTTGAGGAACATCGCGTACGCCATCAGCTCCGCGATCTTGTGGATCGCCGCGTCCTGGATCTCGAAGCGCGTGAAGCGGCGCAGGAGCTGGAGGACGAACAGGAGGATCGCGGGGCCGGAGCAGAACGCCGAGGCGAGGAACTGCGGGGCCAGGATGGACGAGTTCCAGTACGGTCGCGCGGCGAGGCCGTTGTACAGGAACGCCGTGACCGTGTGGATCCCCACGGCCATCGGGATCGAGAGGAGCACGAGCGGGACGACGAACCCCTTCGCGTAGGGCCTTCCGGAGAACGCCCGGTAGAGGATGTGGGTCACCACCGCGAAGTTCACGACGAAGTAGAGGTTCAGGACCAGGACGTCCCAGGCCAGGAGCGACGTGGGGAAGTTCATGCGCCCCACGACGGGCAGCAGGTGCCAGAACCGGTCCGGCCGCCCGATGTCCACCAGGACGAAGAGGAGGCACATGACGATGGCGCTCACCGCCAGAAGCTCGCCGTAGACGACGATCTGGCGGATCGGTTTCCAGTCGTAGACGTAGGCGGGGACCACCAGCACGACCGCGGCAGCGGCGACGCCCACCAGGAAGGTGAAGTTCCCGATGTAGAACCCCCAGCTGACCTGGTCCCGCATCGCCGTGATGACCAGGCCGGACCCGACCTGGCGAGCGTACGCGAGGGCGCCCGAGACGATCAGGACGACGAGTGCCACAATCCAGGTCCAGTAACTGGCGTTCCCGCGGAGGACGAGCCGCAGGCTACCCGTGATGAAGCGGGCGAAGAGGCGGACGGTGCTCAAGGCCACCTCACGTGGCGTAGAAGTAGAAGAACTTCGGGACCGTGTTCAGCTCTTCCTTCAGGACGAGGACGCGCTTCTGCTCGATGATGTAGCGGATCTCGCTCGCCGGGTCGAGGAGGTTGCCGAACTTCCGGGCCCCGACGGGACAGACTTCCACGCACGCGGGATACCTCCCGACGCGGGTGCGCTGGATGCAAAACGTGCATTTCTCCACGACGCCGACCGTGCGCGGCCGGTTGCCGAGGACGTGGGTCCCGGGATTGAGCGCGCCCTTCGGGATCGACGGTTCCTTCCAGTTGAAGTGCCGGGCGCCGTACGGACACGCGGCCATGCAGTACCGGCAGCCAATGCACCAGTCGTAATCGATCACGACGATGCCGTCCGGCTCGGTCCACGTGGCCCCGGTGGGGCAAACTTTTGTGCAGGGCGGGTTCTTGCACTGCTGGCAGGCGACGGGGACGTAGAAGCGTCCCTCTTCCGGGACCTCCTTGGGGTCGTAGTAGGGGTCCGCGTCCGAGAAGTCGATCCCCTTCCCCTTCTCCATCGAGAGCACCCGGATCCAGTGGATCTGCGGGTCCCGCGACTGGTTGTTCTCGTCGACGCACGCGTAGACGCAGCGGCGGCAGCCGATGCAGCGGGAGAGGTCCAGCGCGTAAGCGAACAGCACGCCGGGGATGGGAGGGGTGTCGGCGACCGTCACCGCCGTCCCGTAGGTCGCGGCGTACCGGCGCTCGAGCTCCCGGAGCGAGCCCCGCAGCTTCTCCTTCGGCATCTCGACGAGGCGCCTCGGCCCGCACGCCGTCAGGACCCATGCCGCCGCGGCCCCAGCGGCGCACGAGACGAACCGCCTTCGCGACAGCTCCCGCGCGCGCTCGTCCTCGGGCTTCATGCCGGGTCCCCCTCTATTCCTTCGGCCGCGACGGACGCACGGGCGCCGGCATGGGCGCCAGCGGACGGAAGCGGGGCTGATGGGGGTTGTGGCAGTTGGCGCAGAGGAGGTACTTCTTGTGGCCGTTCCACTGGCCGGTCCGCCGGCCGTGAACGCCGGCCCTCCAGTCCCGGAGCTTCTCGCCGTGGCACTGGCCGCACAGCAGGTAGGACTGCTCGAACGGAATCTTCTCCCCGCTCGCGAGATGGAGCTTGTCGCGGTCGTCCGCGTCGTGGCAGTCCAGGCACCACCGGTGCTGCTCGTCGTGCTTGAGAACGATGTCCTGGTGCATCTCGGTCAGCGCCCGGCGGGTCCGGTTCGCCTCCATCCCGGCGTGACAGCTGGAACAGGGGAAGATCCCCTCCGAGAACGGGGGCGGCGGGACCTCGAGGCGCTCGTCGGCGGGGCCCGAAGGGGCCGGGGGCTCCGCACGCCCCATCGACCCGCAACACGCGAGCAGGGCGATCGCCGCGACGCGGACCGCTCTGGCGGGCGCCGATGCCACGCGGGGCCTCATCGGCTAAGAGTAGCGCAGTTCGACCACGCGCTGCATCTCGCGGAGCCACATCGTCTGGAAGACCTGAAGCCGGTGGCCGATGACCGCCGCGACGTTCCGGGTCACCGTGTAGGCCACGGTGGGATGCGCGGAGAAATGATCGAGGAGCGCCGCCCGCGGAAAAGCGACCAGCTCGCTCTGGGCGGCGGCGGTCGCCTTCAGCGTGAACCGGTGGGGCGGGATGAGCCCCGACCACCCCAGGGTCTCCCCGGGGAGCCTCTCCTCGATGACGACGTCTTCCTCCGCGCCGCGGACCTGCATCGGGAGGGTCAGCGTGACGCGACCGCGAACGACCTGGTACACGCGGTCCGCCTGCTCTCCGAGGCGGAACAGCACGCCTCCCGCGGGCACGGTGATCGGGTTGCCGACGGCCAGCAGCAGGTCCGCCTCGTCCTCGGACAGCCCTTTCAGGAGATCCGTCTGGGAGCTCGGCATCGCGACACCCCCTCAGTTCACGAAGGGCGACGCCGTGCGGGAGTGCAGGGACTCCGGCGTCGGGACGTCGAGGAAGGTCTCCGCGGCGGCCTGCTCCAGCCGCACGTGACGGTCGATGTGGCTCAGTAGCACCTCGAGCGGGACGGGCTTCGGCTCCGCCGGTCTCGCGAGGTCGCCGGCGAAGAACTTCGGCGGATCGAGGGCGAGCCGCGGGTCGGGCCGGAGCTCGGGGTGCGGAGTCTCTCGAGGCGCGGTCCTGGCGAACATTAGGGAACACACCGCAAGTGCGATCACGCTCGTGAACAGGATCGTCAGGAACATCATCATGGCGAGGCCTCCCTTGGTCCGATCGACGGGATGGTCCCTTGCATTCCGTTTGCCAGGAGCCTGGCGGCCGTTTCGTGACCGCGGACCGCGGTTTCTCGGACCCGCGGTCGGGCGTCCCGGGCCGAATCGGGCGCCGCCCTGACAGAGTGTCAGGCCGGCCCTGACAGAACGTCAGAAGTTGACACGGCGGGGACGCCCGCGCAGTATGGGCGGCGCCGTTGCCGGTCGCGTCGCGCGCGGGTTTCCCCGAGGCCTGGATGAGGCTCCGTTTGACCACCATGACGGCCGTCTTGACCGTGGGAGTCACGGCCGCGGTGGCGGTCGCCTACGCCGCCGGAACCTACCTCTACTCCGTCCACCTCTTCCGGACCCTGCTGGAGACCGCGCGGGCGACCGCGATGGCGCAGGGTCAGCTGATTCGGGCCGGCCTCGAGCATCAGATGATGGAGAACGATCGCAGCCTCATCGGGCGCATGATCGAGACCTTCGGCCGGGAGCCGCACGTCGAGAAGGTAATGCTGCTCGACCGCGAGGGGCACGCGCGATACACCAGCGCGCCGCAGGAGCCGGAGCGCGATCTCACGATCGCGTCGCCGACGTGCCAGGCGTGCCACCGGCTCCCCCCCGAGCAGCGAGCCTCGAGCCGGGTCATCGAGACGCGCGAGGGAACGCTGCTGCGCACGGTGATCCCCGTGCGCAACCGGGAGGCGTGCCATCGGTGCCACGATCCGAGCCACCGGATCAACGGCATCCTCATCGTCGATGTCAACGCGGGGGAGATCCGGGCCACGATGAACCGGGACCTCCGATGGATGGCCGGAGGCAGCGCCGGCCTGGCGCTCCTTCTCGTCGGCGCCATCGCGGGCGTGGTGCGACTCGCGGTGATGGGCCGGCTCCGGCGCTTCGAGACCACCGCGAGACGGATCGCGGCGGGCGACCTCGAGCGGCGCGTGTCCGTCAAGGGCTCCGACACGCTCGCCTGGCTCGGCCGGGAGTTCAACTCCATGGCCGACACGATGACGGGCCTGCTCCACGAGGTGCGGAACCAGCGCGAGCAGCTCGAGACCGTCCTCAACGGTATCGACGACGGCATCGTGGTCCTGGACCAGGATCGGAAGATCCTCGCGGCCAACGACGCGTTCCTCCGTCGCACGGGCCGGGACCGCGCGGGGGTGCTCGGCTCCTCGTGCCTCGAGACCGCCGCGGGCGCTTGCGGCGCCGCCGATTGCCCGACCCTGGCGTGCCTCAAGACCGGCGAGCACCAGGTCCGGATCTGCGAGCGCCGGACAACCGGAGGCGAGACCGTCTGGGAGGAAGTCCACGCGTCGCCGATTCGGCGCCCGTCCGGCGCCATCGTCCAGGTCGTGGAGGTGTGGCGCGACATCTCCGATCGGCGCGCGGCCGAGGCGCGCCTCGCCGAAACCCACCGGCTCGCGTCGCTCGGGCTGCTCGCGTCGGGTTTCTCCCACGAGCTGAACACGCCCCTCGCCACGATCCTCACATGCGTCGAGAGCATCCAGCGCGACCTCAAGGCGACGGATCGGACGGAGCCGGAGGACCGGCGCCGGATCGCCGAAACCGCGGCGATCGCCCGCGAACAGCTGCTGCGCTGCCGCGGGATCACGCAGCATTTCCTGCGCCTCTCGAGGGGACAGCGGTCTCCGGGCGACCTCGTGGACCTAGAGCCGACGCTCGCCGCGGTGACCCGGCTGATCGAGCCCACGGCACGCGCCCACTCGGTGACGGTACGGCTTCTGCCGGTCGCGCCGGGAATGAAGGTCCGGTTGAACGAGGCCGACCTGCACCACGTGCTGCTGAACCTGGCGCTCAACGCGATCCAGGCGTGCGGTCGCGACGGCGAGGTCGTTCTGGGCGCCGAAGGCGGCGATCCGGTCCGCATCCGCGTCACCGACAACGGGTGCGGCATCGCGCCGGAGAAACAGCAGCGGATCTTCGAGCCGTTCTTCAGCGACAGGCGCGGGGGAACGGGCCTCGGTCTGTTCCTGTCCCTGGACCTGGTCCGCCAGTGGAGCGGCGACATCCGCGTCGAAAGCTCGCCAGGGTCGGGTTCCACGTTCGAGGTGCGGCTCCCCGCGGCGCGAGGCGCCGCAGAGCCCGGAGAGGTCCCATGAAGCCTGCCGCGTCGGTGCTTCTCGTGGACGACGACGCGACCTTCCGCCGCGTGCTGGCCGGCGAGCTTACACGCCTCGGCTTCGCGGTCTCCGCGGCGGAGACCGGATCCGAGGCGGTCCGGATCGCCGCGCAGCTCCAGCCGGAGGTCGTCCTGCTCGATCTGCAGCTGCCCGACATGAACGGGCTCGAGGTCCTGGAGGCCATCCGCGAGAAGAGCGCCGGCACCGAGGTCATCATGCTCACGGGGCACGGCTCGATCGACACCGCCATCGAGTCGATCCGAAGGGGGGCCTTCGATTACGTGGCCAAGCCGTGCCCGCTCGACGAGCTGGAAGTCCGCGTCCAGCGGGCCCTCGAGAGGCAGGCCCTGCGGCGACGCGCGAGCCTCCTGGAGCGCGGGCTGACGCCGCCCGATCCCGGGAAGTCGTTCGTCGGGGAGAGCCCGCCGTTCCGCCGGACGCTGGACCTGATCGAGCGGGCGGCTCCGACCGACTCGACGGTCCTGATCCGCGGCGAGACCGGCTCCGGGAAGGAGATGGTCGCCAAGCTGCTCCACGCCAGGAGCCCCCGGCGGGATCGACCGTTCGTCGTGATCGAGTGCGCGGCCCTGCAGGAGGAATTGCTCCAGAGCGAGCTGTTCGGTCACGAGCGCGGAGCGTTCACGGGAGCCGATCGCGCCAAGCCCGGCCTCTTCGAGGTGGCGCACCTGGGCACGATCTTCCTCGACGAGATCGGGGACGTGAGCCGGTCCACCCAGGTGAAGCTGCTCCGCGTCCTGGACACGTCGACCTTCCGCCACGTCGGGGGGACCGCGGAGATCCGCGTGGACGTGCGGGTGCTCGCGGCGACGAACCGGGACCTCGCGACGATGGTCCGGCAGGGGCTCTTCCGCGAGGACCTGTACTATCGCCTCAGCACCATCACCATCGCGCTCCCGCCGCTGCGCGAGCGGCAGGAGGACATGGAGCCGCTCGCGGAGCACTTCGTCTCGCTGCTCAACGACCGGTACGGCTTCCGGAAGCGAATGGGCGCCGACGCGCTTGAGATCCTTCGCCGGCACGATTGGCCGGGAAACGTCCGCGAGCTCCTGCACGCGATCGAGGCCGCGATGGTCGTGTGCGAGGGCTCGGAGATCCTCCCGGAGCATCTCCCCGCGTCCCTCAAGGCGCCACCACCCCCGTCGACGCAAGATCCCGAGGTCGGCGACCGGCTGCCGACCCTGGAGGAGATGGAGCGGGAGCACATCGAGCGGGTGCTCCGCGCGACCGGCGGTCACAGGGGGAACGCCGCGAGGATCCTCGGGATCAGCGAGCGCAACCTGTACAGGAAGCTCCGCGGGTACGGCCTCTTGACGTGACCGCCGCTCGGCGGCCGGGGAGAGCCGCGCGCGGGTACCCCGTGCGACTCGGCGCGCTCCCGTTGCGCGTACCGCGGAAGCCATCCCCCGCGAGGAAGTTTCGTCTTGACTTCGGCGCGATTCCCGGTATGAGATAGCGTCAAAGAAGGCGTCAATTGGGTTTAATGGGCGACTTCTTTGCGAGGAGGCGCTGATGAGGCGCGTGTGGGTCGTCGTGACGGTCGCCGTCGCGCTCGCGTCCGCGACACCGAGTCCCGCGGGGCCGATCGTGAAGGGCCAGTTCAGCCGGAGCGACACGTGCGGCGAGTGCCATCGCGACATCTACAGGATGTGGCGCGCGTCGGCGCACGCGAAGGCGATGGAGGACCCGGTCTTCCTCGACGCGTTCCGGCAGACGAAGGACCGCGAGGGAGCGCCGGTTGCGCGCGCGTGCCTCGAGTGCCATGCGCCCACCGTGAGCCTGACGAAGGACTACGACCTCGCGCAGAAGCTTTCGTGGGAGGGGGTCGGGTGCGACGTCTGCCACTCGATCGCCGCGGTGGAAACCTCGGCGGCGGGGGCGAAGTACAGGCTGGAGGTCGGGATCGTGAAGCGCGGGCCGATCAAGAACGCGTCCTCGGGCGCGCACGAGGTGCTGTATTCGGAGCTGCACGGGCAGGCGCTCGTTTGCGCGCCCTGCCACGAGTTCGCCGGCCCGGACGGGACCCCTCTCATGACCACGTATTCCGAGTGGAGGCAGAGCGGCGCCAGCAGGGCGGGCAAGAGCTGCCAGAGCTGCCACATGGGCAGGACGAAGGCCAACGTGGTCGATCCGATCGTCGCACGGGTGCCCGAGGCCGTGGTGAACCTGCACGAGGTCCCCGGGGGCCATTCTCTCGACCAGCTCAACAAGGCCCTGGAGGTCGGCCTCCAGCCGAGACGCTCCGCGGACTCGCTCCTCCTCGACGTGCGGCTCAGGAACCGGGGTGCGGGTCACGCGGTCCCCACGGGGATGCCCGGCCGCCGCGTGATCCTCAGCGTGAAGGTCCGCGCGAGCGGCGGCGACCAGTTCGAGGAGCGGCGAACCTACGGGAAGAGCTTCGCGGCCGCGGACGGCGGCGCGATCACGCGCGACAGCTCCTACTTCGCCCGGGGAGTGCGCCTCGTGTCCGACACCCGGCTCAAGGCCGACGAGGAGCGCACTGAGCGGTTCCGCTTCAAGGTGCCGGCCGACGCCACGGCGTACGTCACGGTCAAGCTGCAGTACGAGCACGCACCGACCGGGACCGACGAGAACCGCACTTCGATCACGTTCTTCTCCGAGGAGCGCGCGCTGCTCCCCGAGAAGCCCCAGACGCCCTGAGGGCCGGTCCCGCCTCCGCGCGCGTCCGATCCTGGAGAGAACCCTGAACGCCCGGAGGGTGGAATCGGCATGAAAGAAGTTCTCAGGGAGAGCCGGCACCTCGTCCGCGCCGCGCTGCTGTTCCTCGGGGGCGTCCTCGCGTTCCTCTTCATCCGCCAGGCGCTGGTGCCGAAGGGGTTCGGCGAGTACGGCCACTTCCGGAGCGGAGCGCTCGCCGACAACCGCGATCGCCCGCCTTCGTTCGCGGGCATGGCCGCCTGCGAGGAGTGCCATTCCGAGGTCGTCGCCGCGAGGAAGGGGAGCAGGCACGCCCGGGTGCGCTGCGAGGCCTGTCACGGGCCGCTCGCCGCGCACGCCTCGGATCCCACCACGGGCAAGCCCGCGAGGCCCGATCCGAAGACGGTCTGCCTCGTCTGCCATCTGAAAGACGTCGCCAAGCCGAAGGGGTTCCCGGCGGTCGATCCCGCGGAGCACGGGGACGGCGAGTCGTGCGGCGTCTGCCACAAGCCCCACCATCCGGAAGTCGGGTAGGAGGTCCGCGATGTTCGTCGATCGCCGGGGATTCCTCAAGGAAGGCGGGAGGTTGCTCGTGCTCTCCGCCGCGGCCGCCGGCGCCCTGGATTCCGTGCTGGCGGGCCGCCCGGAGGAGGCCGACGCCTACAGGCTCGCCGATCACTGGTGGGGGATGATCATCGACATCGAGAAGTGCATCGGCTGCGGCAACTGCGTGCGCGCGTGCAAGACGGAGAACGACGTACCGACGGAGCCGTACTACTTCCGCACCTGGGTCGAGCGATACCACGTTCCCCCCAAGGACCTCGTCCACCCGGAGGCCGAGGATCACCCGGAGGTGGACTCCCCGAACGGTGGGTACGACGGATTCAAGGAGAAGTACCGTGCCGGGGACGGCTCGAAGAACTTCTTCGTCCCGAAGCTCTGCAACCATTGCGCCCACTCCCCGTGCGTGCAGGTCTGCCCGGTGGGAGCGACCTTCGAGAGCCCCGACGGCGTGGTGCTGGTGGACAAGGAGTACTGCCTCGGCTGTCGCTACTGCGTGCAGGCGTGCCCGTACGGCTGCCGGTTCATCGACCCGCGCACCGAGACCGTGGACAAGTGCAGCCTCTGCTACCACCGGATCACGAAGGGACGGACCACCGCCTGCTGCGAGACGTGCCCCACCGGCGCACGGACGCTCGGCGACCTCAAGGACCCGCGCGATCCGATCCACGAGTTCCTGAGGACCCACGGGGTGCAGATCCTGAAGCCGCAGATGGCCACGGGGGCCAAGGTCTATTACAACGGCCTCGACGGATCGGTGAGGTAGGAGAGCGATGGACAGCGTGCTGCAGGGCGTCCAGGGCTTCATGTATCCCAACGAGGTGGAGCTCCAGTGGAGCGTCCTCATCGTGCTGTACCCGTTCGTGACCGGGCTCGTGGCCGGCGCGTTCATCCTCGCGTCGCTGGAGCGGGTCTTCAACGTCGAGGCGGTGAAGCCCACGTATCGGCTCGCGCTCCTCACCGCCCTGGCCTTCCTGCTCGCGGCGCCGCTCCCGCTGCAGCTCCACCTGGGCCACCCGGAGCGGTCGTACGAGATGTACACGACACCGCACACCACTTCCGCGATGGCGATGTTCGGGTTCGTGTACCTCTGGTACCTGCTCGCGGTGCTGCTTCTCGAGATTTGGCTCGACTACCGCAAGGACATCGTGATGCTGGCGCGGGAGAGCCGCGGCGCGAAGCGTCTCCTCTACAGGACGCTCACCCTCGGCTCGGACAACATCAGCGCGCGCTCCCTCGAGATCGACTCGAAGGTGGGACGGTTCGTCACCATCATCGGGATACCGTCCGCGTTCCTGCTGCACGGCTACGTGGGGTTCATCTTCGGCTCGGTGAAGGCCAACCCGTGGTGGTCGACCCCGCTGATGCCCATCGTATTCCTGTTTTCGGCCATCGTCTCGGGGATCGCCACCGTGCTGCTGCTCTACATGTTCCTGTCCTGGATGCGGGGAAGAAAGCCCGACATGCCCTGCGTAGACACGATGGGGCGCTACCTCCTGTACGCGTTCATCATCGACTTCTCCCTCGAGATGCTCGACCTCATTCACCGGATCTACGAGGCGGACGAGTCGTTCAAGAGCCTCGACTTCATGGTCCACACCCGGCTGTACACGTCGCAGGTCATCGTGCAGATCGTCGTGGGCACGATTGTCCCGATCGGGCTCCTGGCCCTCGTCCAGCTGGTGAGGACGACCGAGATCGCGAGGAAGGGGTTCTACCTCGCGGCCGGGATGCTGACCCTCGTCGGGATCTTCGCTATGCGCTGGAACGTCGTGATCGGCGGCCAGCTTTTCTCGAAGAGCTTCCTCGGCTACACGACGTACAAGATGCAGTTCGCCACCCGCGAGGGGCTGCTGCCGGCGATCTTCTTGCTGCTCCTGCCGTTAGCGATCCTCTGGGGGCTCGTGAAGCTGCTTCCCCCCTGGCCGGACGAGGAATCCGCCTAGTCCCCGAGCCGCTCGGAACGTCCGAAACCGCCATGATCGGCGCGCGAGGGGACCTGCGCTTCTCCGCTCCGCGGAAGAGCGACTGCCGGCACCCCCGCGACCCGCGCCGGCCCGCCGTGGGAAGAAGCTTCCTTGACAGAACGGAGGAATGAGCCCAATATCATTCAAAACGGGCACGGGAGACTGGTTTGAGGAGCGACTTTTCTCCGCGGCAGGTCGGAGAAGCGATCGGCGTCAGCGAATCGTCGGTCAAGCGCTGGATCGACGATGGCGTCATCGCGGCCTCCCGGACCGCCGGGGGACACCGGCGGGTGCCGCTCCGCGAGGTGGTGCGATTCATCCGGGGCTCCGCGATGCCGGTGGTGCGACCGGAGGTTCTGGGCCTCGTCGGCCTCGAGACGGTCCGGCGCGGCCGCCCGACGGGAGGACCGGAGAGCGTGCTGCGGCAGGCGCTCCTCGAGGGGCGGGAGGAGGTCGTGCGAGCGGTCGTCGTGTCGCAGTACCTCGACGGGACGCCGCCCGCCGCCATCTGCGACGGCCCGATCGCGAACGCCATGCGCGAGATCGGCGAGCTGTGGCCACGCGACCCTAAGGGCGTCGTGATCGAGCATCGGGCCACCGCCCTGTGCGTCCAGGCCCTCGGTCTCGCCCGAGCCCTGGTCCCCCTCCCGCGCGAGGGGGCGCCCGCCGCGGTCGGCGGCGCCCCGCCCGGGGATCCGTACCTGCTCCCGTCTCTCATGTCCGCGTTCGTTCTGGCCGCCGAGGGATGGCGTGCCACGAACCTGGGCCCGAACCTCCCCTTCGAAGCCCTCGCCTTCGCCGCCGAAGAGGAGCGCGCCGAGCTCGCGTGGCTCTCGGTCAGCGACGAGATCGCGGCTCCCCGCCTCGCGCAGGAGATCGCGCCGCTCGCCGAGCGGTTGACCCTTTCCGGAACCCGACTCGTGGTCGGCGGCCGGGCCCTCCCCCGCGCCCTCGAGACCCAGGACGCGCCCTACTGCGTGGGCGGATCCATGGCGGAGCTCGTGGCGTTCGCGCGAGGGCTGCGGGAGGCCGGGGGGGAGCCCTCGCGCCGTCCACGGGGGTGACGTCGCCGTCGTCCCGCCCGAACCCCGCGCGCGCCGTCTCACGCTGGACCCCCGGGCGGATCGGGTCTACCTTTGTCGCCGGGATGCCGCACCGACCCGCGGGGAAAGGCGCATGAACATGGACAAGGACAGAGGCGAGCTTCTGAGGGACCTCGGTTACTCCGAGAAGGCCATCCAGTTCATCGCCGAGGACCGGAACTTCGGGCGGCTCCCGGTTTTCTCCGTGAAGGCGTCGCACCTGGGACAGTGCGGCGACATGCTTCGCCTTTACCTCGACGTGGACGGTGGGGTCATCCGCGGGGCCAGTTTCGAGCACGTCGGGTGCACGGGGCTCCAGGCGAGTGCGTCCGGGGTGACGACGATGATCCGCGGGATGACGCTGGACGAGGCGGAGAAACTCGACGTCCGGGACATCGTGGACTTCCTCGGAAAGATCCCCGACGCCAAGCTCGACTGCGCCCAACTCGCCCGCGACACGTTGCGGAAGGCAATTCGGGAGCTGAGGCAGCCCGCCCCGTAGAAGGCACCCATGCGAATCCACCTGTCACGCTGGGTGTGCCTCGACGTCGAGTCGAACCTGAGGCGCGTTCCGGAGGAGGCCGCGGCCGCCGCCGTGTCGGGGGCGAGTCTCTGCGCGTTTCCCGAGGGATTCCTCCACGGATACAAGCAGGAGGTCGCCCCTGCCCGCGTCCGGGAGATCTTCAGGGCGGTCTCGCGGGAGCACCCGGCGATCGCGTTCTGCTTCGGCTCGTTCTCGGAGGACCGCCGCAACCGAATGACGCTCTGGCGGGCCGGCGAGGAGATCGCCCGCTACGACAAGGTCCACCTGTTCGGTCCGTTCGGCGAGCCGGCGATCTGGGAGCCGGGAGATCGATACGTCGCGGTCCGGCTCGAGGGATGGACCTTCGGGCTCCTCCTCTGCAACGACGTGCGGTTCCCGGAACAGGCGCGCGCCCTGCGCCTCACGGCCCGCGCCGACGCCCTCCTGGTGGTCGCCTGGTGGCCCTGGCGGCGGGACCATGTCTGGCGAACGCTCCTGAGAGCGCGGGCGATCGAGAACGGCGTGTTCGTCGCAGGTTGCTGCGTGACCGCATCCGAGCATCCGGGGGAGCGGTTCGCCGGGGCGGGCAACCACGTGTTCGACCCCCTCGGAGAGCCGATCCGGACCGCCGACGACCGGGTCTACGACCTCGACCGTACGCGCCTCGGCGCGCTCGTGGTGGACCCGCTCGAGACTCACGTGCGGATCGATCGCGTCGACGTTTTCCCGTAGTCACCTGAGCCCGCGGCTCGCATTCCATATCGGCCCTCGCGGCACGCTTCGGCGTCGCGCGGCGAAAAGTCGCCGCGCCGCCTCGCTCCGCGCTGCTCGCGGCCTTTCAAGGAAGAACCGGCCGCTCGCAGCGAGGGCCGCTCCGGGCCGATATGGAATGCGAGCCGCGGGCCCGGCAACCTAGCAACGCAGGCAGGCCGGGAACGAGGCGCGGAGATCTCCGGTGCGGACGAACGCGATCCCGCGACACGCTCCGTGGCACCCCGGGAGACAGGGGCACTCGCGGCAGGGCGACGCGAGATCCTGCCGCGGAAGCGACGCCACCAAGGTCATCTTCGGGTCGTCCCACAGGTCCTCGAGCCGGCGCTCGCCGAGGTTGCCCACGACGAATCGCGGGTGGAGAAGCGAAGTGCAGGGGTAGACGTCGCCCGTCGAGGAGATGTAAAGGGTCTCCATGCCGGCGACGCAATCGTGGAACGTCCAGTCGGGGGGAAGCGGCCCGAAGGCGGGGTCGAACAGCACGTGGGGCGGCCCGGCGGCCAGAGCGGTCCCGACGAACTCCCGGAGGCGACCGAGGTCCGGTCCGAAACCGAGCCGCTCCACGACCTGGCGGCGCCGGCCGCGACCCGCCGGGACGAAACCGCAAAATCGCACCGACTCCACCCCCTCATCACGGGCGAGGCGCAGGAAGTCCGGGGCATCGTCGAGATTCTCCGCGCCGAGCACCATGGCGAGGTGGAGCCGGACGCCGGCTCGTCTCGATATCCGCAAGGCATCGAGGATCCGGTCGAACTGCTCGTGAGTCGCCCCTCGCATCCGCCGGTTCCGCTCCGGGGTCGACCCGTCGAGGCTGATCTGGATGGACGAGACGCCGGCGTCGCGAAGGCTGAGCAACCGCCGCTCGTCGAGGAGCAGGCCGTTGGTCGTGACCCCCGAGCGGATGCCGCCGCGGTCCCTCGCGTACGCCGCGATCGCCTCGAGATCGTCCCGGAGCAGCGGCTCCCCTCCGGTCCAGCCGATCGCCTGGGTGCCCATGGCGGCCAGCGAGTCCACGACCCGGCGGCAGTCGGCGGTGGTCAGCTCGGGCGAGGGCCCTCGGGAGGCGGCGGTGTAGCAGTGCGGGCAGGAAAGGTTGCAGCGGCGGGTGATCTCCCACCCCACGAGCGTGGGGACTTCGGACCGACGGACATTCACGGTTTCGGGACTCTCCGGGAAAGGAAGGGCGGGGTGCGCGGAAACGGATGTGTGCGTGGCGGGCGCACCCCGCCTCTCTACGAGGTTCCGCGAGGCCCTCCGCTCACCACGGAGGGAGGATCGGGAAGAACAGCTTGCACGGATAGTAGGTCTTGCAGGGCTTCGCGCTCATGGTTCCTTCTTCGAGGACTTCCATTCGCTCACCTCCTTTCGCCTTGGCGTTGCCCACACACACTGCGGAGATTCAGCATATCGTCGAGGTTGTACCTCCAGGTGCAGCACGCCCGCTCCGCGCCTCCTCCCGCGCGGACCACGTCGCGGGGGCACCCGCCCATGCAGAGCGGGAGCACATCGCAGTCCCGGCACTCCGCGGACGCCAGCGGGATCCTGCCGAGGTAACGGTCGAGGTTGTCGCGCTGGGCCGGTGTCGTGGCGTCGGAGAAGACGGTCCCCACCGACGCGGCCTCGCCGTCCGAGATCTCCTCCCAGCACTTGAAGAGCATGCCGTCCGGAGCGACGACGAAGGCCCGGTCGCAGTCCGCCCCGCAGCACCCCCCCGGCGAGGCCGTGGGGTATTCCACCTCCTCGAATCCGTCGTGCAGGAGCCCTCGGTAAAGCTCCGTGACGCGGAGCGCGAACCCCTCGACCGAGTCGTGACGATCGCTCAGATCGGCGCAAGTTCCAGCGGACGGCCGGACCTGAGCGAAGTGCACCTCTACCTTTCCCAGGAGGCCGAGCCGGCGCAGCTCCCGGACCACCTCCGAGGCGGAGCCCGCGTTCCGATCGTCCACGTTGACCCGCACCGCGACGCGCAGGACGTCGGCCACCGCCGTCAGGTTCCCGACGATCCGGTCGAAGGTGCCCCTCCCGTCGGGGAGCTTCCGCCTCGCGTCGTGAACCTCCCTCGGGCCGTCGAGCGTGACCTGGGCCGTCACGACACCCGCCCCCTTTAGACGCTCCGCGCTCCCCCGGTCGAGGAGCCAGCCGTTCGTGACGATCCCTCCTGGGAGGAGTCTCGCGCCGTGCCGGTCGGCCAGGTCCTTGAGCCCCGCCTGCACCCGCTCGATCGTCTCGAGACACAGCGTGGGCTCTCCGCCGAACCACGTGACCGAGACGTCATCCGCCCCGCGCATTCGCCGGTCCGCGAAGCCGAGCAGGGCGCTCTGGGTCTCCTCGCTCATGCGCGCCGCGGACGGCCTCTCGAAGCAGTAGTCGCAGCGGAAATTGCAGGCGAGCGTGGGAGCCAGGCTGAGGGAGAGGAGTTTTGCTCCGAAGCGATGCCCATGGTTGAGAGCGGCGAGGTGGGCCAGCTCGTCGAGCCCGTCGTCCAAGAGGAACTTCTTCTCCCTGAGAGTGTCGACGAACCGCCGCTCCTCGTCGGTCGCGGCGGCGTCGGGACGGGCCAGGACGCGTTCGAACGCCTCTCGTTTCTCCGGCCGGATCCGGAGCAGCGCGGCGCTCAGGCCGTTGAACGCCAGAACGCCTCCCTCGCCGGTGGCGAGAAGGCGGTTGTACCGGGAAGCCTTCATCGTGGCGCCCCGCCCAGAGTGCTGAAGCCGAAGTATACGGCGATGGAGTCCGCGGGCAACCGCTTTCAGGGCCCCGGATTGTAAGACGCCCCTCGGCGTGCTCTACTTCGAAGCGGCCTGTACGTGCGTATCTCGCCTCCGTCCGGGCTTTCGGGAGGGCTCGATGGCTTTTTCGCGACACGGGATCGCCGCGGCGGCCGCGCTCGCCCTGGCGCTGGTGCCGGCTGGGTGCGGCGTCGCGTCCTCCACCCCACGAACCGGAGCGAGTCTCTCCGCGCGCGCGGAGCGGCTCGCCCGGGAGGTCCTGATCGTCGACACGCACATCGACCTCCCCGAGCGGCTCAAGGACAAGATGGAGGACGTCTGCGGCTCCACCCCGGACGGCAACTTCGACTACCCCCGCGCGAAGGCGGGCGGCCTCAAGGCCCCGTTCATGGCGATCTACGTCGGGGCCGACATCGAAGATCCGTCGAAGGCCCGCCAGGAGGCCGACCGTCTGATCGACCTGGTGGAGGGGATCGCCGCCCGCTGTCCCGACAAGTTCGCGCTCGCGCGCTCGCCGGAGGAGGTGCGGAGGATCGTGGCGAGCGGCAGGATCGCGCTGCCGATGGGGCTGGAGAACGGCTCGCCGATCGGAGACGATCCCGGCAGCCTCGAGCACTTCCGGCAGCGCGGGATCGCGTACGTCACCCTGACCCATTCGGCGAACAACGGGCTCGCCGACTCGTCCTTCGCCGCCGGGCGGAAATGGCACGGCCTGAGCCCGTTCGGGAAGAAGGTCATCACCGAGATGAACCGCATCGGGATCATGGTGGACGTATCCCACCTGTCGGACGAGGCGGCTCGCCAGGCGATCGAGCTGTCCAAAGTACCCGTGATCGCCTCCCACTCGTCGTGCCGGAAGTTCACGCCCGGCTTCGAGCGGAACCTGGCCGACCCCGAGATCCGCTCGATCGCCAAGAAGGGCGGAGTCGTCCAGATCAACTTCGGCTCGATGTTCCTCCGGGACGACGCGCGGAGGCAGTCTTCCGAGGCCTGGCGCGAGATCCGGAAGTACCTCGGGGAGCACAAGCTCGAGCGGGCTAGCGACGAGGCGAAGCGGTTCCGCGAGCGTTACCGCAAGGAGCACCCGCCGGTCTTCGGCGACGTCTCGGACGTGGTCGCCCACATCGACCACGTGGTGAAGATCGCGGGAGTGGACCACGTGGGGCTCGGCTCGGACTTCGAGGGGGTCGGGGAAAGCCTCCCGGACGGGCTCAAGGACGTGTCGGGCTACCCGCGCCTGATCCGCGCCCTCCTAGAGAAAGGATATTCGGACCAGGACATCCGCAAGATCTGCGGCGAGAACCTCCTGCGCGTCTGGTCCGAGGTGGAGCGCGCCGCCGCGGGAGGGCGGTGAGCAGGGCTGCCGACGAGGCCGGCCATCAGCGGATATTGAACAGCAGGCTGCAGCAGGTCACCGCCCCTTCCGCCTTGGCCAGCTCGGAAACGTCCACGGTCACGACCCGGAGGCCGCGCTCCTCGAGGCGCCGGAGGGTCCTCGGGAACGCGGCGGGGTACACGACGGTCTCGGCCACGACCAACGCGTTCGCGGCGAACGGCTCCGACGGGTCGATCTCGACCCGGTCGTAGGCGGCGAACGCGTCGGGGTCCGCCCAGCCGGGATGGATCAGCACGGCGTCGTCCGAGACACCCGTGACCGCCGACTTCAGGTGGAGGCAGCCGGAGAGGGACACGGGCCGCACCTCGTACCCGAAGGGTGACGAGATGCTGCGGAGCCCGTCGACCCCCCGCGCGTCCGTCCGGCTCGACAAACCCACGAAGATCGTCTTCCCGAGGACGAGGACGTCCCCGCCGTCCAGCGTCGCGGGAGCCTCGATCGCGGCGAGTTTCCTGTACGGCCGCAGCGCCGCGGCGATGGACGGGACCTCCGGCCGCCGCGAGGCCGCACCCGGCCGGGTCAGGATCGCGATCTCGTCCAGCACGACCGCGGCGTCCTCGACGAACACGGAGTCGGGCAGGTCCGGCTCGGGGGGTAGCCGCAGGACCGCGCAGCCGAGGCCCGTCAGGCATCGCTCAAAGTGGTGGTGCTGTTCCCTGGCGCGCTCCGGATCGATCGGCTGACGGGCAACGTGCGTCAGCTCGCACCGTGTGAGGGCCGGGCTGACTTCTCGGGTGATCGCGAGCCTCATGGGAAAGGACGTGGAGGGACTTTCCGCTATGGAAGCCGCCGAATTCTCCGTGGAGGCGGTTGAGGATCTTCTCTCGACGGTTGGGATTTCCTATCACCTTCGGGATTATGGAATCCCGGAGCAAGCCATTTCAAAGCTCGTTGAAGGGGGAATGAAGTTTGCCCGGCTGTTTATCCTCAATCCAAGGGACTTAAGTGAGCAGGATGTTCGTTCCGTTTATGAGGAGGCCTAT
>JBGQAU010000060.1:0-20929 GCA_041494445.1 Acidobacteriota bacterium | reverse complement strand
GGTCAAGGGGGACGTCGTCCGCTACAAGATGGATGTGGAGAAGGCGTCCAAGGTCACCGGCGCCCAGCAGTTCGAGATGACCCAGAGCTGGTCGTACGTGTGGCGTCAGGAAGTGAAGGACGTGGCGCCGGACGGCACCGGCACGATCGAGGCCAAGTTCGAGACCGCCGGCATCCGGATGCAGATCCCCGCCAAGAAGACCGACTTCACGTTCGATCCGGCGAACCCGGACGACGCCAAGCGGGCCTCGAGCCCGCTGGCGATCCCGTTCGTGTCGCTGCCAGGCGAGTCCATCACGTACAAGGTCAGCAAGAAGGGGAAGCTCCTCGCGATCAACGGGCTCCCCGAGCTCATCCAGAAGATCAGCGAGAAGGTCAAGGCCGCGCCGCAAGGTGCCGGGTACGTCGCGCTGGCGACCGGCGCGCTCGCCGACATGCAGGCCGCCCAGATGGAGGGCGTGTTCCGGCTGCTTCCCGAGAAGCCCGTGAAGCCGGGAACCCTTTACAAGAAGGCGAAGGTCCGCGTGCCCGACGTGGCGCTCGGACCCCTCATCCTCGAGTCGGACTACACGCTGGTGGGCTCCGAGCCGCTCGACGGCGACGACGGCTTCAAGTTCACTTACACGACCTCGAAGACCGTCGAGGTCCCGGCGGCCGGCGCCGCCGCGCCGCCTCCCTCGCCGTCCGGCGCGAAGCTGAGCGACGCGAAGGGAGCCGGCGAGTTCTACCTGAGCAAGTCGAAGGGGATCGTGACGAAGAACTCGTTCCAGTCGGGTACGACCGTCGAGACGCCCCTTCCGGCGGCACCCAACGGGGCCGCGGGCGCTGCGGCCGGCATCGTGACCCAGCGCGAAGATCTCAAGGTGGTCGTCCAGGTCGCGCCGCCCGCGGCGGCCCCCGCCGCCGAAGCCGCGGCCCCCGCGGCGCCGCCGGCCGAGGGCCAGCCCAAGTAGCGCGGCGCGCCCCAGGGTTATTCCAGGAAACGAAGGGCCGGGGGGCCGGAAACGTCCGGCCTTCCCGGCCCTTCGTGCATCATCGGGATCGAGCCCGGCGCTCTGTCGGTATCAGTAGCAGAGCGCGTTCTCGCCCGCGGTCTCGTCCGAAGTCTTTCCCTTGTTCTCGCAGACCCCGGTCGACGGGTACATCAGCGCCTTCGGATCGTTGACATGGCACAGCCCCGCCACGTGTCCGTTCTCGTGCGCGGCGACCGAATTGAGGTAGATCGCGGAGCCCGCGGCGCAGGGGCACTGTCCGCCCCCGCTCGTCCAGCGATAGGCGGTGGTGAGCCGGACGTCCGCCTCGTAGAGGTTCGCGAACAGGTTCCCACCGCAGGGGACCGTCCTGTACCGGTCGTAGCTGATGTAGTTGGTGATGCCCAGAGTGGAGCCGCCGAGCTTCGCCCACCCGACCACGCTCTTCCCGTCCCTCTTGTTCGCGATGGCGGTGGTGGTTCCGGCGTAGCGCAGCGCCTTCCACGCCGTGATGCCGGATTGGACTGCACTGTCCATCTGGGACGAGCTGATGCACTGGCCGGTCGCGACCTTCCCGCTCGGGTTGTACCAGACCGGGGCGGGCCGGGCGCCGTCCGGCCAGCGCACGCCGGTGAGGCAGTACGCGCGGACGTAGTTTGCGGCGAGGGCGACCAGGGCGACCGCCACGGCACCGAGCAGCAGGTTCCTTGGCTTCATGGCGTCACCTCCTCCCGAGCCGGGTTTCCCGAAGGACGGGGTGGTCGAATTCCGGCCGGCGAATCGAAGACTGGACGCGCGCGGACATCTCGCTGAGCGAGATCGGACCCGTCTCGAGATCGATGCCTCCGGCGACCTCGAGGCCGTTCCCGAGCGCGCGGGTGAAGACGAGCCCCTCCCGCCGGGCCTCGGCGGCCGTCCAGACGCCCGAGGAGAGTCCGAGGTTGTACAGGCGGCCGTCGATCTCCTCGATGAACACCAGCACCTTCTGGCCGTGGCGGAACTCGGCCTCGCCCTCGGCCAGCGAGATCACGCCGTCCACCTCGCCGCCGCGGGTGTGGAACACGACGGTCTCGCCGGGCCGGACGTCTCCCTTGAAGACGTCGGTGACGACGAGGCCGACCGCGGTCTCGATCCCGTTCGCCGGGTCGTCCTCGCCCCGTAGCGTGGTGACGTGCCCGACGACGACCATCTTGGACAGGCGAGCCTGATCCTCGACCGAAAGCCCGAGCACGGTGCTCGCGGCCGCCGTCCCCGTCGCGACGACGAGAACGAGGAGTAGAAGCGGAACGCGGAATGGCTTCATTCGACTACCCCCTTTGGAAGAAGAATATCGTTCTTATACGCGCCGCGCCGGGCGAGGGCAACCGTATTCCGGCTAGAATGTTTCCCGGCTGGAATATCCCGTGCCCTTGCGACGCCTTCCGCACGTGCCCGCCGTGGTTCTCCTCCTCGCGGTGTTCGTCGCGAGCGGCGCCTGGTCGGCGCTCCGCCTGTCCGCGACCTTCGACGAGACGACGCACCTGCCGGCCGGTTTCACCTACCTCGACCGGCTGGGCTTCCGTCACAACCCGGAGCATCCGCCGCTGGCGAAGATGTGGGCTGCGCTCCCGCTCCTTCTCTCGGGGCGGGCGAGGGCGGTGGCGGCCTCGACACTCCTCGCCGGCTGCCTTCTCTCTTTTGGCCTCACGACGCCGCGCTACCTCTCTTACTTCAACGTGTTCGCAGGAGGGGTGCGCGGCGGCCGGCATTACCTCGTGGACTCCAACATCGATTGGGGCCAGGACCTGCCGGCGCTCAAGGTCTGGGTGGACGCGCGCGACGTGAAGTCGGTGGACCTGGCCTACTTCGGCACCGCCGATCCCAAAGCCTACGGGATTCCGTATCGCAAGGTGATCAGAGTGCACGACTTCGAGCCGGCCGAGCCGTCGGTCCGCCCGGGGAGCGGCGGACTTCTCGCGGTGAGCGTCACGCTCCTCGCGGGAGTGTACCTGGACGCGGACGGTGATCTCGCCAGGGAGGCCCTGCGGCGCGGACTCGTTTCCGGGCGCCGGATCGAGGAGTGGATCGCTCTCCGGGACGAGCGGGTGTCCCGCGGGGGCCGGTTCCCGCCTCTCGGGGAGTGGCTGGTGGCCTCAGGGGTCCTCACCGACGGTGGGCGTCGGGAGATCGAGTCCGGCCTGCTTTCGACCTGGATGCGCCAGGTCCGGGACACCCTCACCCCCGTCGGCCGCGCGGGAGACTCGATCCTGATCTACCGGATGCCATGATCGCCGCGGGGTCCCCCGCGGCAGGATTGACAATCCCCCTTCGGCGTCCTCAGAATCGACGGAGGAGGGCGGAGCGCCATGGACATCGCCTTCGTCGCCCCGCTCGAGCGGGCGCTGGACCGGATGAAGCGGATCCTGTTCAGGCCCTTCGAGATCGAAACCTGGATCGTGCTGGGATTCGCGGCGTTCCTCTCCGCGCTCGGGGAGGGCGGCGGGGGATGGACCCACGTGTTCCGCCACTCGGTCTCCCGGGGAGAAGTGGGAGACCTCGGGCAGACCGCCGCACGAGCGGTCGATTTCCTGAGCAACCCGGTCTGGGTCGTCCTGATCGTGCTCGCGGTGTGCATCGTGCTCGCGCTGATCGTGCTGTTCCTCTGGATCAGCTCCAGGGCGAAGTTCATCTTTCTCGACGGCGTGATCCACGACCGCGCGGCGATCGTCGAGCCGTGGAAGCGCTTCCAGCGGCTCGGCGACTCGCTGTTCCTCTGGCGGCTCGCCTTCGCGGCGATCTGCTTCGTGTTGTTCCTGCTGCTCGTGCTGCCGCTGGTGCTGGTGGTCTTCGCGGGGATAAAGGGCGGGTGGCTCGCGGCGCGCGTCGTCGCGCTCGTGGGGCTGGGCGGGTTCATGGCCGCGTTCGCGATCGCCGTGGTGTTCGTGGAAATGCTCCTGACCGGCTTCGTGGTCCCCGTCATGTACCGGGACGACCTCACCGCGATTGCGGCGTGGGGTCGGTTCCTCCCCGTCCTCGGTCGCCATTTCTTCCGGTTCGTCCTGTACGGGCTGTTCCTGTTCGTGCTGATGCTGGGGGTCGTGGTGGCGGTCATCGTGGCCGGCTGCGCGACCCTGTGCTGCGGCTTCATCCTGCTGGCGATTCCCTACGTGGGGTCGGTGCTGCTCCTCCCGGTCTCGGTGACGTACCGCGCCTATGGGCCGGAGTTCCTGGCGCAGCTCGGGCCCGAATGGTCGGTGTTCCCGCTCTCGCCGGCACCGGAGCCCGTCCCTCCGCCCCCGGAGAGTGGCGCGGTCGGGTAGACCCGGCGGCACCGCTCTTCGGCCTCGCCGCTCGTCGAGGCGAGGCTTCACGGCGCTGCCGCGCCCCGCGGTCTATAATATCCGGCCCGGTCCGACGAGATGGTCGGAGAGGACAATCCATGCAGCCGGTCGAGATCAACCAGAACCTCCAGACGGACGTCCTCGGACAGGAAGAGACCCTCCGCTACGTGTCGGTGGCGATCTTCAAGCACCTCCAGGGGGAGAAGTACGGGAACCTCCTGCTGATCGGGAATTCCGGGACCGGCAAGACCACGGTCATGCGGGCCATGGAGAGGCTGTACCAGTCCCAGCCGGCATTCGCGGAGTACCGGGTCGTCGTCATCCTGAACGCCAACACCATGGCGACCGACGAAGGCGTCGTGGACACGTCGCGCCTCCTCTTCAGGCTCGAGGAGCGGGCGCGGCAGATCCTGGGCGACGGAGCCTCCGCCGAGGAGATCGGCCGTTACATGGAGCGCGCGACGGTCTGCCTCGACGAGATCGACAAGATCTCCGGGATGGTCGGTGGGAAGCCCTATGTCACCGGCATCAACATCCAGCAGGCCCTCCTCACCCTGATCGAGGGGGAGCGGATGCTGCATCATCTGACGATTTTCAAGGAGAAGGTGCCCGAGCGCATCTCGGTGAACGTCAACACCGGGAAGATGCTGTTCCTGTGCGCGGGCGCGTTCGAGACCCTCTACGACCAGGTGTTCCGGCGCGTCACGTCCGCCATGAGCCGCGTGAAGCTCCCGACCGAGACCGTGTACGAAAACGGCGAGGTCCAGATCCGCGAGGTCTTCGCGCTGCGGCACCACTTCAAGCAGGAGGACCTGTTCGACTACGGAATGGTGCCGCAGTTCCTCTCCCGGTTCGACAACGCGATCATCCTCGAGGACCTGAACGGCCCCCTCCTCAAGCGGATCTTCCTCGAGCCGCCGGACAGCGTGTTCAACGCCTCGAAGAACTTCTTCAGGAACTACAAGATCGACCTCGAGATCACCGACGAGGCGGCCCGAAAGGTCGCCGAGGAGGCCGCCCTGTCCCGGCGCATCGGCGCGCGCGCGCTGAAGGCGGTCTGGGGGCGGATCATCAAGCGGTTCGAGTTCGACCCGTTTTCGCAGCCCGAGGTGGAGCAGAAGGGGGACCATTCCCGATTGGTCGTGGACGACCGCATCGTCTTCCAGGCGCTCAAGCCCCTCGTCTGATCGCGCGATCTCGGCCTCGACCTGCGGTCCCCGTGGAGAGGAGCGGAGCCCCGACATGAGCGTGCGCATCACCCAGGTGGACGCCTTCACCGACCGTCCCTTCGCCGGGAATCCCGCGGCGGTCTGCCTCCTCCCCGAGCCGCGGCCGGACGCCTGGATGCAGGACGTGGCGCGGGAGATGAACCTGTCTGAGACCGCCTTCCTCGTCCCGCGCGACGACGGATTCGACCTGCGCTGGTTCACCCCCGCGGTCGAGGTGGACCTCTGCGGCCACGCGACCCTCGCCTCCGCGCACGTCCTCTGGGAGGAAGGTCGCCTGGCGTCGGACGCTCCGGCTCGGTTCCACACGAGGAGCGGCCTCCTCACCGCCGAGAAGCGGGGCGGGTTGATCGAAATGGACTTTCCCGCGGAGCCGGCGACCGAGTCGGAGGAGTCCCCCGATCTCGAGCACGCGCTCGGCGTCCGCCCCGAGTTCGTCGGCCGGAACCGGTTCGATCTCCTCGTCGAGGTGGACTCGGAAGCAACGGTCCGCCGCTTGAAGCCGGACTTCACCTGGCTCTCGACGATCACCACGCGCGGGGTGATCGTCACGAGCCGAGCTGCGTCGCCGGATCGGGATTTCGTATCGAGGTTCTTCGCCCCGGCGGCCGGCATCGACGAGGACCCCGTGACCGGCTCCTCGCACTGCTGCCTCGGGCCGCACTGGGGCGCGAGGCTCGGAAAGGACCGGCTGGTGGGCTACCAGGCGTCGGCGCGCGGCGGCACGGTCAACGTGCGTTTGAACGGTGACCGCGTGGTCCTCGGAGGCACGGCGGTCACCGTCCTCCGCGCGGAGCTGCTGCAGCCGGCCGCACTCGGAGGGAGCCCGTGAGCCATCCGCCGCATCAGGTCGCCGTCACCGGGCTCGGGCCGATCACTTCGATCGGCAGCGGAGTCGAGCCGTTCTGGGAAGCGATCGTCGCGGGGCGCTCGGGAGCCCGCACCGTCGAGTACGACTGGATCCACGGGCACCCGTTCAAGTCGAGGGTGGGGGCGCCGGTCGCCGAGCCGGATCCCGCCTCGTTCGGACTGAGCGGCCGGGAGGCGCAGCTCCTCGATCCCACGTCCCGCTTCGCGCTCGCCGCGGCCGCGCTGGCGCTCGAGGACGCCGGGCTCGGAACGGTCCCCGTGGACGACAAGGGTCGCGAGCTGCGCGTCGCCGGGATCGACCCGACCCGCGCCGGAGTGATCATCGGCACCGGGATCGGCGGGCTGTGCACCCTCGAGAAGTCCCACCGGGTCTGGGTCCTTGGGGAGCCGATCACCGGCGCGCTCCGGTACGCGCTGCCCATGCTGATTCCGAACGCGCTGCCGGCCCAGGTGGCGATCCGCTACGGCTTTCGCGGCGAGTGCAAGGCCGTGGTCACCGCGTGCGCGTCGGGGACCATGGCCCTCGGCGACGCCTACCGGCTGATTCGCGACGGGGAGCTGGACCTGGCGGTCGCCGGCGGGGTCGAGAAGACGCTGTCCGACGTGGACGGCTATGGTCTCCTCGGCTTCGACCTCCTGAGGACGCTCTCGACCCGCAACCACGAGCCGGAGAGGGCCTCGCGGCCGTTCGACGCGGACCGCGACGGATTCGTCCTGGGCGAGGGGGCGGGGCTTCTGGTCCTCGAGAGGGAGGAGCACGCCCGCGCCCGCGGCGCGAGGGTCCACGCCCGCGTCGCAGGTTACGCCTCGACCTGCGACGCGTACTCGATGATGCAGATCGAGCCGAGCGGCGACCAGATGGTCCGCGTGATGGAGCGGGCGCTGGCGTCCGCGGGAGTCGCCCGGGGCGAGGTCGGGTACGTCAACGCCCACGGGACCTCCACGCGATTGAACGACGCTCTGGAGGCCAAGGCGCTCCACCGGACGTTCGGAAAGCGGGTCTTCGACGTGCTGGTGAACTCGACGAAGTCGATGATCGGCCACGCCATCGGCGCGGCGGGAGGGATCGAGGCGATCGTGACCGTCCTGAGCCTCTCCCGCGGCCTGGTGCACCGATGCGTCAATCTCGAGAACCCGGATCCGGAGTGCGATCTGGCGCTGCCGCGGGAAAACCATCCGCTGCGGGCCGGAGCGGCGCTCACCAACTCCTTCGCGTTCGGCGGGCACAACGCGACGCTGGTGCTGGCGGTCTCCTGACCCGGGCGCGCCCGCGCACGCCGGCCGGCGCTGAACTTTACGTCACAAAGTACTTGACAATCCTGCCGGCCGGCCCTATCGTTACCGCGTGAGGTCCACCGCACCCCTGCCGCGGCAACGGGAGGAGCCCCCGGCTCTCCACCAGCGGGCGCTCGACCAGCTGCACTTCATCCGCGACACGATGGAGGGGGCCTCGCGGTTCACCGCCGTACCGGGACGGGGGATCGTCCTGATCGGCCTGACCGCCCTCGCGGCCGCCTGGCTTGCCTCGACCCGGGGAACCGTCGAGGGATGGATCCTCACCTGGCTCGCCGAGGCGGTGACGGCCCTGGCGATCGGCGTGGCCACGGCCTCGATCAAGGCCCGGTCGGCGGGGGTCGCGCTCTTCAGCGCGCCCGGTCGCAAGGCGGCGCTGGCGTTTGCGCCGCCGCTGCTGGCCGGGGCGTTTCTGACCGCGGCTCTGTACCGGGCGGGCCGCCCGGACCTCCTGCCGGGCGCGTGGCTCCTCCTGTACGGGACCGGGATGGTGACCGGCGGCGCGTTCTCGGTCCGGGTCGTGCCGGTGATGGGGCTCGGGTTCATGCTGGCCGGTGCGGGCGCGCTGCTCGGTCCCGCCTCGTGGGGAGGCCCGGCCATGGCTGCCGGCTTCGGAGGCCTTCACCTCCTGTTCGGCCTTCTGATCTGGAGGGAACACGGTGGCTAGGCCGCGATCCGCCACGCGGGCGCAGGAGAACGCCGGCCGCGCCGCGAGCCACGGGGCGGCGGCCGCTCAGCCGAGGAAGGCGGCGGCGCTCGACCGACTGATCCACGAGCGGCTGCGCCTCGGAATCGTCAGCGCCCTGGCCGTGAACGACGCGCTGACCTTCGTGGAGTTGAAGGGGCTCCTCAGGACCACGGACGGGAACCTGAGCGTCCACGCTCGAAAGCTCGAGGAGGCGGGGTACATCGCGTGCACGAAGAGCTTCGAGGGGAGGCTCCCGCGCACGAGCTACCGGCTCACCTTTGCCGGACGAAGGGCGCTCGAGCGATATCTGGACCACATGGAGGCGATCATCCGCGCGACCCGCGAGAGGTGAGCGAGGGGTTCTCTTTTTTTCGGGAGAAACTCTGCGATGCAAAGCACTTTGGACGCCGCGACCCGGGGCCTCCACGTGGCGATCATCATGGACGGGAACGGCCGATGGGCGGCGGTGCGCGGCAAGCCGCGGACCGCCGGGCACCGTGCCGGCGCGAAGGCGGTGCGCCGGACGGTCGAGGCCGCGCCCGGCCTCTCCATCGGCACGCTCACGCTCTACGCCTTCTCCTCCGACAACTGGAAGCGCCCGCCGGACGAGGTCGCGACCCTGATGCGCCTGTTCCGGGACTACCTTCGGGGTCAGACGGCGCGCTGCGTGGAGAAGGGCGTCGATCTCCGCGTGATCGGGCGGCGCGATCGGCTTCCCGACGACGTTCTGGCCGCGGTGCGCGCCGCGGAGGAGTCCACGGCCGGCGGCAGCACGCTCGTGCTCCGGCTCGCGGTGGACTACTCCGCCCGGGACGCCATCGCCGCGGCGGCCGAGCTGCTCGCGCGCGAAGGGGCCCGGAGCGGCGCGGAGGGGGACGTGAGGGAGGCTCTCTCGGGGCACCTCGATCCCGAGCATCCGGGGGCCGGCGCGGCCCGGGACGTGGACCTCCTGATCCGCACCGGCGGCGAGCAGCGCCTCTCCGACTTCCTTCTGTGGGAGTGCGCCTACGCCGAGCTGTACTTCACCCCGGTGATGTGGCCCGACTTCGGCGCCGAGCAGCTCGAGGCGGCGCTCGCCGAGTTCCGGCGGCGTGAGCGGCGCTTCGGCGGTCTCGCCCGCGTCGCGACCGGTTGAGCACCGAATTCCCACTTGCCCACCGCTCGTCGAGCCCGCGTTTCGGGCACGCGTCGCGTAGGAGGAGAGAGCCGTGCGAATGGCCAGAGGCGTCCTCAGGCATTGGTTGCCGATCGCGGCGGTGACGACGGCCCTCTGCGGCCTCGTCTACGCTTCCGTCCAACAAACGCTGCGGCACTCGGCGAACGATCCGCAGATCCAGATGGCGGAAGACACGGCCGACGCCCTCGCTCGAGGCGAGCCCGTCGCGTCCTGGGTTCCTTCGACCCGGGTCGACGTCGCCAAGAGTCCCGCCCCGTTCACGGTCGTGCTCGACGAGCGGGGGAGCGTCGTGGCCTCCTCGGGGCTCCTGCATGGGCGGGTGCCCGTCGTGCCTTCGGGCGTTCTCGGCTACGTCAAGCAGCACGGCGAGGATCGTGTCACCTGGCAGCCGGAGGCCGGCGTGAGGATCGCCACCGTCGTGGTCGGCTACGGGGGGGAGAATCCCGGCTTCGTCGTCGTCGGGCGGTCGCTGCGCGAGATCGAGGCGCGAATACTTCAGGTGGGAGGGTTCGCCCTCGCGGCCTGGCTGATGACCCTCGCGGCGTCGCTGATCCTCGTCGTCGCCGGAGAGGCGCTTCTTTCCGATTCGGGTCGCGGCATCCGGCGGGGCCCCCTCGACCTTCCAAGGAACGTCAGGAATCCCGACGGGTAGCGTCACCGCCGCGCGAGGGGTCGTACCCAGAAACGGCCGAGACGCCGCGCCAGCTTTCAGGCCCGGGTCCTCGCGCGACCCCGACAACCAGGAAGCCATGAAATTTCACGGGAGGGGTCCGGCTCGGCCCGCCTCTTGCTTCAGGACGGACGGGGGAAAACAGGGGAGGGCCGAAGATGAGCACGCGAAGAAGCGCAAGCACGTACGTCGCCGTCGGGATGGCATTGCTCGCGGCGGCTTGGCTGCCCGCGTGGAGCGCGGAGAAGACGTACGCCCCGGACACGCTCATCATCCCGATGGACACGACGTGGCAGGACCGGGGGGTGTTCCTCGCTTACGGCCTGGTGAACGATCTCCTGCGGGCCGGCACGCCCGTCGACTGGGTCATTCAGCCTGGGAAGACATACGGTGGGGTGGACTTCCGCGCCACGGCCGTCGACCTCCAAAGTGGCGCGCCGATCGTCGACAACGACTACAGGGGAGGTCCCTTCGTGGTCGATGCGCTCTCGGTCTCCGCCGCTCTGCCCCGGGTGCTGGCATGGCAGGCGGCCCATCCGGAAGTCACCGTGCATCTCGCCAGGGAAGCGTTCGCCGCCGACGCGGCAACCGAACTGCGCTTCCCTCCCAACGTCGCGGTGGTGGCGGCCGGCGGGGAGGCGGACGCCTTCACCTACCTCAACGCCGCGGGGATCCCGATGAGCAACGGCGACGGCTGGCCGCCGTACGCGGACTGGACCGGAGCCTACGCTTGTCCGGGCACCTTCTGCTGCCCGGACTGCCTCGCGCCGGCGCTCCTGGAAGGGGCGACCTCCGCCCACCACGACGACGGGGCGCTCTTCGACGGCGAGGGCGTTCCGCGCTACTGCCACCTAGTCGCCATGGGCCTTCCAGGCTCCACGGCGAAAGGCGAGGTCATCGCCGAAGTTCGATCGTTCCTCGAGTTCCCCGTCAGCCTGTTCGCGACGTCGCAGGCCGTCGTGGAGTTCGAGAACGACACGCACGGCCGCTTCCTCACGACCGCGGGCCTCGACCCCCAGGGGCCGTCGTCGCGGGTCGACTATTTCGCGAGCGACGACCCCACGGCGCAGGCCGATGGGGAATTCCAGAATTCCGGAGGCGGGGCCGCGGCGTACGCCCTGGCCTCGGGCAGCAGTTACTTCGACGGGAGCTTCCCCAGGGTCTCGCGGGCCGGCACGTCGCCCGGCGTCGGCGACGTCATGATCGGCGGCAACCTGCTCGGCAACCCGGAGAAGGGCAAGGTCACCTACCTCGGCGGGAAGGCGTACGAGGTCGCTCTGCCGATCAGCAAGAAACCGAAGTCGCAGGGCGTCCGCTACTTCCTCGATTCCGTCTTCGCGTCGCCGTGCGTCGCGAGCGAGGGCGCGCCCCAGCCGAGCGTCGCCTTCGCGGGCGCTGCGGCGACCGACTCCGACACCTACGCGCTCGAGGTCTGCTACGGCAACTCCGGTTCCGGGATCGCCTTCGCCGCGGACCTCGTTCTGAGCCTGCCCGCCGGCGCGACCGTCGTGTCGGCCTCCCCGGGCGGAACGGCGTCGGGGGGAAGCCTGTCGTGGAGCCTGGGCTCGGTGCCGCCCGGCGAAGAGGCGTGCCTCGCGGTGACGGTGAATCTTGAGGTGGAGGGAAACTACTCCTTCGCCGCCGAACTCAAGTACCGGGTGGGGACGAGCGAACAGGTCGTGAGCGCGTCGGCGCCGCTGTCCCTCAGATTCGGCCGCGTGAACCTCCTCCGCTTTGGCGACTTCACGTCGCTGTCGCCGTGGAGCCCCGCACCCACCAGCGTCTTCGCCGGCGTTTATCCGACCGATCCGACCCTCGCGGCGGCGCGCGATCTCGAGGTCGTCGCGTTCGTTTCCGGCGCGCCCTTCCCGCACGAGACCTCGGACCTCTTCGCGGGGTCGCCGCCGCTGGTCCTCTACCAGCTCCAGGGCAACACGGCCGGCACGCTCAGCCTCTCGAGGGACGGTGACAAGGTCGTCGTGACGTATTGACCCCCCCGGGGCCGCCGGTACCGGCGGCCCCGGATCGCCGGGCGTCTCCCGGGCGGTGCCTTCCGTCACGCCCCCGGCCACAGGAGGCGGAACACGAGGCCCGTCGCGACCGCATACACGGCGGCGTCGGCGATCCCCCGAAGGGAGGTCGCCCACGGGATCCCCTTCCAGATCGAGTCCTGGAAGTACCCGTACGCGTAGCCCGTGAAGGCGAGTGTCCCCGTGATGCGCATGACGGTGAGTCCGTCGGTCGAGGAAGAGAGGGCGTGCCGCGCGACGTACGCCGCGGTGAAGCTGACGAGAAGGCAAAAGAGGACCCACTGGGACAGGTGCTTCCCGAGCGCCGGCGGGCCGTTCCTCACCAGCGTGAGCAGGGCGACGGGGCCGTCCACGTACTTCTTCTGGACGGCCGGGTCCTTCATCTGAGCGGGATCGGGGCAGTACGGAATGAAGTAGACGCCCGGAGCCGGCCCGCCCTTCCGAACCACTTCGGCGACGGCGTCCTCGTTGGGCAGCCCCTTGTAGTCATGCTTGTGGTGCTTCAGGAGCATGTGAGAGACGGAGCTCAGGACGAACACGGCGACGGTCGATACGATGACGGGGAGCCAAAGGCTTCCGAAGGGCATGACGGCCTCCTGTTCCGGCATCCTCGGGAGCCGGCTCGAGGAATGCTAACCCGGTCCCCGCCGTCACGCACTCCGGCGCTCACGTCAGGAGCAGGAGCTCGCCTCCCTCGGTGCGCACGCGCCCGGCGAGGCGGGTCTCGGCGTCCCCGAGGACCCCGCGCCGAGGCCTCCCTCTTTCGATCCCGCCCGCGGGGCGACGAGGTAGTACCGGCTCCCGCTGCCCGGCGTGAAGGTCTGCGTGAGGTCCGCGCCCGCCGAGCAGGTGACGGGCGCGTGGTCCCAGCTCCCGGAGCGGAGAGCCGCGAGCGTTCCCTCATAGATCGCGTAGTCCGAGGCGGTCCCCGCGCACGAGGGGCCCCACGTCACGGTGATGTCCGAGCCCGTCGCCTTCGCGACCAGGACAGGCACGCCCGGGGCGCCGTCCGGCACCGTCCCCGCCGCGGGATTCGCGGCCACGATCGTGAAGTCCGCGTTCGAGGCGTCCGCGCTGCACGCGGACGGGTAGGGGGATGGCATCGGGCTCACGCGGTTCGGCCGAACCGCCCGGACCCGGGCGTGGGCACCCGGCGCCGAGGGCACGGTCCACGAGTACGAGCCGTCGTTCGTATCGCCCGCGGTGATCGGAAGCCACGACGAGCCCGAATCCGTCGAGTAATCGAGACTCACGGTTCCGGGGTCCGGTCCGACCTCCGCCGTCGCGGTCCAAGTGATCGCGTGCACCGTTCCCGCCGTCCAGCTCTCCCCCCCGTTCGGCGCGGTGACCGTCAACGTGTGCGGGTAGTGGCAATGCGCGGCGTCGCGGTCGTCATCGCCGAGGCGCGGGCCCCGCCCGTTCCCGTAAGCCGTCGCCCGCATGATCGCGTCGGCCACCGTGGAGTGTCCGAAGCCGATGCCGTGCCCGAGCTCGTGGGCGGCGACCTCGGCGAGGTTGTCCGTGTTCCCGAGGAAGCATTCGAAGGCGTTGTTGAAGATCAGGTAGAGCCGGAGCGCCGGGTAGAACGTCACGTTGTTGACCGTCCTCCCCACGGATCCGGAGCGCCAGTACCCGCCGAGCGCGAGAACGCCGGTGCAGCCGGAGGGATCGGTGATGTCGTTGTACGGGTCACCGAAGAGGACGATGTTCGCAGGCGGGTAGGCGACCGCAGGGCTCTGCGCGTTCGTGCCCGAGAAGTTGTAGTTCTCGTTGCCGCTCTGGAGCACGATCCGCCCCTCGGACACGTTCGTCCACGCGGCCATGCCGCGCTTGATCTCGTTCACGGCGGCGGGCCCGTTGCTCAGTGGGTTCCTCGCCTGCTCGATGTTGACGGCGACCGCGGTCCCCGAGTCGGCCTCGTCCCATCGCGCCGGCGCCGAGGCGCTCAGGGGAGTGAAGTCGACCTCGGGCGGCGTTTCGCCCCCTGGCAGGCCGGGCGTCGCGGAAAGGCCACCGGCTCCTGCCGCGGTCGGTGCGGTGGCCGTCGTGGCGTGGAGGTCGTCCCAGCGAAGGCGGTCGAGCTCGGGCGGCGCGTAAGCCGTACCCGCCGGCCGAGCGCCGGCGCCAAGGCGCCGCGTCGCGGGTCTCGCCGGAGTCGCCGCGCGGTACGGGTGGTTCGCGACTACCGCGACGAGATCGCGGACCGGGAGGTCCTCGCTCTCAGCGTCGGAGCGTCGCGAGATCATGCCCTGGCCGGAGAGGTCCCGCACGGCGCGGTCGCCGTCCCGCGTGGCGGCCTGTCGAACGGAAAACTTCCCGAAGAACAGTCCCGCCGTCCTGGGGGCTCCGTCCCGCGCGAACTCGACGAAGACGAAAACCTGCTCCCCCGGCTCGTAAACCGGAACGGCGTCCACCTCGTGGACGAGGTCACCGTACCTTCCGCCGAGCTCCCGGAGCACGATCTGACGCAGTTCGTCGGGCCCGCGGTGCACCGTGGCGACCGCTATGCTGACGTAGGTCCCCACGGAGCCGGTTTCAGGATCGTAACCTGAGGCGACGCGTGTGACTTCGCCCTCGACGACGACGGGCGCGATCTCCGCGAGCCCCTCGGGCGGCAGGTAGATCGACAACGCCGCGAAAAGCGGCGTCGCCGCAAGAAAACCGAACGGCATCGCTGCCGCGAGCGAACCCCACGGACGGCGCATGGTGCACCCTCCCGCGCCGGATCTCCCATCGCGCTCCGGCGGCCCACCGGGGTCGATGTGCAACGCGCGGGCCAGGGCCCGGCCCCTCGAAGGCGCTAGGCCCCGAGCGCGGCCTTTGCTCCCGTGTGATCGCGTTGTTATCCTGTGCGATATGTCGCGCCGGGCAACGAAGGCCGTCGTCGCTCCGTCGGCTCGACACGAGACGGCCGGTGCCCGCGGCGGGAGCGGGGCACGAGGACGTCCCGCTCCTCGCGAGCACGGGCCCTCGCACCTCCTCGTCGCCCTCTTCCTCTCGGCGGCGGTGCTCGCGGCGTTCCATCCCGCGCTGCGCAACGGCTTCGTGGACTATGACGACGACCAGTACGTCACCGCGAACCCGCACGTGCAGCGGGGCCTCGCCGTCGAGAGCCTCCGCTGGGCGTGGGCCTCGTTCGACGCCGCCAACTGGCATCCGATCACCTGGATGTCGCACATGCTCGACTGGCAGCTCTTCGGGCCGCGACCGGCGGGGCACCACGCGACCAGTCTTCTGCTCCACCTCGCGAACACGCTGCTCCTGTTCTTCCTCCTCGATCGCGCGACCCGGTCCCGACTCCGCAGCGCCGCGGTCGCGCTCCTCTTCGGCGTGCATCCGCTCCACGTCGAGTCGGTGGCGTGGGTGGCGGAGCGGAAGGACGTCTTGAGCACCTTC
Source organism: Acidobacteriota bacterium (assembly GCA_041494445.1). Lineage (GTDB taxonomy): Bacteria > Acidobacteriota > Polarisedimenticolia > Polarisedimenticolales > JAIQFR01 > JAIQFR01. Next base: position 5,289 of record JBGQAU010000060.1, on the reverse strand, counting down.
TTCTGGCTCCTGACCGCTTGGGCCTACGTGCGCTACGTCGAGGCGCCCCGGACGGCCCGATATGCCGCGGTTCTCCTCGGGCTCGCCGTCGGGTTGGCCGCGAAGCCGATGCTGGTGACGCTTCCCTTCACCTTGCTGCTCCTCGACGTCTGGCCGCTCGAGCGGCGCGGCCGTCCGGGAATGCTCCTTCTGGAGAAGCTGCCTCTGGCCGGCCTGTCCCTCGTGTCTTGCTTGATCACGATCGCGGCCCAGCGCGCCGGGCAGGCGATCGTCCCCGTGAACCTCATCTCGTTCCCCGACCGCCTGGCGAACGCCGCCGTCGCCTGCGTCGCCTACCTCGGGAAGACGCTGCTTCCCGTCGGCCTGGCGGCGCTGTATCCTCACCCGCGCTCGGCGCTCCCGGCGTGGGAGGTCGCGGGCGCGGCTCTGCTCCTGATCGCGATCACAGCCGTCGCGATCCGGCTCAAGCGCCGCGCCCCCTATCTGGCCGTCGGATGGCTCTGGTATCTCGGGACGCTGGTGCCCGTCGTCGGTCTCGTTCAGGTGGGTGAGCAGGCAATGGCGGACCGCTACACGTACGTCCCCCTCGTGGGCATCTTCGTCATCATCGCCTGGGGCGTTCCCGCGGCGCTCGACGCGGCCCGGGTCTTCGGCGCACGGGGCAGCTCGCGCTCGCTCGCCCTCGCGCTGCTGCTGGTCACGCCCGTGCTGATTGGCACCTCGTGGGCACGAACCCTCGCCTGGCGCGATTCGGTGACGCTCTGGCAGGACGAGACTCTAAAGCAACCCCTGAGCGCCCGCGCGCACTACAAGCTCGGCTTCGCCCTGGCAGCGGCCGGGCGCGGCGCGGAGGCGGTCCGGGCGTACGGGCGCGCCATCGATCTCGCGCCCGACTACGCCGAGGCGTACAACAACCGCGGGAACCTCCTCGGCCGCGAGGGTCGTGATCGCGAGGCCCTGCAGGATCTCGACAGGGCCGTGGCGCTCGGTCCCAGAGCCGAGGCGTACAACAACCGGGGTATCGTTCGCGCTCACCTCGGAGATCACGCGTCCGCGGTGGAAGACTTCGATCGGGCCATCGCGCTCAAGCCGGATTACGGGGCGGCTCACGGCAACCGGGCCGTGTCCCTGTGGAAGCTCGGTCAGTACGAGAGGGCGTGGTCGGACGTCGAGGAGTCCCGGCGAGTGGGTTGGGAGCCGCCTCCCGCGTTCCTCCGGGCTCTAGAGCGCGCGAGCGGTCGCTCCGGATAGGACCCGAGAAGAGGCACCCCTCATCACGGGCGCGGCCGGAGACGCTCCCGGGCTTTCACGAGGTTGGCTCGAGCGTCGTCGAAGTCCGGCTTGATCCGCAATGCCTCCTGGAAATGTTCGACCGCCTCGGGAAAGCGGTTCTCCCGGGCCAGGGCGACGCCCAGGTCGTTATGGGCCTCCGCGAAGTCCGGACTCAGCCGCACCGCCTGGCGGTAATGCCCGATGGCCTCCTCGAGTCGGCCCTGTCGGACCAGAGCGGCGCCCAGATTGTTGTGCACGCTGGCGGAGTCCGGGTCGAGGCGCAGTGCCTGGTCGTAGTGCTCGATGGCCTCGGGGATCCGTCCCTGGCGTGCCAGGGCGTTGCCCAGGTTGTTGTGGGCTTCGCCGTCGTCCGGGTCGAGGCGCAGCGCCTGGTCGTAGTGGTTGATCGCCTCCGCGAAGCGCCCGACCTCCAGCAGCGCATTGCCCAGGTTGTAATGGACCTCGACAAGGTCCGGGCGAAGCCTGAGCGCCTGCTCGTAGTGCTCGATCGCCTCGGAGCGCCTGCCGGCTTTCCCCAACGCGATGCCCAGGTTGTAGTGGGCCTCGGCGTAGTCCGGCCAGATCCGCAGCGCTTCCGTGTAATGCGCGATCGCCTCGTTCGTCTTTCCCCTCTTGAACAGGACGAGGCCGAGATTGTTGTGCACCAGCCAGTTGTCCGAGGTGACCGCCAGCGCGTGCTCGTACAATGCCGCGCCGTCGGCCCAGTAGCCCACCTGGGCGCGAGTGACGGCGCACAACGGCAGGAGCGCGGCGACGGTCGCGCCGGCGACGACGTGCCGGGCCAGACGACTTCCCCTCGCGAGGTCGCCCAGCCCCCACGCGACCGCGATGAAGACGCCGATGAACGGCACGTACGTGTAGCGTTCCGCCATCGCTTGTCCTCCGACCTGGAGAAGACCGATGACGGGAACGAGTGTGCCGGCGTACCAGAGCCAACCGACGGTCAGGTAGGGGGCGCGCGCGGCCACCCGGAGAGCCAGCGCCGTGGCGCCCACGAGCAGGAGCGCCGACCCCGCGACCGCCCACGTGAGAAGGCCGACGTGGCGGTGCGGGTAGAAGATCGCGAGCGCTGTCGGCCAGACGGCCTTTCCGAGGTAGGACACGTAGGCCACCACCGCGTTCCCGAGACGCTCCGCGAACGTGAAGTCCTGGAGGGACTTGACGGCTCCGCCGCTCCGCTGGGCGACGAAGGTGGCGATGCAGGAGGCCGCCGCCATAGCGAAGAGGGGTGCTTTCTCCCGCAGGAGGCCCGCGAGCGCTCCGTACGATCCCCGGAGCGGGAGCGTCAGCCGGCCCAAGGGCCAGGTGTCGAGCAGCAGCAGCGTGAACGGGAGCGTCACCGGCATCGGCTTGGCCATCAGCGCGAGCGCATAGAGCCCGAGCACGAGGACGTACCGAACGAACGTCTTCGACTCCAGGTACGAGAGCCAGGCGGCGAGCGTCAGGAGCCAGAACAACGTGCTCAGGACGTCCTTCCTCTCCGCGATCCAGGCGACCGACTCCACGTGCAGCGGGTGGACGGCGAAGAGGCAGGCGGCAAGGGCCGACCGCCACAGAGCCCCCGTCATCCGGACGAGCAGGAGGAAGAGCGCCACGGCGTTCGCCGCATGGAGCAACAGGCTGGTCAGATGGTGCTTCCCGGCATCGAGACCGAAGAGCCGCACGTCGAGCATGTGAGAGAGCCAGGTCAGCGGGTGCCAGTTGGCGCACTCGGTGGTGGTGAAGGCCCACGCGAGGGAGCCGCCGTCGAGCCCCTGCCGGACGTGCGCGTTCTCCGTGACGTAGAGGTTGTCGTCGTAGTTGAGGAAACCGCCCGAAAGCACGCCCCGGAATGCGGCGAGAGTGACGACGACGAGCGCAGCGCAGATCGCGGCGCGGGCGGCCGCGCGGGGCCGTGGCCCCGCCGGCGGCAGGGGGGCGCGCGGGTGGTGCGGCACGTGTCGGGAAGTCCCGCTGTGGTGCCCGGGTCGTGACACGCTTCGTCCCCGCGACTCGATTTCCACCTCGTCGGAAACGAGCCGCGACGCCATCGTATTCCGAGGCGACCGCGGGCGCCTAGCCGTCCGGAGGGTTAAGCTCAGAACAGCGAACTGGTGGTGAGCTGGAACACCCGGTCCTTGCCGCGATCGGGGAACGCGACCTCCAAGCGGAGGATGCGCACGACCGAGGCACGGGTGATCTCCACGAGCAGACCGGTGCCCACGTCGCCGCGCCACCCGTCGGTAGGCAACCCGACCCTCGGCTTCCACGTCTTGCCGCCGTCGGCGAACACCGTGAAACCCAGGGCCGCCACGTGGAGGAACTCGCCGGTGATGCGGCGGCTCCACTCCAGGTTGGTCACCACCCTCGACGTGCCGTCGAAGGTCTTGGGGTCGTAGCCGCGAAGGCCGCTATCGGCACCCAGCGTGAGTTGTCGGTCGCCGTCGAGGTCGTGGCCGAGATCGGCCGCCACGCGCGCCCGCCAGCCTGCCGTTCCGGTGAGCGCGCCTCCCGCCTCGAGGTGCGTGACGCCGTTGGCAGCGCCGCGCTGCTCCAGCCGTCCCGAGAAGTCGGCGATCAACCAGGAGTACGTCCGCCCCGTCAGATGTCCCACGGTGAACGAACCGTGGTAGCGCAAGCGAGTCGGGTCGCCGCCGAGCGCCGGAAGCGAAGGGCCGATCGTCACCTGCCAGTTGGGCCCCAGCGGCAGGTCCTCCTGCCGCAACCATGCGCGGAACCCCTGTACCACCCTCCAGTTGAAGGCCTGGTGCTCCCAACCCACCTCCATGCCCCGGAGGTCGCGGTCCCGCGGCTGCGGATAGGGGAAGCCGTCGAGGCGGTACCAGTCGTGGAAGAGGGCTTGCTCGCCGAACACTCCGAAGGTGAGGCGGTTCGTGAGAATGCCGTCGCCCGGCAGCCGCAGCCCACCCCACACTTCGAAGCTGCGTGTGTCGGCCTGGCCCACGACGCGCCGCTGCCCGCCCGACCAGAGGTACTCCTGCAGCCCCTCGCGGCGCCACTCCACGCCGCCGGCCCGCGGCGTCAAAATGGCGAAGAACGGATACTCGAGTTGAAAGAAGTCCGTGGACCCGTCGGAGGACTTCTTGTGCTCGAGATCGAGCTGCCAGCGGCTGCGCAGGAAGGTGGAGTCCCTGTAACGGAGGGTCGTGGTCGTGCGTTCGGGGTCGGAACCGACATCGAGGAGGACGCTCTTGCCCAGGCCGAGGAGGTTGTCCTCCGAGATGGCCGCTCCGGAATGCCGGCGGTTCCCGGAGATGCCGAAGTCGATACCGACCCGGGTCGTCCACTGGTCGTGGGTTTCCACCACCACCTCGGTCCCACCGGGGACGGGGTGCGCCGAGATGTGCACCGGGTTGAGGAAGCCCGTGCCCCGAAGGATCAGCTCGCTTTCGGCGAGGCGCGCCGGGTCGAGGGTGTCGCCGACGTGGAAGAGCAGCAGGGAGCGTACGAACTCCTCGCGCGTCCGGATGTGCAAGGCATCGACCCAGCGATACGGCCACGAGGAGGTGGCGGGATCGTCGAGATCGTAGATATCGTGGCGCTCGATGCGCACCGCCACGATAGGCGTGCCGGGCGCCACCTCCTCCGTGCCCGCGTCCGCGCCTATTGCAGCGAGCGCACACATTGCGCTGACGACCCACATGTCAACCTGTGCTGACCCAGCCTTCGAGAGACCTCGTCATGGGCGGCCGGCAGGGACCGGTTCGAAGTGGCGGTAGAAGAAGCGCTTCGCGAACTCCCCCGAGACAATGTACATCGCGACGATGAGAGCGAGCAGAGCCAGGAAGGAAGCCGGCAGCGGCGTCAACCCCAGGGTGGGTGCGAAGGGGAGGTAAGGCATCACCAGCGTGGCCGCCACCACGCCCAGAGTCGCGAGCAGCAGGCGTTTTCCCGGTCTGCTGCGGAAGAAGGGGCGGCGGCTGCGGACCACCAGCACGATGAGGGAGGCGGAGAGCACCGACTCGACGAACCAGCCCGTGCGGAACTGGTCGGTGC
>JBGQAU010000130.1:0-5209 GCA_041494445.1 Acidobacteriota bacterium | reverse complement strand
TGATCCGCGCTGTGCGGGCGTCCGAGCCGCTCGCGCCGGCGCTACGAGCCACGGGCGTGCTGCGGGCCCCCGGCGTGCTGGAGATGCCCGAGATGGAGGGGCCCCGGTAGGAATGGGTCGGGCTTGCGGTCCCGCCGTCCGCGAGATTCGGCCGGCGGCGCGACGAGAAGTCCCGAAACGTTGTATTAAGGAAACATAGGAATGCGGCGAGGCGCGTTGGCCTTCCGGGGCGGACCGCCGGAGCCGAGTTGGGCTCGTAACGCGGAGGCGACCCCCCCTACCGCCTCCGCGCGCAGGACGCCCAGACGGTGGCGGGCCTGGTGTCCCCGACACTCGGGCCCGCCCCTTTTTTTTGTGTGCGCGTCATGGCTGCGGATCCTCCCCGTTCCCGTCCCTCACTCCTGGTAGAGCAGGAACTTCCCGCGCAGCTCGCGGAACGCTTCGAGGTCCCGCGCCCAGAGCGGCTCCATCTCCCCGAGCGGAGCGCACGCCTCCAGCATCGGGCGGATGTCGGCGCGGCCGAGCAGGAGGTCGATCGCGAGACGGCCGCGCTCGAACTCGTAAGGCTCGCGGCGCCAGTCGAACGACTCCGGCGCCAGCCGGCGGGCCTCGCGAACCAGGACCAGGTAGGTCGCGAACGGACGGAAGGCATCGTGGTCCGCAACGTGGACCTGGACGCCCCGGCAGCTCTCTTCCGCGTGCTTGTGGAACGACGGCCGGAACGAGGTCGCGCGGAAGAGGGCGCCGGCAGGCGCCTCCCGCGACAACGCCTCGGCGAGCGGCCGGGAAGGCAGCCACGGCGCCCCGACCATCTCGAACGGGCGCGTCGTGCCGCGTCCCTCCGACAAATTGGTCCCCTCGACGAGGCAGCCGCCGGGATACACCTCGGCCGTGGCGGGCGTGGGCATGTTCGGCGACGGCGCGACCCACGGGAGGCCGGTGTGCTCGAAGCGCATCCGCCGCTTCCAGTTCCGCATGGGGACGACGCGCAGATCGCAGCCGATCCCGAAGGCGTCGTTGAAGAGGCGCGCCAGCTCTCCCGGCGTCATACCGTGGCGCACGGGGAGGGGATACCGGCCGACGAACGACGCGAGGGGAGGGTCGAGCACCGGGCCCTCCACCGCGACGCCGCCGATCGGGTTCGGACGGTCGAGCACGACCACGGGAAGTCCCACGGCGGCGGCGGCTTCCATGACGTGCGACATCGTGTAGACGAAGGTGTAGTAACGGCTCCCGACGTCCTGGAGGTCGCACAGGATCGCGTCGAGCCCCTCGAGGTCCGAGCGCCGCGGGCCGAGCGACGCGGCGTCGGCGCCGTAGAGGCTCACGACCGGGAGCGAGGTGCCCGGGTCGTTCCCGGCGGCCACGGGCTCCATGTCCTGCGCCTCGCCCCTCAGGCCGTGCTCCGGCCCGAAAAGGCGCACGAGCCGGAACCCCGGGTGTCTCGCCAGGAGGTCCGCCGCGTGCCGGGCCGACCGGTCGATGGAGGCCGGGTGGGCGACGAGGCCGACCCGCGGATGGCCGCTGAGGCCGGCCGCCTCGGGGCCGCCGTCGAGGAGGACTTCGAGGCCCGGGAGGACGATCGCCGCTCTCCTAAGCCGTTCTCGGGGGCGCCTCGGGGATGTCGGGGCGCCGCTTCACGCCGCTCGGCTTCGGGACCACGGATGCGGCGACGTGCCCCTTCCGGAGGCGGAGGTAGTCGAGGACCATCTCGCGCTTCATGAGCTGGATCGCCTTCGCCGGGTCCACACCCTTCGGGCAGACGCGGGAGCATTCTCCGGCGAAGTGGCAGCGCCACGGCCCGCGCTCGCCGCCCAGCATGTCCTTCCTCGACTTGAACCCGCCGTCGCGGGTATCGGTGTTGTACCGATGCGCCTGGGCGAGCGGCATCGGTCCCGAATAGACCGGGTCGGTGGCGTACGTCGGGCAGGCCGCCATGCAGCACCCGCACTTGATGCAGTACGAGAACTGCAGGTACTGCTCCAGCTCGTGAGGGGACTGTCCGAACTCGCCGGAGGGGTTCTCCCGCTCCTCCACGTCGTCCCGGATGACGTACGGCCGGACCGCCCCGTGGGCGTCGAACATCGGCGCCAGGTCGGGGACGAGGTCGCGGATGATGTCGAAGTTCGGGAGGGGAGCCACCGCCACCACGTCGGCCGACAGCTCGGACACCTGGGTGTTGCACCCGAGCCGCGGCCGCCCGTTGATCACCATGCCGCAAGAGCCGCAGACCCCCATGCGGCAAGACGACCGCCAGGCGAGCGACGGATCCTGCGTCTCCTTGATGACCCAGAGACCGTCCAGCACGGTCATCCCCGCCGTACGCGGGAGGGTGAAGTCCTGCCATCGCGGGGCGGCGTCCCGGGCCGGATCGTACCGGCGGACCCGGTAGAGGATCGTCTTCGCGTTCGTCTCGCTCATCGCCGCCCCCTCAGAGCGACCGGGCCAGCGAAAAGCCGGCCACCGCCGCCCAGGTCCCCAGGACGAAAAGGCCGAAGCCCACGATCAACAGCGCCACCGAGAGCGTCGTCTTGAGCCCCGCCCGCGGGTGGAGCTCGAACAGAATGTTCCTCAGGCCGTACAGGCCGTGGAACAGCGCCGCGCCGAGCAGCAGGACGTACGTGACCGCGAAGAACACCATCCTTCCGCGGGCGGCCACGTTCTTCCAGTCCACGGGCTCCTCGCCGGCGGGGTTGAGGGAGGAGATCTTCACGATCGCGTCCAGGTGCATGATGACCATGTGCAGGCCGAGGAGCACGAGGATCACGAGCCCGGCCGCCACGTGCCAGGTCCACAGCTTCTGCTCTCGCATCATCGCCGGCCTCCTAATCCATGAAGAGATCGGCCGCGCCCAGGGCCGCGATGATGCCCGCGGCCACCAGCGCGCCGATCGCCAGGAAGCGCTGGGCGTCGACCGAGGTCCGGTACGGGTAGACCGGCTCGATCGGCTTGCCCACGCCCCAACCCAGCTCGACGATCACGAGCCTGATGCCGTTCATCGCGTGGAACGCGAACGCGGCGAACACCAGGTACTCACCGGCGGTGAAGAGCGGCCCCTTCACCAGGCCCATCGCCTTCTCCCACGCCTCGGGCCCGAGGGCGCGGGACGCGGTGACGGCGATGTGCATCAGGAAGTAGAGAAGCAGGCCGAGCCCGGTGACCCGGTGCAGGGTGTAGAGGTACCGCTCCAGCCCCCAGCGGCCCCCCCCGACCCATCCCCTGATCCCCAGGCGGTTAGGATGACCTTGGACTCTCGGCATGGCGTCCTCCGGCTCGGGTCAGTACTTCCTCTCCACGGGCTTCCACATGTCGATCGTGACCGGCTTGTAGTCGAGACGCGGTCCCTTCTCGCCGGCCCAGGCCAGGGTGTGCTTCAGCCATCTCTCGTCGTTGCGGGTCGCGAAGTCCCTGCGCGCGTGGGCGCCGCGGGATTCCTGTCGGGCGACCGCCCCGGCCACGGTGATCTCCGCGAGGTCCAGGAGGTTCTCGAGCTCCAGGGCGTGGAACAGGTTGGAGTTGTAGAGCTTCCCCTTGTCCTTCACCGGGGCGCGCCGCGACCGCTCGCGGATCGCGCGGATGGCCGAGAGGGCCGTCTCCAGATCCTGTCCGGTCCGGTACACCCCGACGTTCCGGTCCATGGTCGCCCTGAGCTCGCGGCGCAGCTCGTACAGGCTCTCGTTCCCCTCGCGCTTCAGCCACTCGGCGAGGTGGCCGTCCGCCGCCTTCACCTTCGCGTCCGAGGGCGGGGGAGGGGCCGGCAGTCGGACCAGCGCCGCCGCGATCCTCCCGCCGGTGATGCCGCCCCAGACCAGGCACTCGCCGGTGGAGTTGGAGCCGAGGCGGTTCGCGCCGTGGAGCGAGACGGCCGCGGCCTCGCCCGCCGCCCAGATTCCCGGGACGCGAGTGGCGCCGTCGATGTCGGTCTCGATGCCCCCCATGGAGTAGTGCGCCACGGGTCGGATCGGGATCGGCTTCACGATCGGGTCGAGGTCCAGGAACTTGATGCAGACCTCCCGGATCAGCGGCAGGCGGGTGTTGATCCGCTCCGCGCCCAGGTGCGTGAGGTCGAGGTGCAGGAAGCCGAGGCCGTCGGACCCCTCGAACCCGCGCCCCTCGAGGATCTCGGTCGTCTCGGCCCGCGACACCATGTCGCGCGGGGCCAGCTCCATCTTGGACGGGGCGTAGCGCTCCATGAACCGCTCGCCCTTGTTGTTCTTGAGGTACCCCCCCTCGCCCCGGCACGCCTCGGTCATCAGGATCCCGGAGGGCACGAGGCCGGTCGGGTGGAACTGCAGGAACTCCATGTCCTCGAGCGGGAGCCCGGCCCGGTTCGCCATCGCCATCCCGTCGCCGGTGACGGTCTGCGAGTACGTGGTGAAGCCGTAGAGGGTGCCGCCGCCCCCGGTCGCGATCAGCAGAGCCTTCGCCTGAACGATCACCCGCTCGCCGCTCGGCGCGTGGATGCCGAGGAGCGCCGAGAACCGCCCGTCTTCCACCACGATGTCGGTGACGAAGAGCTCGTCGTAGCGGGTGAAGCACTCGTACCGGAGCAGCGTGTCGTAGAGGGTTTGCATCTCGAAGAACCCGGTCTTGTCCGCGGCAAGGGTGGCCCGAGGGAACGAATGCCCGCCGAACGGGCGCTGCTCGATCCGGCCGCCGGCGTCGCGGGTCCAGGGGATCCCCCAGTGGTCGAGCTGGTGGATCTCCGCCGGCATCGCCTCGACGAACCTCCGGACGACGTCCTGGTCGGCCAGGAAATCCGATCCCTTGACCGTGTCCCATGCGTGGAGCTCCAGCGAATCCCCCTCATCGGTCCTGAGCACCGCGGCGGTCCCGCCTTCCGCGCACACCGAGTGGGCCCGCATCAGCTGGACCTTGGACACGATGCCGATGTCCACCTTGCCGTCAAGGCGGCGGGAGATCTCCACCGCCGCGCGCAGCCCGGCGAGGCCCGCCCCCAGGATGAGGACGTCATGGCTCAAGCGCTCCGACATGCCGAACCTCCTTCGAAGAGCTGGAGTGCAGGGCAGGATGGTCTTCGTTGGTGGGGCATTCTCGCACCGACGGCCGCCGGAATCAACCGGCCGGAAGCCCCCGGGCGGGGCGACGCGTCCGGGGCTGACGTATGATTCCGGCCCATGCCCGAGCCGAGTCCCTGTCACGCGCGTCCCCGCCGAGGGAGGCCCTGGGGGGCCCGGATCGCGCGGGC
>JBGQAU010000061.1:0-20466 GCA_041494445.1 Acidobacteriota bacterium | reverse complement strand
GGGCATCCTGGGCGTGACACCGGTCCAGATGGCGGTTCTCATGTCGGGGGTCGCGACCGGACAGCTTCCGCGTCCCCGGCTGGTCCGGACCGATCGGCCCCCGGAGCCGAAGCCGCTCCCGGTGTCGCCGGGCACGCTGGCCATCGTTCGAAGCGCGCTCCAGGACGTGGTGGAGGAGGGGACCGGGCGCCGGGCCGCTCTCGGGCTCATCTCGGTCGCCGGGAAGACCGGCACCGCGCAGGTCTACAAGAAGTCGGTGGGGATCGACGCGGACAAAATGCCGAAAGACGAGCGCGACCACGCCTGGTTCGCGGGGTACGCGCCGGCGGATCGTCCGGAGATCGCCTTCGCCGTGATCGTGGAGCACGGAGGCCACGGCGGCACCACCGCCGCACCGATCGTCAAGAAGGTCCTCGAGGCCTTTTTCGCCGACCGTCTCCCTCCCAAGCAGCCCGCGGGGGCGCTGCAGGCGGGCCTGGATCGGCGCGCGGAGGCGACGCGTGTTGACGCGCCGGTTCCTCGATAGCTTCGATTTCCCCACGATGCTCCTGGCCCTGGCCCTGGGAGGGCTCGGGGTACTGGCGATCGCCTCCGCCACGCTAGGGCAACCGGGGCGGATCGGCCTCTGGCGGGTCCAGCTGGTCTGGCTCGCGATCGGAACGGTCGCGACGCTCATCGTGGTGGGCATCGATTACCACGTCTGGGCGGAGTTCTCGCTCGTGCTGCACGGGCTCGTGGTCGCATGCCTCGTCGCCGTGCTCTTCGTCGGCCGCGAAGTGGCCGGAAACCGCTCCTGGCTCGTGGTCGGCCCTCTCAGCTTCCAGCCTTCCGAGTTCGCCAAGTGGTCGACGTGTCTCGTCCTCGCGGCGTACCTGTCGGAGCGGGTCCGCGGGAGCATGGGGCTCCGCCAGGTCCTGGAGATGGGAGCGATCGTCGGACTCCCGACCGGGCTCGTAGCGGCGCAGCCGGACACCGGCACGGCGGTGACCTTCATTCCGATCTACCTCGCGGCGTTGATGCTGGGTGGGCTGCGATGGAAAGTGATCCTGGTGGTGCTGCTGCTCGGCGCGCTGCTCGCGCCCGTGGGCTGGGCTCATCTCAAGGAGTACCAGAAGGAGAGGATCCGGAACGTCCTGGACCCGCAGCGGGACCCTTCCGGCATCGGCTACCAAACCCGCCAGTCCAAGATCGCCATCGGCTCGGGGAAGCTCACGGGCAAAGGACTGTTCCGGGGAACTCAGAGTCACCTCAACTTCCTCCCCGCGCAGCACACCGACTTCATTCTCGCGGTGGTCTCGGAGGAACTCGGCTTCGCCGGGGCGGCGGCGGTGCTGATCCTGTTCTACTCGCTCCTCTACCGCGGCGTGCTGGCGGCGCGCTCGGCGCAGGACCGGCTGGGGAGTTACCTCAGCCTGCTCGTGCTGGCCTGGATCGCCGGGCAACTGGCGATCAACGTGGGAATGGTGCTCGGCCTCTTGCCCACCATCGGCGTGCCGCTCCCGCTCATGTCGTACGGCGGGACCGCCCTTGTCTCGGTCCTGGCCGGCGTCGGCCTGATCGTCAACGTGCGGACCCGCCGGTTCGTGAACTGACGGGTCTCTGCGGCGGCGTCCGGCCGATCCCACCGCCGGGCGTCCCCCGTCTCGATGCGTTCCGCGGCTCGGCCGTCCTTACCGCCCGACGACGTACTCCCGGCCGGGGGTCGGAGCCGGGATCTGTTAACATGGGCCTTTCGGCACGATCCCTCACGGAGCACAGGATGGAAGAGGACGGTCGCCGGAGGCGCGGGGACGAGGCGCCGCTCCGGCGGATCCTGGCCGGAGTCCAGCGTCCCTCCCGCTACATCGGGGGCGAGTGGAACTCCGTGGTCAAGGACCACCGCGAGGTTGTCGTGACCTTCGGCCTCGCCTTTCCGGACGTGTACGAGATCGGGATGTCCCATCTGGGGTTCCGGATCCTGTATGCGCTCCTGAACGGTCGGGAGGACACCGCCGCCGAGCGCGTGTTCTGCCCTTGGCCCGACATGGCCGAGTCGCTGCGCCGCCACCGTTCCCCGCTCTCCACGCTGGAGACCGGAACGCCGCTCCGCGAGCTGACCGTCGTCGGGTTTTCGCTCCAGTACGAGATGACCTTCACCAACGTGCTCGAGATGCTCGATCTGGGCGGCATCCCGCTGCGCGCCGCCGATCGCGGCGACGGTGATCCTCTCGTGATCGCGGGCGGCCCGGTGACGTTCAACTGCGAGCCGCTCGCAGAGTATCTCGACCTGGTGCTCATCGGGGACGCCGAGGAGGCGCTCCCGGAGTTTCTCGACCGCCTGCGAGACCTCGTCCGCGCGCGCGCTCCGCGGGAGGAGCGGATCCGCGAGCTCTCCCGGATCGAAGGGATCTACGCCCCGTCGCTGTACCGACTCGAGAACGAGCCCGGCCACGGCCTTCTGATCCCCGTGGACGCGGGACGTGCGCCCTGGCCCGTGCGGCGCAGGATCGTGTACGACCTCGACCGATTCCCTTTCCCGGACCGGATCGTGGTTCCCCACGGCGAGATCGTCCACGACAGGGTCTCCGTGGAGTTGATGAGGGGTTGCCCGGTCGGCTGCCGGTTCTGCCAGGCGGGGTACGTCTATCGTCCGACACGGGAGCGCGACCCCAACCACGTCCGCGACGCGGTCATCCGTTCGGTCCGGGCCACCGGCTACGACGAGTTCTCCCTGGCCTCTCTCAACACGGGCGAGTACGGCGCCGTCCGCCCCCTCCTGCTCGATCTCATGGGCCGATTCGAACCCGAGTCGGTCTCGGTCTCCCTCTCGTCGCTGCACGCCTCGACCATGACCGGCGAGCTGGCCGAACAGGTTCGCCGCGTGCGGAAGTCGGGGTTCACCATCGCCCCCGAGGCGGGCACGCAGCGCCTCAGGGACGTGGTGAACAAGAACCTGAGCGAGGCGCAGATCCTCGAGGCTTGCCGACTGGCGTTCGAGGCCGGGTGGGACTCGATGAAGCTCTACTTCATGATCGGCCTCCCCACCGAGACCGACGCCGACGTGGACGGGATCGTCGATTTGGCGCATGAGATCCTGGGAGTCGGACGTCGCGCCTCGGGGAGGCGCCGAACCGAGATCACGGTCTCGGCTTCGTCGTTCGTCCCGAAAGCGGTCACCCCTTTCCAGTGGCTCGGCATGGACCGGATCCCCAGCCTGCAGCGGAAACAGGAACGGATCGCTGCGCGAGTCCGGAGAGGCATCCGGTTCAAGCACCACGATCGCGAGACGAGCTTTCTCGAGGCGGTGTTCTCCCGGGGCGACCGGGCCCTCGGTCGCGTCGTGGAGCGCGCCTGGCGTGGCGGGGCCCGCTTCGATGGCTGGGCGGAGCAGTTCCGCCCGGCGGCCTGGAAAGAGGCGTTCCGCGCGGAGGGGATCGATCCCGAGCGGTACGCCCACGGGGACTGGGATCCGGCGTGGCGGCTTCCATGGGACGTGACGGACTCCCGACTCGACAAGCAGTGGCTTGCCGAGGAGCTGCGGCGTGCGCTGGCCGGGGAAAGGCGCCCGGCGTGCGGTCCCAACGACTGCTACGGCTGCGGAACGTTCGCGGCCGAGTGCCTGGGCGGGAGCGTGGCGACCGCCGCGGGACGGGGGCTCAACGCGTCGGTTCCGCTGCTCTCGACCCCCCCCGCGCCCGGCCCGGGCGTCGCCGCGCGCGCCGCGGACGCGCCGCCCTTGCCTCTCGACATCGAGGGGGGCCCGGAGAGCTCGGGCACGGAGGCGACCCCGTCCTACCGCTATCGGGCCCGCTACTCGAAGAGCGAGCGCTTTCGGTTCCTGGGCCATCTCGATTTGAGCCGCGCGATCCTGCGTGGGATGCGGCGGGCCCGGTTCCCTCTCGTCTATTCCCGCGGGTTCAACCCGAAGCCGCGCGTGTCGTTCGGTCCCGCCCTCCCGATGGGAGTGGCTTCCGAGGGGGAGTATCTCGATTTCGAGACCAGGGCCCGCCTCGATCCCGAGGAGGCGGTCGCGCGCCTCAACGCGTCGCTTCCGGACGGCGCGCGCTTCATGGCCCTCCGCGAGATTCGGCGGGACGTGCCCGCCCTCGGCGGAGCGGTCCGGGCGGCGCGCTATCGGGTCGCGAGCGGGAACGGGTTCGATCTCGGGGCTGCCCTGGAGGCTTTCCGGACGCGCGGGAGGATCACGGTCCGGCGCGAGCGCAACGGCAAGGTCAAGTCCTGGGACCTCTCCGAGGAGATCCTCGCGCTCGAGCGCGTCGGCGCGGACCGGCTCCGGCTCACGCTGGCGCTGGGCGGCGGGGAGGCCTCGATCCGCCCGGACGACGTTCTGGCCGAGATCTTCGGGGAGCGCGCCTGCGACATGGACGTGACGCGCGAGGATCTCCTCCTCGACTGGGGCGGGCGTTTTCTGAACCCGCTCCTGGCGGCAACGGCGGCGGAATCGGATGTCAAGCGAACTGCTGGTTAGCCGTCTCGGCGGGATGACCTGGGCGGCGCTTCGCGAGAACGGCGCCACCGTGGAGCTGCGCGTCGAGCGCGAGGGCGATCGCGGGGCGGTGGGGAGGATCGTCAAGGGAAGAGTGACCCGCGTCCTTCCGGGGATCCAGTCTGCGTTTCTCGACGTGGGCTCAGGGCGGGATGCGTTCCTCTACGTCGGGGATCTGGTGCTCCCGGGAGAGAGTCCTTCCGAGCCGCCGGTCGAAGCCGACGTGGACCTGGCCGCGGCCGGAGACGACGACGGGGAGGAGAGCGAGGAAGGAGAGGATGCCGTCCGCGAGGGGTCGCGGCCGAGGCCCGCGGCGCGAATGGGGCCGATCGAGGACCGTCTCAAGGATGGACGGGAGATTCTCGTTCAGGTCGCGAGGGAGGGCATCGGCACGAAGGGGGCCCGGGTCACCTGCTTCGTCGCCCTTCCGGGTCGGTACCTCGTCTACATGCCCCAGCTCGCGTTTCGCGGGATCTCCAGGAAGATCGGCGACGCCGACGAGCGCTCGCGCCTCCACGCGGTCCTCGACGCGCTCCCGGCTTCCTCGGGCGGGTTCATCGTGCGGACCGCAGGGGAGGGTGCGGACGAATCCGCGTTCCGCGCCGACGCGGCGATGCTCCGCGCGGAGTGGGAGGCGATCCAGGTGCGCGCCGCGGCGTGCCACGCCCCGTCCGTCGTGCACACCGAGCTCGACCTCCTCCTGAGGCTGCTCAGGGACGCGCCCCGCGAGGGGTTGGACCGCATCGTCCTGGACGATCCGGACTACCACGACCGGGCCATCGCGTACCTGTCGGCACTCGCGCCTACGCTGGCCGGTCGTGTGCGGCTCCACGCCGGGCCTGCCCCTCTGCTCGAGTCTCACGGGATCGACCAGGAGATCGAAAAGGCGCTCCGGCCGAAGGTGTGGCTCAGGTCGGGCGGTTACCTCGTCATCCAGCAGACCGAGGCGCTGGTGAGCATCGACGTCAATACCGGGAAGTTCGTGGGCGCCTCGCGACCCGAGGAAACGGTGCTTCGCACGAATCTCGAGGCGGCGGCGGAGATCGCGCGGCAACTCCGGCTACGTGACCTGGGCGGGATCATCGTCGTGGACTTCATCGACATGGAGTCCCCCGAGAACCGCAAGCAGGTGCTCGATGCTCTCGAGGAAGCTCTCCGGCGGGACCGCGCGCGAACCAAGGTCGTCGGCCTGAGCGAGCTCGGTCTCGTGCAGCTCACTCGCAAGCGCACGCGGCCGGGAGTGGGGGCCTCGTTGACGCGCTCCTGCCCGCTGTGCGGAGGTCATGGGCGGGTCAAGGCCCCCGAGACCGTCGCTCGCGAAGCGCTGTCCGAGATCCTGCGCCTGCTGCCGGGACTGGAGGAACAGGCGGTGGTGGTACGGGTCCACCCCGACACGGCGTCCGCGCTTCGACTGGCGCTGGAGACCGCCGGGTCCCTGCTCGAGCCGGCGCTCGCCGTGAGGGTCCGCGTCGAGGAGGACCCCGCGGTCCGCCCCGACCGTTTCGACGTCCTCGCCTTCTGATCGGCGTCAACGCGCGGGCCCTCCGGCGTCACGCGCCGTCGGCACGCCATCGGTTGACAGGACGAAGCATCTCCGGTACGTTAAGTCACCCAGTTGAGAAATGGTCGCAACTAGAGGGAATGCCGTGCGCCTAGCCTCGGCAACGGACGGTGTCCGACCGCAAGCGAGCGACGAAGCGCGCGCCGGCATCGTGCTCGTCGGCAACCCCAACGTCGGGAAGAGCGCGCTGTTCGGCGCACTGACCGGAAGCTACGCGACGGTGTCCAACTACCCGGGGACCACCGTGGAGATCACGTCGGGCACGATCAGCCTCGGCGGCGAGAAGGTCCCGGTGCGCGACACGCCGGGGACGAACTCGTTCATCCCGTCGTCGGAGGACGAGCGGGTCACCCGCGACATCCTCCTGGTGAGCCGGCCGAGCGCCGTCGTGGCGGTGGGGGACGCCAAGAACCTGGACAGGGCGCTCCTCCTGGCGTTGCAGTTGTGCGAGATGTCGGTGCCGATGGTCCTTTGCCTCAACATGATGGACGAGGCAGATGCCCGGGGCATCGTGGTGGACCGGGCGAGGATCGAGAGGATCCTCGGCGTCGAGGTGGTCGGGACGGTCGCCACCCGGCGCCAGGGGATCGGGGAGCTTCGCGATGCCGTCCGGCGCGCGAGGGTCGGGCGCGCGACGGTCGAGTACCCGGAGCCGGTGCGGGCGGCGGCCGACGCGCTGGCGGTCCTCATGCCCGAGGCGCCGGTGTCGCGGCGCGCGCTGGCGCTGATGGTCCTGGCGGGGGACGAGACGCTCGCCAACTGGCTCCGGAAGCGCGTCGGCCCCGACGCCCTGCACTCCGTCGAGGAGATCCGGCAGCGGACGCGCCGGGCCTACCGGGAGCCCCTGGGCTACGTGATCAACCAGGCGCGACTTCGCGCCGCCTGGGGAATCGCGTCCGAGGTTCGCGCGCACCCGCCCGAAGGGGCACGCCGGCGGGGCGCTCTGGCCTCGCGACTCGAGATGCTCACGACGCATCCGCTGTGGGGGCTCCCGTTGCTCCTCGGCGTGCTGTACCTCGCCTACCTCTTCGTCGGGAAGCTCGGCGCCGGGACGCTCGTGGCCCTTCTCGAAAACGGCCTCTTCGGCCGGTGGATCAATCCGTGGGCGACCGCGCTGGCCGGCCGAGCGATTCCCTGGGCGTTCCTGAGAGATCTCCTCGTCGGGCCGTACGGGCTCATCACCATGGCGCTCACCTATGCGCTGGCCCTGGTCCTGCCCATCGTGGGAACGTTCTTCATCGCGTTCGGCATGCTGGAGGACTCCGGCTACTTGCCGCGCCTTGCCGTGATGTTGAATCGCGTCTTCAAGCGGATGGGCCTCAACGGCAAGGCGGTGCTCCCGATGGTCCTCGGGCTCGGGTGCGATACCATGGCGACGCTGACAACGCGGATCCTCGAGACGCGCAAGGAACGACTCATCGTCATCCTGCTCCTCGCCCTGGGGGTGCCCTGTTCCGCGCAGCTGACGGTGGTGCTAGCGATGCTCGGATCGCTGTCTCTAGTGGCAACCGCGATCTGGCTCGCGATCGTGATCGGCGTGATCTTCCTGGTCGGGATGCTCGCCGCGCGGGTCCTCCCGGGTCGGGGCAGCGACTTCGTCCTGGAGCTTCCCCCGCTCAGGGTACCCCGGCCGGGCAACATCCTCGTGAAGACCCTGGCCCGGATCGAGTGGTACCTGAAGGAGGCGGTCCCGCTCTTCGTCCTCGGGACGCTGATCCTGTTCGTCTTCGATCGCTTGCGGCTGCTGGGAGCCGTGGAGCGCGCAGCGGAGCCCGTCCTCTCGGGACTGCTCGGGCTCCCGCGAGAGACCGCCCCCGCCTTCGTGATCGGCTTCCTGAGACGCGATTTCGGCGCCGCCGGGCTTTACCACATGGCGGGCACCGGACGCCTTTCTCCCGCCCAGGTACTCGTAGCGGTGGTTACCATCACGTTGTTCATCCCCTGCATCGCGAACTTCTTCATGATGGTCAAGGAGCGTGGTTGGAAAACGGGAATCGCCATCGCGTCGGTCATCTTCCCGTTTGCCCTCGCGGTCGGGACCGCGCTCAACTGGCTGTTGCGCGTGTTCCCCCTACCACTCCGATGAGTCGGGCCGGCCGTTCCGCGCCGGACGCCGGGCAGGCGGAGGAAGCGAAGGTGTTCGCCTGCCCGCTCTGCGGGATGCGATTCACCCACGGCGGGCACGGCTGCTCCGCTTGTCCGTTGAATTTCGGTTGCGAGATCGTTTGTTGCCCGCATTGCGGCTATCAGTTTCCGCGCGCGTCGACGCTCGTCGACTGGGCGCGCCGCTGGCTCCATCCGGCACGGGGTGAGAAACCATGAGTCACGACAAGGATCTCGCCGGCCACGAAATCGAGGAGCTCGCGGAAACGCTCTGGCATTTGGAAGAAGGCGGCACCGACCGGGTGGAAGATCTTCGGCGGGAGAGCGACGCGACCGACCTCGACGCCGTCCTCGATCGCGCCCGTTTCCTCGGGCTCGCCCGGGTCGAGGCCGGGAGGGTGGTCCTCACAGCGCCGGGACGGGAGCTCGCGGAGCGCCAGGTCCGGCGGCACCGGCTGGCGGAACTCCTCCTGTCCACGGTCCTAGAGGTCGGGGACGAGCAGGCGGTGGAGCGGAACGCGTGCGTGATGGAGCACGTGCTCGGCTCGGCGGTCACCGACTCCGTCTGCGCCTTCCTGGGCCACCCGAAGTTCTGCCCGCACGGCAGGCCCATCCCGCCGGGCAGCTGCTGCCGCTCGTTTTCGCACGCCATCGAGCCGCTGGTCCAGCCCCTCTCCCGCCTCCCGGTCGGATCGTCGGCGCGGATCGTGTACGTCGTGCCCCGGGATGCGGAGCGCCTGGTGCGGCTGTCGACCCTCGGTGTCGTTCCCGGCGCGACGCTGAGGCTCCTGCAGAAGGCCCCGGCGACGGTCCTCCGGCTGGGGGAGACCACCCTGGCCGTGGACCCGGAGATCGCCGGGGAGATCTTCGTGAAGAAATCCGACGGATAGGCCGCTCGCGGCGCACACCGATCGCCGGAATGCTGGAGAGCCCCTCGCGGCGAGCGTCTCGTCGCGGGCGCGGTGGGGAGGTCGTTGCCCCGTCGCGACCTTCCCTCCTATAATCCCAACGGGAAGGGATGGGAGGCACGAGAGAATCCATGAAAGCAAGAACCGTCCTGTTCGCGTTGGCCCTCGCCGCCTTTCCGGTCGCTCCCGCGCTCGCGCTGGACATCGAGGAGGCCAAGGGCAAGGTCGTCGACACCGACGGCAACCCGGTCGTCGGGGCGGAAATCGTCTTCACGAACGAGATGCCTCCGAATCGGGTGTACACGCAGAAGACGGACAAGCGGGGGCACTATTGGATGGCCAGCCTGCTCCACCAGCCCTTCGACAAGAGCGGCAAGGCGAAGTGGAAGGCGACGATCAAGGCCGAGGGGTACACCACGGCGAAGGTGAAGATCGAGAGCCGGACCGCCGACAGGACCCTCATCGGCGATCCGTTCGAGACGAAGATCCGCATCGGGGGCCAACCCGTCGAGGTCGTGATCGCGGGGCTCGGCACGGCGACGCTGGACTTCACGCTCTCCAAGGAGGCGGTCGCGGAAGCGCCTTCCCAGGCCGCTGCGGTCGCCGAAGACCCCTGGGACATCGCCCGCGGGAAGGTCCAGAGCGGAGATTTCGAGGGATCCGTCGAGGCGTTTCAGAAGGCCATCGAGACGGCGCCCGAGGATCCCGAGCGGCGTCAGCTCTTCGCCTACGCGCTGTTCCGGCTCGATCGGTTGGGGGATGCCGAAGCGCAGGCGACGCGAGCCGCACAACTCGCCCCCGACAAGGCAGGGGCGCACCTGATCCTCGCCGAGGTCTACAAGGCGAAGGGAGACAACTCGAAGGCGTGGGAGGCCATCCAGAAGGAGCGCGCGCTCGCGCCGGACAACGTGCGCGTTCTCGAGCGTGTCGCGTCGCTCGGCTCGGAAATGGGAAAAACCGACGATGCCATCGCGGCCGCCGAGGCGGTGACCCGACTCAAGCCCGAGGACGCCGAGGGCTGGATCACCCTGGGCAGCCTGTACGCGCAGAACCACCAGGTCGAGAAGTCGGAGCAGGCCTTCCGGAAGGTCGTCGAGCTCGATCCGGCCAACGCCGCGCAGACCTTCTACAACATCGGCGCCGTCCTGGCGAACAAGCCGGACCCGTCCGAAGCGGACAGCCGGAAAATCACCGAGGCGTTTCGCAGGGCGGTGGAGCTCAAGCAGGACTACGCGGCGGCACACCGGGAGCTCGCCTACGCGCTCCTCCGGACAGGCGACTCGGATGGCGCCCGGAAGGAGTTGGAGCGCTACCTGCAGCTGGACCCGAAGGCCTCCGACGCCGCCGAGATCCAGTCGGTGGTCAAGAGCCTGGCGAGGAAGAAGTAGCCGCGGGGCGCGATCTCCCGACGCGGCGGAGCGTTCGACGCCACACCCGGTTCGTCGAACAGGCCTCTCTGGGCTCGAGGGACCGGCGGTGACGCACGCGTTCGATCTCGAGGAAGTGGACGGACTTCTTCTCGTCCGATGCCGCGTCCTCGCTTCCGTCCCGGGGATCGCCCACGCGTTCTCCACCGCGAGGGAGGACGGCGCCGTGGGGTTCGACCTGGGCGCGGCGCATAGCACGGACCCGGCTGTCCTGGCTCGTCGGGGCCGGTTTCTGACGGCGGCGAAGCTCGATGGAAGCACCGCGGCCATCGTCCGGCAGGTTCACGGCACCACGATGGTCCCGGCCTTCGACACCGCCTCGCTCCCCGAGGCCGACGGGGTCTCTTGGACTCACGGCGATCCCGGCGGGCGCGTCCCCGCCGTGCGCACCGCGGACTGCGTACCGATCCTGCTGGCCGACCGGAGGGGCCGGGCCGTCGCGGCGCTTCACGCCGGATGGAGAGGGGCCGCGGCGGGGATCGCGTCGAAGGCCGTCGAGGCCCTGGCCAGGACGGGTGTCCCTCCGGGCGACCTCGTGGCGGCGTTGGGCCCCGCGATCCTCGAGTGCTGCTACGAGGTCGGTCCGGAAGTCGCGGAGGCGCTGGCTGCGGCGGTGCCGGCAAGGCACGCCCAGGAGGTGTCCCGCACGGACGGGCGGGGCAAAGCCATGGCGGATCTCCATGCAGCGAACCGCTTGCAGCTCGTCGCGGCAGGTGTGCCCGAGGAGGCGATCCACTTGGCGCCCTGGTGCACGTGTTGCCGTGCCGACCTTTTCCACTCTTACCGGCGCCAGGGGGCGGCCGCGGGGCGGATGATGGCCTGCGTGGGGCCGGCTCGTCCTGCCCTCCGGCGGAGCGATCCTTGACGCCGACGCCCCGGTGCGTCACAATCCCCGACTTCGTCCCGAGATGCCGCGGACGGCGAGGGCCGAAAAGGCCCTCCCGTAAAGCGGGTGAGTGCGCCCGAGGAGACCAACGACCATGAGCCCTGTTCTTCCGAGTTTCCTGGCCGCCGCGCCGCCGCCGGGGGCGCAGCCGCAACCGCTCTGGTGGACGTTTGGTCCCGTCGTTCTGGTTTTCGTCATCTTCTATTTCCTTCTCATCGCGCCTGCGCGGAAGAAACAGAAGAGGCACCAGGAGATGCTCGGCGAGCTCAAGCCGGGGGACCGCGTGATCACCCAGGGGGGGATCTACGGAACCGTGGCCGGCGTGAGCGAGTCCGTGGTCCAGCTCAAGATCGCCGATCAGGTCAAGGTCGACGTGGACAAGCGTTCGATTTCGGACAAGGTGCAGTGAGGCGTCACCGCTCCCCTGCCCGAGGGCGGGGGACGGGAGAGAGGTCGGTTCGATGTCCAAGAGCATGAGATGGAAGGTCCCCGTCATCGTCGCGGTCGTGGGCCTCGCGGGGTTCTACCTCTATCCCCCCAAGGACCGCATCAACCTCGGCCTCGACCTCCGTGGTGGGTCCCACATCATCATGCAGGTGGAGACCCAGTCCGCGGTCAAGTACGAGATGGACCTGACGGTCAGCCGGATCGGCCAGGCCCTCAAAGACAAGGGGTTGACGTTCACCGGGATCGCGACCCCCTCGTCCGGGGTCCTCGAGCTCAGGGGCAGCGATTCCGCCCGCCGCGGCGACGTCCGCCGTGTGCTCGACGATTTCGTCGGACAGTGGGAGGTCAAGGACCTCGGTGCGGGAAACTGGCGGGTCACGATGCCGCCGGCGATCCAGAACGCCATCGAGATCAACGCCGTGGACACGACGCTCACTACCCTCCGGAACCGGATCGACGAGCTGGGGGTGCGCGAGCCGATCGTCCAGAAGGAGGGGATCAAGGGAGACCGCATCCTGATCCAGCTCCCCGGCGTCGAGGATCCCGAGCGCGCCAAGGAAGTGATGCAGGACCCCGCCGTGCTCGAGTGGAAGACCGTGATCTACCCGCCCGGAATCACGGACTACCAGAACTGGATCCCGCCGACCTCGCAGGAAGAGGCTCTCAAGCTGTTCGGCGGGCAGCTGCCGTCGGATACGGTGTTCTACCCGCAGCGCGTGGCGGCCCGGGACGGCACCGGGACCACCACCCTCTGGTGGCCGCTCAACAAGATCTCCACGATCGTCGGCAACGACCTCAAGAACGCCAACCGCGAGCAGAACCAGTGGGGTGAGGTCACCGTCGGCTTCCAGCTGAGCCAGGACGCCGGACGGCGGTTCGAGACCGCGACGCGGGAGAGCGTCGGCAAGAAGATGGCGATCGTGCTCGGGGGGGTCCAGACGAAGCAGGTGATCTCGGCGCCGGTGATCGAGGACGTGATCCGCGACCGCGGCCAGATCCGCGGGAATTTCGACACCCAGTCGGCCGAGGACCTGGCGCTCAAGCTGCGCTCCGGCTCGATCCCGACCGACGTGACCATCATCGAGGAGCGGACCGTCGGTCCGTCGCTGGGCCGCGACTCGATCAAGGCCGGCATCATCGCGTCGCTCGTCGGGTTCCTGGGCGTCATGCTCTTCATGCTGGTCTACTACCGCGGATCCGGGATCAACGCCGTAGTCGCGCTCATGCTGAACGTGGTGCTCGTCATGGGCGCCATGGGGTACTTCAAGGCGACCCTCACGCTCCCCGGGATCGCGGGGCTCATCCTCACGGTGGGCATGGCGGTGGACAGCAACGTCCTCATCTTCGAGAGGATCCGGGAGGAGCTGCACTTGGGGAAGACCGTGCGGTCGGCGGTGGACCTCGGGTTCAGCCGCGCGTTCATGACCATCGTGGACACCCACGTGACCACGCTGGTCTCCTCGTTCTTCCTCTTCACGTACGGGACGGGACCGGTCAAGGGGTTCGCCGTCACCCTGACGGTGGGGTTGATCTTCTCGATGTTCACCGCCGTCTTCGTGTCGCGGGTCATCTTCGATATGGTGCTGGGAGAGGGTCGGCCGGTCGAGTCGCTCAGTATCTGACGCCGAGGGGCTCCGGACCGGGAGCCGGGAGTGGGTCGTGCTGCAGATCTTAAAGAATCCCAAGATCGACTTCATGGGAAAGCGCAACCTCTGGGTGGGGTTGTCCATCGCGGTCGTCGTGGGCTCGGCGATCGTCGTGCCGATCCACGGCATCAAGATGGGCATCGAATTCACCGGCGGGACCGAGGTGCACGTCAAGTACGCGAAAGCGCCCAACCTCGGCGAAATCCGGTCCGAGCTGAACCGCGCCGGCTTCACGAACCACCTGGTGACGACCATCGGGAAGCCCGAGGAGTACGAGGTCTACATCCGTCTCGGCCTGGTCTCCGCGGTGAAGGAGGAGAACCTCACGCCCAAGGTCGTGACGGCCCTCCGGGCCGAGGACATGCGGCAGAAGATCGCCTCCGGCTTCGCGGACCTCAACGTCGCCGACGAACAGTCGCTCAAGGCGATCCTGGAGTCGTCGCCGGACCTGGCCCGGGAGGACGCCAAGGCGATCGCCTTTGGCATCATCGACGCTAGGAAGGAGAGGGCAATCTTCCGGTCGGTGGAGGACCTGCAGGGCGTGGCCGGGATGAAGCCCGCCGCGATGGAGCTGCTTCGCAAACGGTCCTTCGCCGGTCCCTTCGCGGTGCGGAGCGAGTCGTACATTGGCCCCGCCATCGGTCGCGAGCTGGTCCGCAAGGCGATTCTGGCGGTCCTGGGCTCGCTGGCGGGGATGTTGGTCTACATCTGGTTCCGGTTCGAGTTCCAGTGGGGGCTCGCGGCGGTCGTGGCGCTGGTTCACGACACCGCGGTGTCGCTGCTGCTCTTCTCGCTCTCCGGCTACGAGATGAGCCTCCCGGTCGTCGCAGCGTTCCTGACCCTCGTCGGCTACTCGACCAACGACACCGTGGTCGTGTTCGACCGGATCCGGGAGAACATGAAGCTCCGGGGGGGCGACGACCTGGTCGGCCTCATCAACGACTCCATCAACCAGACGCTGAGCCGGACCATCATCACGTCGGGCCTCACCTGGATCGTGGTCGTGGCCCTGCTCGTTCTGGGCGGCGAGGCGCTCCGGCCCTTCTCCTTCGTCATGACGATCGGGATCATCATCGGCACCTACTCGTCGATCTACATCGCGAGCCCGATCCTCGTCGTCTGGCGACACTACTTCAAGAAGAGGGGGAAGTTCCAGAGCGCCGGGGCCCGGCCGGGCGCCAGGAAGGTCCGGGCCTCCTGAAGCCCCTCAGGGCTGCCGACACCGCGCGCGCCCGCCCGCTATAATCCCACGCACGGGAGGACAGCGGCCCCATGGTGCGCCGGTTCGAGGACATCCTGGAGCGCGTCGAGGAGTACAACCCCGGCGCGGACTTCGGGCTCTTGCGGCGGGCGTACGTCTTCTCGGCCCGCGAGCACCGCAGCCAGGTGCGCCGGTCCGGCGAGCCGTACCTGGTCCACCCGCTCGAGGTCGCCTACACCCTCGCCGAACTGCGCCTCGACACCTCGAGCCTCGTCGCGGGGCTCCTCCACGACGTCGTCGAGGACACCCTCACCTCCATCGACACGGTCGGGGAATACTTCGGCGAGGACGTGTCCCACATCGTCGCCGGCGTCACGAAGATCTCGAGACTCCAGTTCGCGTCTCCCGAGCAGGCGGAGGCCGAGAACCTCCGCAAGATGATTCTGGCGATGGTGGACGACATCCGCGTGATTCTCGTCAAGCTCGCGGACCGCCTCCACAACATGAGGACCCTCGGGTTCCTGGACCCGGCGCGGAGGGAGCGGATCGCCCGGGAGACCTTCGAGATCTACGCGCCCATCGCCAACCGGCTGGGGATCGGCCGGATCAAGGCCGAGCTCGAGGACCTCGCCTTCCAGTATCTCGAGCCGGAGGCTCACCGGGCCCTCATCGAGGCGCTCGAGGCCCGGCGAAAGGTCACCGGCGATTTCATCGAGGAGATCCGCGCCAAGCTCGCGGCCGCGCTCGAGGGGGCGGGCATCGAGGCGGAGATCCGCGGCCGGATCAAGAGCACCGCCTCGATGCATCGCAAGATCAAGAAGCAGCGGATCGACGTGGAGCAGATCTACGACTACGTCGCCTTCCGCATCCTGACCTCGTCGGTGAAGGACTGCTACGGCGCGCTGGGGATCGTGCATTCCGAGTGGCGTCCGGTGCCCGGGCGCATCAAGGACTTCATCGCGATGCCCAAGCCCAACATGTATCAGTCCCTTCACACGTCCGTGATGACCGACAAGGGGCAGCCGTTCGAGGTGCAGATCAGGACCCACGAGATGCACCGCATCGCGGAGGAGGGGATCGCGGCGCACTGGCAGTACAAGGAGGGTGGCCGCCTCTCCGGGCAGGACGCGGAGCGCGTCGCATGGCTGCGCCAGCTCCTCGAGTGGCAGCAGGATCTCAAGGACCCGCGGGAGTTCCTCGAGATGGTGAAGGTGGACCTCTACCCGGAGGACGTTTACACCTTCACGCCCAAGGGGAAGGTGATCTCGTTCCCGCGGGGAGCGACGCCGGTGGACTTCGCGTACGCCATCCACACGGAGGTGGGCCACCACTGCGTCGGGGCGAAGGTCAACGGACGGATCGTCCCCCTGAAGTCCCAGCTCCAGAACGGCGACATCGTCGAGATCCTGACCCAGCCCGGCCACAACCCGAGCCGCGACTGGCTCGCGGTGGCCCGGACGACCCGAGCGCGGAGCAAGATCCGGGCGTGGCTCAAGGCGAACGAGCGGGCGCGCTCCGAGGCGCTCGGCCGCGAGCTGGTGGACCGGGAGTTCCGGAAGTACAAGCTGTCGCTGCGCGCGGTCGCCGAAGACGGCCGCGTGGCGGAAGCGCTGCGCAAGCTCGGCCTCGCCGACCTTCAGGACTTCTTCGCGGCGGTGGGATACGGCAAGGTCGCGCCGCACGCCCTGGTCGCCGTCGTCGTGCCCCCCTCCGACCTCCAGCCTCGGACCGACGGCGTCGTCGCGAGGGTCGTGAAGCGGGCGCTGGGGCTCGCGGAGCGGGGGATCAAGGTCCGGGGGATGGACGACGTCATGGTCGTCCTCGCGCGGTGCTGCAATCCGGTCCGCGGAGAGGAGATCGTCGGGTACATCACGCGGGGGAAGGGGGTATCGGTCCACT
Source organism: Acidobacteriota bacterium (assembly GCA_041494445.1). GTDB lineage: Bacteria > Acidobacteriota > Polarisedimenticolia > Polarisedimenticolales > JAIQFR01 > JAIQFR01. Next base: position 3,902 of record JBGQAU010000061.1, on the reverse strand, counting down.
CCGTGCAGTGTCCGAACGTGACCCGCCTGCTGTTCGACTCCGAGCGGCGGATCGACGTGGAGTGGGACACGGCGCAACCCGCGGCGTCGGTCTTCGACGTCCGGCTGGTCCTGGGGGTGGACGACCGGCCGGGCGTTCTCGCGAAGATCCTGTCGGCGATCGCCGACGAGCACAGCAACGTCAAGAACCTGGACGCCAAGACCTTCGAGGGGAGCGACGCGAGGGTAAGCCTCGTGCTGGGGGTCACCGACCGGCAGCAGATGCAGCGGGTGATGGACCGGATCCGGAAGATCGGCGGCGTGCGGCAGGTGGAACGCGTCCTCAGCTGACACGCCACGACGCGCCGGCAGCGGCCGGCCGGGAGGATTCGACATGCGGGAGGCGGTTCGGACCGATCGGGCCCCGGCAGCGGTGGGGCCGTACTCGCAGGCGGTCAGGGCGGGGGCGACGTTGTGGGTGTCGGGGCAGATCCCGCTCGATCCGGCCACCGGGACGATCGTGCAGGGGGACGTGGAGTCCGAGGCCCGTCAGGTGCTGCGGAATCTCGGCGCGATCCTCGAGGCGGCCGGGAGCGGCTTCGACCGTGTGGTCAAGGCCACGGTCTACCTGACGGACCTGGACGATTTCGACGTGGTGAACCGTGTGTACGCGGAGTTCATGCCGTCGCCGCCCCCGGCGCGTGTCTGTGTCGAGGTGTCACGACTGCCACGGGGCGCCCGCGTCGAGATCGACGCGGTCGCTCTGATGGGGTGACGAGAGGAGCGCGGCGCCTGCGGCAGGCGGTCCGGCAACGCGCACGGAACGTTAGCCGACGGCTTTCTGAATGGAGCCGCTGCGGAGGCAGCGGGTGCACAGCCTCATCCGCTTCGTTCCCCCGCCCTCGATTCGCACCCGCACGTCCTGCAGGTTCGGCAGAAACTTGCGGGACGTCACGTTGTGGGCATGGGACACGTTCCGCCCGAAGATCGTCTTCTTGCCGCAGATCTCACACACTCGAGCCATCGCTTGACCTCGGGGATCCCGGCAGCTGCTCTCCAAAGCCACCGCGCGAAACCCGCATCCTATTGGAGCCCCGGACTCCTGTCAAGGAGGGTCCTCGCCGGCGCGCCTTCCCCCGCGAGCGGGCGTCGAACACCTCTCCGTCGGGTCCTCAGGCGCCGGGTCGTCGTAGGACGGACCTGCAGGCGATCGTCTCCTGACCCCCTTGTCGGGCTCCCGAAGGACGCATGGTTGCTTTCGTCCCGCGCGCATCTATATTAGCCTTCGGCCCTGATCCGGAAGGTCCGTAAAACCCGGAAGGCGGCGCCGTTCGCCGTCGCGGCGATCATGGATGTAAGTGGATGATAGGCACAAAACAGCCGGAGAATGGCAAGAACGAACGCCGGGCGGCCGGCGCGAAGAGCGGGGGTTGTTTTCGCTTGACTCACGCAGAACGGATAGCCTAGCTTAAAGTCCTACTTGAGGTTCCGGCTTCCCGGTCCTCGAGAAGGTGGCGAGGGAGAACATGCTCTTCGGACGCAGCCGTAACTTGGTCGGGCTGGACATCGGAGACAGCTCCATCAAGGTCGTCGAGCTCAAGGACATGGGGAAAGGCCGGGGGTACCAGCTGGCGAAGCTCGGCTGGGAGCCACTGTCCGCCGAAGCGATCGTGGACGGCGCCATCATGGACTCGCAGCTCGTGATCGAGACCATCCAGCGCCTGTTCCAGCGGCTTCGGATTCGGAACCTCGAGGTCGCGACCGCCCTGTACGGGCATTCAGTGATCGTCAAGCGGATCAGCCTCCCGACCATGGGAGAGGCGGAGCTGGCGGAATCGATCCACTGGGAGGCCGAGCAGTACATCCCGTTCGCCATCGAAGACGTCAACCTCGACTACCAGATCCTGGAGGGTTCGAGCCTTTCGGGCGAGGGGAACATGGACGTCCTCCTCGCGGCGGCGAAGAAGGACAAGATCAACGACTACGCCAGCGTGATCGGCCAGGCCGGGCTCAACCCGATGACGGTGGACATCGCGGCCTTCGCCCTCCAGAACGCGTTCGAAGTCAACTACGAGTTCGAGCCGCACCAGGTGATCGCGCTGGTGGACCTCGGCGCTGCGGTCGCGTCCATCACCGTGCTGCACGGCGGGACCTCGGTTTACTGGAGAGACATCAACATCGGCGGGAACCAGTACACCGACGCGATCCAAAAGGAGCTGAACCTCTCCGCGGAACAGGCCGAGCGTTTGAAGCGGGGCGACGAGATCGAGGGGGTCCCCTACGAGAGGATCCTCCCGATCCTGGCCGCGGTGAACGAGGATATCGGCAGCGAGATCCAGAAAACCCTGGACTTCTTCAAGCAGATCTCCGCCGCCGACGAGCCGCTGGACCGGCTCTATCTCACCGGGGGCGCCTCCCAGGTGGTCCACCTCAAGGAGTCGCTCGGGGACAGGCTCCACACGCAGGTCGAGATCCTGAACCCGTTCCGGAAGATCCCACCGGCGGGACGCGAGGCGACGCCCGAGATGATCAACGAGATGTTGCCCACCGCCTCGGTATCCGTCGGGTTGGCGCTCCGACGCATGGGGGACTGAGCCCATGATCAAGATCAACCTGCTGGCCGAGAAGAAGCCCGTCAAGTCGAAGGCCCCTGCGGCGCTGAAGTTCGAGGGGCTCGGGGGGACGCAGAATCTGCTCCTCGCCGGAATCCTGGCCCTGGGCTTCATCGTGGCAGGCACCTGGTGGTGGGTCCGCGCCTCGGAGCTGAAGAGCTGGAAGGCCAAGCAGTCCGCCGCCGAGGTCGAGTTGGTCCGGTTGCAGGAGGTCCGGAAGAAGGCCGACTACTTCAAGACTCAAAAGGAGCTCTTGGAGCGGAAGATCAACCTGATCACCGAGCTCAAGAAAAAGCAGTCCGTGCCGGTCCACATCTTGGACCAGATCTCCAAGAACTTGCCGGACTTCCTCTGGCTGGACTCGATGTCGGCCGTCCAGAACCAGATCAGCATCGCGGGCAGGGCGACCACGTACACCGCGGTGTCGAACTTCTACGACAGCCTGAACGCCTCGGGATACTTCAGCGACGTCGTGCTGGGGAAAACCGCCGAGGTTCCGGAAGGGGTCTCCTTCAGCCTGTCCTGCAAGTTCGCGTTGCAGAAGGAAGCGGCCGCGCCGGCGCCGCAGGGTTGATCGCGTCACCATGAGACGGCTTCTCTACCGAGCACCGCGCCGCGCCTCCGGGCCGCTCCCGTCCCCGGGACGGACGACCGCCCGGTTCGGCGCGTGACGGGGAGTCGAAGCAATGCAGAAAATGCCGTTCTACGCACAGGTTCTCATGATGGTGGTGCTCGCCGCGCTGCTCGTCGTCGTCGCCTACTGGGTCATGCCCGGCCTGAAGAACATGGGCGAGCAGATCCAGCGGATCCGTGCCGACTACACCGAGAAGGAGCGGGAGATCCGGGAGGGGCAGGCGATCGAGCAAAAGCTCCCGGAGTTCGAGCGGGAGATCAACAACCTCCAGCGCAAGCTCGGCGACATCCAGCAGATCCTCCCCACGGGCCCGGAAACGGGCGACCTGCTCCGCTGGATCAAGAACATGACCGATCAGTCCAACCTGGGGCTGAAGTCGTTCGGGCCGGGCGACCTGAAGCCGGTGGACTTCTACAAGATCTTCCCGATCGAGATGGACGTCGTCGGACGCTACCACGACCTCGGGATCTTCCTCGACCGCGTGAGCAAGTACTCGCGGATCATCAACGTGGACAACCTCCGGCTGGCGGCCCTGCGCGGCGGCGGTGACAAGACGATCGGCGCGAGTTTCACGGCCACGACGTTCGTCTACGAGGAGCCACCGACCGCAAAAGTCGAGGAGGCCAAGAAATGAACCATGGACACTTGGGCCGGTTCCTCGCGGCGGCGGGCCTCGCC
>JBGQAU010000021.1:0-39346 GCA_041494445.1 Acidobacteriota bacterium | reverse complement strand
CCTCGCCCTCGTGGTGATGGCAGCGTCCCCCGCTCTCGCGCAGGGAGCCCCGGCTCCCCCGCAGGAGGCGCAGGGCGCGGCGGCCGCCGCCGAGGCGAAGCGCGCCGAGGCGGAGGGGAACCAGACCGTCGAGACGATCCTGCGCCAGCAGGAGCAACTCCTGAGCGGCCAGAGATTCTCGTACGATCCCGGCGGGCGTCGGGATCCGTTCCGCTCGCTCTACGAAGACCTGGCAATCAAGAGGAAAGGCCCGCGCCCGAGGGGCGTGGCCGGAATGCTGGTCTCGGAAATCGTCCTGGTGGGCCTCGTCCGGGACCCATCGGGTGGCGACATGACCCTGTTCATGGGGTCGGACAACAAGGGGTACTTCCTGAGGGTCGGCGACGAGGTCTACGACGGCACGCTCATCGCCGTGGATCCCAAGGCCGGAACCGTCACCTTCCGCCAGCAGGTCGACGACCCGCGGCTGATCAAGCCCTACCGGGACGTCGTGAAGAGGCTGGTCCCGCCGGAGGAGGATAAGGCCAATGAGTAAGCACGGCATGTTGATCCTGGCGGCGCTGGCCGCGCTGTTGCTGGCCGGGGGACCGTTCGCGGCCGGGGAAAGCGCCTTCGCGCTTGCGGCCGCCGCGGACCCTGTCGCGGCCCGCAACCTCAAAGCCGTGGAGGTCTCCACCGATTCCGGCGGGCACCCCGTCGTCACGCTGTCCGGGGACGGGGCGATCTCCTACGAGCCCCAGGTCCTCGAACGGCCGAGTCGGCTGGTCCTGGACCTGCCCGGTGTGGTCAGCCGGCTCGCGACGCGCCAGATCCCCGTCGGGAAGGGTGGGCTGGCACGCGTCCGCGCCGGGCAGTACCGCGCCGAGCCGTCGCCGGTCACCCGGGTGGTGTTCGATCTCGACGAGACCGTTCCCTACCGGATCGAGCGGCAGGGCTCGAACCTCGTCGTATCGTTCGACGCCGCGGCGCGGACGCCGGCCGTGACGGCGACCGCTCAGGCGACGAGCGCTCCCGAGCCGGTCACGGCACGTCAGATCGCGCCTGCGGCCGACCTTCCCACCCCGGCGCGACCCGCGGAGCCGCTGGCGAAGGCCCCGGCTGCTCCCGCGGAAGCCGCGCCGGTTGCCGTCGCCGAAAAAACCCCGGAGGCGCTCGCCGCAGCGGATCCGCCGGCCGCTGCCGCGCAGCCGGCACCGGCGCGATCCCTCGCGCCCCAGTCCCTCCAGGTTCTGCTCGAAGCCATGCCGACGATGGCCGCCGAGGAGCCGGCCCCGCCTGCGGCCCCGGCCCCCGCGCCGTTCCAGGCGGTCGCACCGCCATCGAAGGTCCCGGCCGCGCAGTCCTTCGAGACCAAGACCATCGCGAAGGACCAGGCGCAGTACACCGGGAAGCGCCTCTCGCTGAACCTCGTCGACGCCGACATCAAGCAGGTCTTCCGGCTGTTCCACGAGATCTCGGGCCTCAACTTCGTCCTCGACCCGAGCGTGGAGGGGCGTGTCACGATCGTCCTCGACAACGCGCCCTGGGACCAGGCGCTGGACATCATCCTGAAGAACAACGGTCTGGACAAGGTGATGGAGGACAACGTCATCCGGATCGCCTCGACGCAAAAGCTCGCCGCGGAAGCGGCCGGCAGGAAGCAGCTCAAGGAGGCCAAGGAGCTCGAGGTGGAGCCGACCACCGTCACGCGGACCCTGTCCTACGCGAAGGCGAAGGAGGTCGAGCGCGTCATCCGGGACGGCGGCGTGCTGTCGCCGCGTGGTCGCGTGATCGTCGACGAGCGGACCAATACTCTGATCATCAGCGACATCCCGAAGAAGGTCGAGCCGTTGGACAAGCTGATCTCCACCCTCGACGCGGAGACTCCGCAGGTGATGATCGAGGCTCGCATCGTGGAGACCTCGAGGGAGTTCGTCCAGGACTTCGGCGTGAAGTGGGGGTTCTCCGGGATCGCTGACGCGTCGCGCGGCACGGCCACGTCTCTCGCCTTTCCCCACAATGCGGCGGTGCAGTACGGTCTGAACCTACCGGGCGGAGGCGGAGCGAGCAACCTGGCGTTCAAGTTCGGGAACGTCCTGGACTCGTTCACGCTCGACCTGGCCCTGAACGCCCTGGAGACCGAGGGGCGCGGCCGCATCCTCTCGTCGCCCAAGATCGCCACCCAGAACAACGAGCGGGCCGAGATCGAGCAGGGCGTCAGGATCCCGGTGGTGAACACCACCGCCACCGAGATCAACGTCGAGTTCGTGTCGGCCTCGCTGAAGCTGGGCGTGACGCCGCAGATCACCGCGGAGGGCACCATCATCCTCGATGTTTCGGTGGAGAATAACTCTCCGGACTTCGTCAACCGCGTCGGAGACGTTCCGCCCATCAGGACGCAGCGCGCGGTGACGAAGATCCTAATAAGCGATGGTGGCACCACGGTCATCGGCGGGATCTTCACGATCAACGAGGCTGCGAGCGAGTCCGGGGTCCCCTGGTTCCGGAAGCTGCCCGTTCTCGGCTGGCTCTTCAAGCAGAAGAACATCACCAACGAGAACCGGGAGCTCCTGATATTCATCACTCCCAAGATTCTCAAGGTCTCCTAGGGGAGGTCGAATCATGCGTCTAAGCCATCGAAGCTATGCCGTGGCGTTCGTCGCCGGGCTCGTCCTCCTACTCGGGGCCTGCAACGGTGCATTGGACCACGGGGACAGCCCGAACGTCGTTCTGTCGATCTCGCAGTTCCCGACGATCCCGCCCGTTACGACCACGTACGACGCGACCATTCCCGGGTGCGTCTTTACCCTTCCCACGGGACTCACGGTGACCCTGAAGAACCAGTCCAAGAACTCGCTGGCCGCGAGTCCGTTCTCCGACGTGGTGATCGATAGCGCGCTGGTGTCCTACGTGTGGGACGATGGAAGGACCGAAGGTAAGTTCGTTGAGAGCGATGCGGGGACGATTCCCACAGGCGGAACGGGCTCCGTGGCGCTCACGCCCATTCTTCTCAGAACCCTGACTGCGGACCGCGCGGGGCACAACGCGAATCTGTATGTGACCTTCCACGGCAAGACGATTGACAACAGGGAGATCGAGTCCCTGCCCGGACCGCCGGGAGGGGGGGTGATCTCGATCGACAGCTGCGTTCCGACGGGCGGATAGCAGCCTCGGACGAGGACGCCCGACGCTCGCGAGCCCCGCCGCCCGGGAGGGTGGTGGGGTTTCGCGTCTCAAGGAGGGGGAGTGTCGGAGGAGGACGACGGCAGGGCTACCCTGGCGACCGTCACCCACGCCAGGCTGAGGGCGTCGCAGGGCGACGTACGGGGCGCCCGCAGGATTCTGGAGGCCGTCCTGCTCGCCCGGCCGGACGACGCCGAGGCCCTGGCGCTCTTCGAGAGCCTCTCCACGATCGCCGAGCGGGAGGCGGCGGAGGAGCCGGAGGAACCTCCTCCGCCTCCGGTCGCCGCCGACCCCGCGGTACTCCTGGGGCGATTTCGGGTTATCCTGGGGGCTGCGGGTGACCCGCCCCGCCGACGGGTCGCGCGTCGGCTCGGGGCGATCCTCCGCGGGATCGACGAGAGCAGGGGGATGAAGCGTGCTCGATGAGACCCTCGCGGCCCTCCTGACGAGCGTCCCGGGGGCCCGCGCAGCCCTCCTCGTGGGGCTGGATGGGATTGTCGTGGCCGGCGAGGGTCAGGCCGACGATCTTCCGTGGGATCTCGTCGTGGCGTCGTACGCCGACCTGCTTCGCCGCGTCGGCTCCGTCAACCGGGAGGCCGGAATCGAGGACCCGCTGGAACTCGTCGTGTCCGCCGTGAACGCGACGCTCGTGCTCCGGAGCGTGACCCCGGACTACGGCCTGCTGATGGCCCTCTCTCCCGGGGGCAGCCTTGGGCGGGCCAGGTTCGAGCTCCGGAAGGCGGCGAGCCGCATCCACCCAGAGCTGGTGGAGTAGCACCTGCCAGGAAGCGTCGTTCCGGGCTCCGCTTCGGGCACTCTCTTGTCGCCGTACTTTCGCCAACGCTCTCGCGCCTCCCGCCGGCCTCTCGACTCCCGCCGGCGGCCGGTGATAGGCTCGTGGCTTCGCACGGCGAATCGAGACGCCGTTTCTGGGGAGCCACGTGGACGCCAAGGAACTTCGGGAGTTGATCGACGTCATCTCACGGAGCAGCTTCACGACCTTCGAGCTGGAGCGCGAAGGCTTCAGGCTCAAGCTGGTGAAGGGTGCGGGGCCCGATCCGGCCGCGGCGATCCAGCTCGCGACGGGATCGGCTCCCGCGGAGCCTTCGCAAGCTCCGGCCCCCCAGGACTCGCTGCCTCCGGCCGCCGTGGTCGCCCAGGCGGTGAACGACGGGCTCGTCACGGTAACGTCGCCGATCGTCGGCACCTTCTACCGCGCCCCGAGCCCCGGCGGGCCCCCGTTCATCGAGGTCGGGAGCAAGATCGCCAAGGGGCAGGTGCTCTGCATCGTCGAGGCGATGAAGCTGATGAACGAGATCGAGTCCGAGCACGATGCGGAGGTCGTGGAGGTCCTCGTCGCGAACGGACAGCCGGTGGAATACGGCGAGAGGCTGTTCAAGCTGAGGCCGATGGCCTGATGCGGAGAGTCGGTTCCCCGACTCCTTCGGAAGGAACGTGTTCCGGAAGATCCTGATCGCGAACCGGGGCGAGATCGCGCTCCGGATCATCTGGGCCTGCCGAGAGCTCGGGATCAAGACGGTGGCGGTCCACTCCACCGCGGATTCCGACTCGCTGCACGTGCGCTTCGCGGACGAGGACGTCTGCATCGGGCCTCCGGCCAACAAGGAGTCCTACCTCAACGTGTCCGCGGTGATCTCGGCGGCCGAGATCACGGGCGCCGAGGCGATCCACCCCGGTTACGGCTTCCTGGCGGAGTCCGCGCAGTTCGCCGAAGTGTGCCGGGAGTGCGGCCTCACGTTCATCGGTCCCGGTCCCGAGGTCATCCGCAAGATGGGGGACAAGGCGGAGGCCCGCCGGACGATGATCGAAGTGGGCGTGCCGGTCCTTCCCGGCAGCGAAGGGGTCGTGCAGGACGAGGAGCAGGCCTCGGCGCTGGCGGCGGAGATCGGCTACCCGGTGCTGATCAAGGCCTCCGCCGGAGGCGGCGGGCGAGGGATGCGGATCGTCCCGACGGCCGCAGAGATGGGGCGGATGCTCGACGCCGCGCGCGCGGAAGCGGGGGCCGCCTTCGGGGTGCCCGACGTGTACCTCGAGAAGTACGTCGTGGAGCCCCGGCACGTGGAGTTCCAGATCCTCGGCGACACCCACGGGAACCTGCTCCACCTGTTCGAGAGGGAGTGCTCGATCCAGCGCCGCCACCAGAAGCTCCTGGAAGAGTCCCCGTCCACGGCTCTCGACGCGCCGCTTCGCGCTCGAATGGCCGCTGCGGCGCTCGAGGCGGCTCGGGCCGCGAGTTACGTGAACGCCGGGACGATCGAGTTCCTGCTCGACGACCGGGGCGACTTCTACTTCATCGAGATGAACACGCGGATCCAGGTGGAGCACGCCGTCACCGAGATGGTGACGGGGATCGACCTCATCAAGGAGCAGATCCGGATCGCCGCCGGCGAGCCGATCTCGTTCATGCAGGAAGAGGTGGCGATTTCCGGGCACGCGATCGAGTGCCGGATCAACGCCGAGGATCCGGATACGTTCACGCCGAGCCCGGGGAAGATCCGCTCGTTCCACCTCCCCGGGGGGCCCGGGATCCGCGTGGACACCGCGTGCTACGCCGAGGCGGTGGTTCCGCCTCACTACGACTCGATGATCGCCAAGGTGATCGCCCACGGGAACACGCGGGGGGAAGCGATTCTCAGGATGCGGCGAGCGCTGGAGTCGTTCGTCGTCGAGGGGATCAAGACCAACGTGAAGATGCACCAGCGAATCCTCACCGACGAGGACTTCGTGCGCGGCCGCCTTTCGACGCGCTTCATGGAGCGGTTCGCGTCCGCCAAGAAAAATCCCGCCGTCTGATGCGTCCGTCCCTCCCGCAGATCCGGCTCCGGCGGCGATCCGAGCGGTAGCCCTCCGACCGGCGAGATCCCGAGTTCCTGCTCCCGACGGATATCCCGGAATCCGCAGAAGATCGCTGAAAAACGCCTGTAAGTGTTGGTTTTTGTCACCTCGGCGGTTTGCTTGACAATAATTTTCACGGAACCTACATTCGGGATGACTTCGGTCGGAAGTCGAGATGTGCGTTGGTGATATGGCCTATTCATGTGCTGGATATTGAGTATTCGATGACGCGCGCTCGGCGCGGCTTCATGGGGGCCTGAGAGTCGATGGCGGTCAAGCTGGGAGAAATGCTCCTCAAAGCGGGCCTCATCACCCAGGACCGGCTTCAAGAGGCGCTCGAGGCCCAGAAGAAGAACGGGGGGAAGCTCGGCTACAACCTCGTCAAGCTGGGATACGTCAAGGAAGATGAGATCACGCAGCTGCTCTCCGAGCAGTACGGCGTCCCGTCGATCAACCTCCGGCACTTCGAAATCGACGATTCGGTGATCACCCTGATCCCTTCCGAAGTGGCGCAGAAGTACCTCGTCCTTCCCGTCAATCGAACGGGGGCCACGCTAACCATCGCGATGGCGGACCCGACCAACGTCTTCGCCATGGACGACATCCGGTTCATGACGGGATACACGGTCGAGCCGGTGGTGGCCAGCGAGATCGCGATCCGCGAGGCGATCGAGAAGTATTACGGCTCGACCCATGCCCTCGAGCTCAAGAAGGTGATGGACGAGATGGCCGAGGCGGAGGCCGAGGCGCTCGAGCTGCTGGAGGACGAGGAGGAGATCGACGTCCACCAGCTCGAGGCGGCGACCGAGGAGGCTCCGGTCGTCCGGCTGGTGAACATCATTCTCACGGACTCGATCAAGAAGACCGCGTCGGACATCCACATCGAGCCCTACGAGAAGGACTTCAGGGTCCGGTTCCGGATCGACGGCGTCCTGTACGAGATCATGCACCCACCGCTCAAGCTCAAGGACGCCATCACGAGCCGGCTCAAGATCATGGCGAAACTGGACATTTCCGAGAAGCGGTTGCCCCAGGACGGGCGCATCAAGATCAAGATGAAGCTCCAGGGGAAGACCAAGGAGATGGACTACCGGGTTTCGGTGCTCCCCACGCTCTTCGGGGAGAAGATCGTGCTCCGGCTCCTCGACAAGGACAATCTGGTGCTGGACATGACTCGGCTCGGCTTCGAGCCGGAGTCCCTGCTGAAGTTCGAGCGGTCGATTCTGAAGCCGTACGGGATGGTCCTGGTGACCGGTCCCACCGGCTCCGGGAAGACCAACACCCTCTACTCGTCCATCGCCCGGGTCAACACGCCGGAGACCAACATCCTTACCGCGGAGGACCCGGTGGAGTTCAATCTGCACGGGATCAACCAGGTGCAGATGAAGGAGCAGATCGGCCTGAACTTCGCCACGGCGCTGCGCTCGTTCCTTCGGCAGGACCCGAACATCATCCTCGTGGGCGAGGTCCGCGACTTCGAGACCGCCGAGATCGCAGTGAAGGCGGCGCTCACCGGCCACCTGGTTCTGTCCACCCTGCACACCAACGATGCGCCCTCGACCATCAACCGGCTGATGAACATGGGGATCGAGCCGTTCCTCGTGGCCACGTCGGTCAACCTGATCTGCGCCCAGCGCCTCGTGCGGCGGATCTGCAAGGAGTGCAAGGACGAGATCCACATGCCCGCCCAGGCTCTGGCGGACGTCGGGTTCTCCGCCGAGGAGGCGCCCCAACTGAAGCTGTACAAGGGGCGCGGCTGCGCCAATTGCAACAACACCGGCTACCGGGGTCGTCTCGGCCTCTTCGAGGTCATGGAGATCACGGACGAGATCCGCGAGCTCATCCTCTCCGGGGCGTCGGCCATGGAGCTGAAGCGGAAGGCGATCGACGAGGGGATGCTCTCCCTGCGCGCCTCCGGCCTGCAGAAGCTGCGCGGGGGCCAGACCACCGTCGAGGAAGTCGTCCGGGAGACCGTGCTCTAGCGATCCGGCGAGCCGCGGCGCGCCGGCGGTCGTCGCTCCCGAGGAGGTGTCATGGGCGTCACGATGCACCAGCTGCTCAAGACCCTGGTGGACCAGGGTGGGACCGACCTGCACATCACCACGAACTCCCCCCCGCAGATACGGATCGACGGGAAGATCGTCCCGCTGCAACTTCCCCCGCTCACGGCCTCGGAGACGAAGCAGCTGGTCTACAGCGTGCTCACGGACAACCAGAAGCACCGGCTCGAGGAGACCCTGGAGCTGGATTTCTCGTTCGGCGTGAAGGGGCTCGCGCGGTTCCGCGCCAACGTGTTCTTCCAGCGTGGCGCGGTGGCGGGGGCATTCCGAACCATCCCCTGGGAGATGAGGACCTTCAAGGAGCTGGGGCTGGCCGACGTGGTGTCCACCCTCTGCGAGAAGCCCCGAGGGCTCATCCTGGTCACCGGTCCCACCGGCTCGGGGAAGTCCACGACGCTGGCGGCGATGCTGGACAAGGTCAACAGCGAGCGGCACGAGCACATCGTGACCATCGAGGACCCGATCGAGTATCTCCACTCCCACAAGAAGTGCCTCATCAACCAGCGGGAGCTGCACGCGGATACCCACTCCTTCGCCAACGCCCTGCGCTCGGTCCTCCGGCAGGACCCCGACGTGGTGCTCATCGGGGAGATGCGCGACCTGGAGACGATCGAGTCCGCGCTGCGCATCGCGGAGACCGGCCACCTCACCTTCGCGACCCTGCACACCAACTCGGCCGCCCAGACGATCAATCGGATCATCGACGTCTTCCCCGCGCACCAGCAGTCGCAGATCCGCGCCCAGCTCTCGTTCGTGCTGGAGGGGATCATGTGCCAGTCGCTGCTTCCGCGTGGCAACGGCCACGGACGCGTGCTGGCCATGGAGATCCTGATACCCAACTCGGCCATCCGGAACCTGATCCGGGAGGACAAGGTCCACCAGATCTACTCCGCGATGCAGACCGGCCAGGCGCACTTCGGGATGCAGACTTTCAATCAGGCCCTGGCCAGCCTCCACTTCAAGAAGCAGATCACCCTGCAGCTGGCGCTCTCCATGAGCTCCAACCCGGACGAGCTGCAGGAGATGATCAACCGGGGCGCGGGACTCATCTACGCCCCCACGACCGTCGCCGCCGGCGCCCAGCGCGCGCCGGCTGCGCGGCGCTGAAGCCGCGCTCGAGGAGGGACCGAAGATGCCCAACTACTCCTGGAAGGGAAAGACGCGGGCCGGCAAGATCCAGGAAGGGGTTCTGGTGGCCGACACCAAGGACGCCGTGGTCGCCGCGCTGCGCAAGCAACAGATCATGGTCAGCGCGGTCACGGAGAAAGGGAAGGAGTTCGCGCTCCCGAAGTTCGGCGGCGGCATCAGCCGGAAGGAGATCGCGATCTTCACCCGGCAGTTCTCGGTGATGATCGACGCCGGACTGCCGCTGGTCCAGTGCCTCGAGATCCTGGGCTCGCAGCAGGAGAACCGGACGTTCCAGAAGATCCTGTTCCAGGTTCGCCAGGACGTGGAATCGGGCTCGACTCTGGCGGACGCCCTCCGGAAGCACCCGAAGGCTTTCGACGACCTCTATGCGAACATGGTGGCCGCAGGAGAATCGGGGGGTATCCTCGACACGATCCTCCAGCGGCTCTCCCAGTACATCGAGAAGATCGTCAAGCTGCGCGCGGCGGTCCGCTCGGCCATGGTCTACCCGGTGGCCGTCATCCTCATCGCGATCGGCGTCGTCTGGATCATCCTCTGGAAGGTGATCCCGACCTTCGCCACCCTTTTCGAAGGGCTGGGAGCGCAGCTCCCGCTGCCGACGCGGATCACGATCGCGGCGTCGCACTTCATCGGCGCGTGGTGGTGGCTCGTCTTCGCCGCCATCGGCCTCGGGATCTTCGCTCTGAACCGCTACCACAAGACCTACAGGGGGCGCCGGGTGCTGGACGGGTTGCTGCTGAAGGCCCCGGTGCTGGGGCAGGTGCTCCGCAAGATCGCGGTGGCGCGGTTCTGCCGGACCCTCGGCACCCTGGTCTCCTCCGGGGTCCCGATCCTGGAGGGACTGGCCATCACCGCGCGGACCGCGGGAAACGCCGTGGTCGAGGACGCGATCATGGCCACGCGGAAGAGCATCGAGGAGGGGAAAACGATTTCGGAGCCGCTGAAGGCCACCGACGTGTTTCCCCCCATGGTGGTTCAGATGGTGGCGGTGGGCGAGCAGACGGGCGCCTTGGAGACCATGCTCAACAAGATCGCGGACTTCTACGAGGACGAAGTGGACGAAGCCACCGCGAATCTCCTGGCTCTCCTCGAGCCCATCATGATCATGTTCCTCGGAATCGTCATCGGCGGGATCGTGATCTCGATGTACATGCCGATGTTCTCCCTGATCTCGAAGATCGGTTGAGGCCGATCGGGGGCCGAACCCGGGCGCGCGGCAGACCGGCGGAGCGATGGACCGAGACGAGATCGAACGACAGCTTCGTTGGCTGATGATCCTGAGGGTCGTCACGGTCACGACTATCCTGATCTCGGCCTTCGCCATCGAGTTGCTGCTCCGCCCGGGTGAGACCCTGAGGCCGCTGTTCGGCCTGTCGGCGGTCGCCTACGGCATGGTGCTGCTGTACGCGGCCTTGGACTGGTGGCTCAAGGGCCGGGCCTCCTTCCTCTACCTGCAGCTCGCCGGAGACAGCCTCGTCGTCACCGGATTCGTCCGGATCACGGGCGGGATCGACAGCCCCATGTCGTTCCTGTACCTGCTCCCGATCATCGTGGCCTCCATGCTGCTCTACCGCCGGGGCGGGATGGCGTTCGCCGGCGTGTGCTGCACGATGTACGCGTCGCTGGTCCTGTTCGGCTTCTCGTGGGTTCCGTGGGGCGTCCTCGCCCCCGTTCCCCGCGAGCCCGGGCGTGCCGGCTACTTCCTGGTGGTCCACCTGGTCGCGTTCGTGGCGGTCGCTCTCCTCGCGAGCTACCTGTCGGAGCGGCTGCGCGCCCAGGGGAGCGAGCTCGCGGAGCGCCGGGGCGCCGTGGCCCGTCTCCAGGCGCTGAACGAGAACATCATCGAGTCCATCAACAGCGGGCTCGTGACCACCGATCTCGAGGGCCGGATCAACTTCATGAACCGGGGGGCGTCCGAGATCACGTCGTGTTCCCCCGGCCAGGTCGTGGGCCGGTCCTTCGGCGACTGGATCGGCGAGGGCCCGGACTTCCTCAAGGCGATCCGAAAGCTCCTGCTGGCGAACCGGCGTTACCGCTTCGAGCGTCACTTCGACACGCCGGACGGGCGGGGGATCTTCCTGGGGATCGCCGTCTCCAACCTCCACGACCGGGCGGGCAGCCCCTTGGGCTACATCTTTATCTTCCAGGACCTCACCGAGATCCAGGCCCTCGAGCAGGAGGTCCGCCTCAAGGAGCGCATGGCCGCACTGGGCGAGATGGCCGCGGGGATGGCCCACGAGCTCCGCAACCCTCTGGCGGCGATCAGCGGCGCCGTGCAGTACTTGAGGGGGCGCCTCGATCCGGATGGCGAGACCCGGGACCTGATGGACATCATTCTCCGGGAGTCCCAGAGGCTCGACCGCGCGATCCGCGACTTCCTGACTTTCGCCCGTCCCGGGACGTTCGCGCCGGAGCGGTGCGACCTGGTGCGGCTGCTGGACGACCAGCTCAAGCTCCTGCGTAAGAGCCTCGAATTCGGCCGGGCGCATCGCGTCGAAACCCGCTGGGCGTCCGAGCGGGTCTGGTGCGAGGTCGATCCCAACCGGATGAAGCAGGTGTTCTGGAACCTGGCCACCAACGCCCTCAAGGCGATGCCGGAGGGCGGCACGCTGACTCTCGCGGTGGCGCCGCTTGAGGAATCGGGGCAAGTGGAGATTCTGTTCGTTGACGAGGGGGTGGGGATGGACGACAAGGAAGTCGCCGCTTACTTCCAGCCGTTCCACAGCCTCTTCGAGGAGGGGACCGGTCTCGGCGCCGCCATCGTGTATCGGCTCGTGGAGGAGCACGGAGGTCGCATCGCGGTGGAAAGCCGGCCGGGGAAAGGGACGCGAGTGAGAATCCTCCTGCCGGTCCGCTCGACGAGGGTCGAGGCGGCGCGCGCCGCGGAGGACGAACTGGCCTGCGCGGAAGGAGCGAGGTGTTGAACAGGATCCTGGTGGTGGAGGACGAGAAGAGCATGCGGGACCTCCTCACGCTGATGCTGCGCGAGGAGGGGTACGCGGTGGAGGCCGCCGACTCGGGGCTCAAGGCGCGCGACCGCATGGAGTCCGACCGCGAGGAGGGCTTCGATCTGGTGATCAGCGACATCTCCATGCCGGGGATGTCCGGGCTCGATCTGCTGCGTCACGTCCGGAAGGGCGGGCCTGAGACCGCGGTCATCCTGATGACCGCCTACGGCTCCAAGGAGACCGCCATCGAAGCGCTCAACGAGGGCGCCCTGTACTACGTCGAGAAGCCGTTCGACCTGGACGAGGTGAAGGCGGTCGTCCGCAAGACCATGGAGCAGAAGCGGCTCGCCGCGGAGAACGAGGCGCTCAGGGTCCAGAACCGGGGGCTGCGTGCCGAGCTCCAGGCGAAGTACCGCTTCGACGGCCTCGTGGGGAAGAGCTCGAAGATGAGGGCGATCTTCGACCTCATCGAGCGCGTTGCCACGACCGGCAGCACCATCATGATCTCGGGCGAGTCGGGGACCGGGAAAGAGCTGGTCGCTCGCGCGATCCACTACAACTCCGGACGCAAGGACGGCGCGTTCGTGTCCATCAACTGCGGCGCTCTTCCCGACGAGCTGCTCGAGAGCGAGCTGTTCGGTCACATGAGGGGGTCGTTCACCGGAGCCACGGCGAGCAAGAAGGGACTGTTCGAGGTCGCGAACGCCGGGACGATCTTCCTGGACGAGATCGGCGAGACCTCGCCCGCGATGCAGATCAAGCTCCTCCGGGTCCTGCAGGAGCGCAGGATCCGCCGCGTGGGCGGGACCGAGGAGATCGACGTCGACGTCCGGGTCATCACGGCCACGAACCAGGACCTGGAGAGGATGGTCCGGGAGAAGCGGTTCCGCGAGGATCTCTTCTACCGGATCAACGTCATCCCGATCCGTATGCCCGCGCTCCGGGAGAAGCCGGAGGACATTCCGGATCTCGCCGAGCATTTCCTCCAGAAGTGCACGCGGCAGATGGGCAAGGAGGTGTCGGCGATCTCGAAGGCGGCCATGGAGTGTCTCGAGTCGTACCAGTGGCCCGGGAACGTGCGCGAGTTGGAGAACGTGCTCGAGCGCGCCGTGGCCCTCGAAACCAGCGACATGATCGTGCCCGAGAGCCTCCCCAGGGAGGTGAGGAGCGGGAAGTTACACCGCGGCGAGGTGGACATCGTGTTGCCGGAGTCGGGCATCGAGCTCGAGCCGCACCTGGAGGAGCTGCGTCGGCGGTTCATGATCGAGGCGATGGAGCGGAGCGGCAGCGTGCAGACGAGGGCGGCGGAGATGCTCGGAATGACCTTCCGGTCGTTCCGCTACTTCGGGAAGAAGTACGGTCTCACCGCGCGGGACCCGGCGCAGAGCGCCGACGCGGTGCTCGAGCCGGTCGTGAGCGAGGCGTGGGGAGTCCAGGCCGGGAATTCGTCGGATTGACGCGCAGTGTCAACTCGATCGCCTCGAGGGCGACGATCGGTGGCAAGTCGGACGGCCGGCGCAAGGGGGCTCGCGGCGGAGGGCTTGAGACTACCGTCACGCCGCGCGATGCGCCGTTCGCGAAACGGACAGGAATTACGGCGAGGTGCGGCTCGAGATCCCGGATGAGTCCGCAAGGCAGCGGACGAGAGCGGGGATTCACGCTGGTCGAGCTGCTGGTGGCCCTGGTGATCCTGGCCATCGTGGTCACCATCGGGATCGTGGCCCTCATGAATGCCCTGGACAAATCGAAGCAACGGGCTACCATGGCGGACATGCGGACCATCTCGAAGGGGATCGAGGTCTACGGCGTCGATCACGGGTTCCTTCCGTCGGACGCGGGGGGAATCACGGGCCTTCACGCGGTCCTGATCCCTTACCAGACCAGCGTGATGCCGATCAAAGACGCCTGGGGGAACCCGTACGGCTATTCTCGCGACGCCCTGGGGAACTACACCCTCGAGTCGTTCGGCAAGGACGGCGTGGACGGCGCGGAAATCACCGTCGCCACCCGGGATCACTTCGAGCAAGACATCGTCATCGTGAATGGCCAGTTCGTGGGCGCCCCCCAGTAGCCGCGTACCGGCGTCGACCTCGCCGGGGGCGGTTCTCCGTCCCGCCTGCCTCATTCTCCCGATCCTGATCGTCCTGCTTCCGCTGCTGCCCCCCGAGACCCGCGGCGAGGCGATGGCCGGAATCTCCGCTTTGATCGCGCTTCTCGCGCTCCTGGTCCGTCCGGTCGACGGCGACGGCACGCGGGCGCTCCTGCTCGGTCTCGCGCTGTCCGCGGCGTCCGTCGCGTTCCTGTACCGCGCGCCTGCCGCGCAGCCGTTGGCCGTGGCGGTGCTCGCCGCGGCGACCGGAGTCCACTGCGCCGCGCTGCCGCGCGCGTTCCGGTGGGGGCCCGCGATCCCCGTTTCGCTGTCCGCGGCGGGAGCGGCGGTGTCCCTTCACGCGGCGGCACAGAAGCTCTGGGGGCTTGGCGCGCTCGCCCAACAGGTGCGCGCGATCCCCGGCGTCCCCGATCGGGACGCGATCCTCGCGAGGCTCGAGGAGGGACGGGCGTTCGCCTCTTTTCCCACGCCGGCCGCCCTCGGCGGATTCCTCGCCCTCGTGCTCCCGATCACCGTGGGCCTGGCGTTCCGGTCGGGCCGCCGCGCTCGGATTCCCCTTTTCGTCGCCGCCGCGCTCGAGGTCGTCGGCCTGCTCTGCGCAGCCTCCGCCACCGCGGCGATCGGGCTTCTCGGCGCGCTCGCGCTCGCCGGAGCCTCGCGGAAGGTGTCTCGACGGTCGCTCGTGGCGGGAGCCGCCTCGCTTCTCCTCATCGTGGCCGCGATCGCGGCGATCCGAGGAGGGGAGGTGCTCGACCGCGATCACCCCGGCAGCCCCTGGACCTTGAGAGCCGGGAACTTCCGCGCGGCGTGGGCGATGGCCGCGGACCACCCCTGGGTCGGCGTCGGGCCGGGAGGGTTCGGCGGAGCGCTCCCGGGCTACCTGCGGGAAGGGGACAACGAGACCCGGTATGCCCACGACCTTCCGCTTCAGCTCGCGGCGGAAACCGGGTTCCCGGCCGCAGGGGTCCTCTCGATCCTGTTCTTCACGCTCTTCCTGACGCCATTGCTTTCGCGGCGTGGCGACGCGGGACCGCCTTGGCTGGGCGGTGCGCGCATCGGCCTCGGGGCCTTCGCCCTGCAGAACCTCGGGGATTTCACGGCCTTCCTCCCTTCGATGCTCTGGCTCGCCGCCTCGCTTCGAGGCGCCGTTTCGGCTCAGGGAGACGGGGAGCAGCCGGCGATCCCGCGAATCGGTGGGGCGGTCCGATGGCCGATCGTCGTCGGCGTGCTGGTCGCGGCGACGGTTGCGGCGTCGGCGGGGCTCGGTTGGAACGCGCGGGTCGAGGCGCGGGAGCGGCTGGCCGCCGGCGATCTCGAGGGGGCGGTCGGCAGCGCGCGTCGTGCTCGGAGTCTCGCTCCCTGGGACGCGGAGGCACGGGTGGCGCTGGCACACGCGCTCTTCGCGCGAGCCGGCGCGCCGGGAGAACCATCCCGGGACCTTCGGGATGCCCTCGTGGAGGCGGACCGGGCGGTCTCGCTCGATCCGGTCC
Organism: Acidobacteriota bacterium; assembly: GCA_041494445.1. Classification (GTDB taxonomy): domain Bacteria; phylum Acidobacteriota; class Polarisedimenticolia; order Polarisedimenticolales; family JAIQFR01; genus JAIQFR01. The sequence goes on along the minus strand of JBGQAU010000021.1, from coordinate 23,571 downwards.
GCCCGGGCACGAGAGACCTGAGGGCAAGACTCCGCGCCGCCGAGGGTGACCTGCCGGGAGCCTACGCCGATCTCGCGGAGGCCGCGCGTCTCTACCCGTTGCGCCCCGAATACGCGCGGCGCCGGGACCAGGCGGCGGCGGCGCTGCTCCTCCACGTCGCACCGGAGCCGCGGCCGTGAGCACCCCGGTGCTCTCGTGGGGTCTCGCGGCCCTGCTCCTCCTGGCGACGCTCGGGGAGGGAGGCGCGTCCCCGGGCGGCCTGCTCGCGGTTCACTCCGCCGTGGCGGCGCTGGCGCTTCTCGCGGTCCTCGTGCCGGGACTTTCGGGAGAGCGGCGAGTTCCCGCCCCCGCCGCGGGATTCGCGTTCGCGGCGTTCGCGCTGTTCGCGCTGGCGGGAGCGTGCCTCGCGCCGTACCGGTTCGCGGCGTTCCTCGTGCTCCAGGAGATCGCCGCGTTCGCCGGGGCCGCGTTTCTCGCCGCGCGCTGTGGCCCGGCGCTCGCGGCGCGGATGGGCGGCCCGCTGCTCGCCGGAGCCGCGTTCGAGGGCATCGTGGCCCTCGTCCAGAAGTTCCGTGGAGACCTGCGCCCGGCGGGCACGTTCCTGAATCCGAACCATCTGGCGGCGTGGCTCGTGGCAGCGCTATTGATCGGAGCCGGAACCGCCGGGACGGGCCGGCGCCCGGGGGGCCGGGCGCGCGCCGCGCTCGCGGCCCCGGCCGCACTGGTGCTCGCGATGCTGGGCTCCCGCGGCGCGCTCCTCGCGCTGATCGCGGGAGGCGGATGGCTTCTGGCCCGCTCGTGGGACCGTTTTTCGCCTCGGACGCGGCGCGCGGCGGCGGCGGCGGGCGTGCTGCTCGTGGTCGCGGCGGCTGCGGGGGTCGTGTGGCGCTTCGAGAGAGGCGACGCGTTCCAGTACCGGCGCCTCGCGATTTGGAGGGCGAGTCTCGGACCCGCGGCCGCGTCCCCCTGGACCGGGACCGGGCCCGGCCAGTTCGCGGCGGCCGCGGCGGGCCTCAATTTCCCGATCTCGGAGGGCCCTCTCCGTTTCGCCCGCTCGTTCCGCTCGACCCACTCCGATCTCCTGCGTCTTCCCGCTGAGTTCGGACTACCGGCAACCCTGGCCGCGCTCGCCGGTCTCATCCTCGCCTCCCGGGAGATCGCGAAGAGGCGGCGATCCGGCCGATTGCCGGACGGGGCCGCCGGGGCCGTGGCGGCGCTCGTGGCGCTGGCGGTGCAGGCCGCGGTGGACAACCCGAGCGAAAGGCCGGCAATTCATCTTCTCGTCGCGGTGGTCCTCGGGAGTCTCCTCTCCACCGAGCTTAAGGAGCCGGCTCGTCCCAGAGGACGGGCGTTGCGTGCGGCGACGGCCGCGGCGCTCGCGGTCCTCGTCGTGGTCGGCGACGTGGCGCCCTACCTCGCGTGGCGCTCGGCGCGCGGGCTCCCGCGAGGACGCCTCGATGAGACGGGGCGGGAGCGCCTCCGCGCGGCGCTCGCGTGGAATCCGCTCCATCCCGACCTGTGGCTGCACCGCGCGGAGGACCTGGCATCAGGGCGGGGTTTTGGCGCGCCGGTCTACGCCGAGGCTCGCGAGGCCGCGGAGCGGGCGGTCCGCCTCGAGCCAGCCGATGTCCGTTACCGGATAGGGGTCGCGCGGGTCGAGGCGCTCGCGTGCACGAAGCTCTTCCGCGACGAGGCGACCCGCGCGCGGGCCTCCGCCCGCTACGACGAGGCGTCCCTGCGCTCCCGGCACGATCCGTTCCCGCTCCTGGAGAAAGGAGGCTTCCTCCTCGATGCGGGCGATCCCGCCGGGGCGCGGCGGTCGGCGGAGCAGGCGCTCCGGATCGAGCCGGAGGCCGTTCCGGCCCGCCTTCTGCTGGCGGAGTCCGTGCTCGCGGAGGGAGCGCCGGGCGCACGGGAGCGGGCGGCGCGACTCCTCTCCGAGGCCGAGGCCGTCGCGCGTCGTTGGGCCGCTCGACCCAAGGGGAGCCCCTACGAACAGAACCTGCTCACACTGGACGCCTCTCGGGTCCAGGTCATCCGAAGCCGGTTGGCACGGGGCTAGCCCGATCGCAGGGTGGAGCTTTCGCCGTGAACGTCCCATGATTCGAGAGGATCCTGCGCCATCAGGGCCTGATGCCGAGGGGAGGTCCCGCTTCCTTTCGTGGGGAGTCCTGGTCGGATGCGTGCTCGCGTCCCTCCTGCTCTTCTCGGGCACGCTGGGCTCGTTCTTCCTCTCGGACGACTTCGAGCTGCTTCGCAAGGTGCGGGAGGCGGGACCGTTCGGGGTCTGGTCGGGAGGATCCGGCTTTCTGAGGCCGCTCATCTCCTTGAGCCTCTATCTGGACGATCTCCTGTGGTCCGGCAATCCACTCGGGTTCCATCTCACGGCGGTCTTGCTTCACGGCCTGAACGCGTTCCTCGTTTTCCTGCTGGCCCGGCGGTTCGGCGTGGGCGGCGCACGGGGCCGCCCCGACCGGCTCCTCCCCGTTGCCACGGCGCTCCTCTTCCTGGTCCTGTCCTCGCACTCGGAGCCGGTGTGCTGGATCTCCGGGAGGACCGACCTTTTCGCGACGTTCTTCCTGCTGAGCGCGCTGGCGACGTACGCCGCAGCGGCGAACCGGCCCGGTGGGGTGAGGATCGCGGCTTCCGTCGCGCTCTTCGCCGCGGCGCTCCTGTGCAAGGAGTCGGCGATCACGTTCCCGCTGCTGATCCTCGCGTACGAAGCGTGGAAGCGAGCGGAGCCCGGGACCGCGCCCCCGCTCCCGCATCGTCTCGCGTGCGTCGCGGTCTTCTTCGCGGTGCTGGCAGGGTACCTCGCGCTCCGCCTCGTCGCCCTCGGCACGCTGATCGGTGGCTATGGCAGCCAGGTCCACGTGGAGCGGAATCCTCTGCTTCTCGTGGCCAACGTGCTCCTGATCGGGTACCGCGCTTTGTTCCCGTGTGTCTCCATGGACCTCGTGCCCGCGGGCGTCTCGCCGCTCGACGTTCGAAAGACCGGTCTCGAGACGTTGCGGGGCGCGTCCTCATGGTCCCTCGTTCTACTGGCTTCCGCGGCGGGGGCGGTCCTGCTGTGCGCTGTGTTCGTGCTCGTTCGCCGTCGGCGAGCCGCGGCAGAGGCGGAGCACTCCCGGTCCCCGCTGCTCTTCCTCGCGGCCTGTTTCATGGCCGTGATCCTCCCGGTCCTCAGCCTGCGCGTCTCCTTCCTGAACACGGAAGGCGAGCGCATGGTTTACCTCCCGTCGGTCTTCTCGACCCTGTGGATCGCGGCGAGCCTGGAGCGCATTCTCCCGCGCCGCGCCCCACGCATGGTCGCTATCGGGCTCCTCGTCCTCCTGAACGCGGTGGGGCTCGTCTTCGCCACGCGGAACTGGTCCGCCGCGGGCACCCTCGCGGCGCGGATCGTCGAGGACATTCGCCTCATGGGACCTACGGGCCGGCTCAGGGTCGCGAACCTTCCCGACAACCTGAACGGAGCCTACGTCTTCCGCAACGGGTTCCCCGACGCGGTCCGCCTGTTCGGCGGCCCGCGCGCCGAACCCGAGGTGAGCGTCGCCTTCTGGAGCACCCTCTTCCACGCGGACGACGCGGTCCGGGTCGACGGGTCGGGCGGCGTCCATGGCATCGAGCTGCTCGAGCCGCGGGCGCGATTCGTACGAGAAAACCGCTTGCTTCGCGAGGACTTCGCCGGGAAGGACTTCGAGGTCCACTTGGTGGATTCGAGGACGCTGCGCCTCGACGCGCGCCCCGTCCGCCCGGACGACCTCCTCTGCTTCTACTCGTCGGGTGGCCTGCGCCCCTTCCCGAGGTGAGCCGTGGGGGTGACGGCCAACGCGCCGGGACTGCCGGCCTCGAGGCCATCGTGAGCGAGCGGTGGAATCACGTTTCGCCACGGGCAAGCCGACGTTATCATCGCTCCTCGGCGCGCCGGCCCGTCGCAGGATCGTACGGACGCGCCGACCTCGAGTCGGGTAGGTAGCGGGGAATCCATGTGCGGCGTCGCGGGCATTCTGAGATGGGGCGACAACGTCTCCCGCCCGGGGGAGATCGAGCGGATGACCGCGGCGGTCGCGCATCGCGGGCCGGACGGCGAGGGCCACTTCGTGCGGGACGGCCTCGCCCTCGGGCATCGCCGCCTTTCCATCATCGACCTCAAGACCGGGCAGCAGCCCATGGGGAACGAGGACGGGACGGTCTGGGTGACCTACAACGGGGAGATCTACAACTACCGAGAGCTCACCGCGCAGCTGCGCTCGCTGGGGCACAGGTTCCGGACCCGTTCGGACACCGAGGTGATCGTCCACGCTTACGAGGAATGGGGTCCCGATTGCGTGAAGCGCTTCCGGGGCATGTTCGCCTTCGGACTCGCGGACCTGATACGACGGCGGCTCCTCCTCGCGCGCGACCATCTCGGGATCAAGCCCCTCTACTATCGGACCGGCGCGGGGTATCTCGCCTTCGCGTCGGAGCTCGCCGCGCTGCGGCAGGTGGACGACGACCCACCCGAGGGGTCGCTGGAAGCGGTGGAGCTCTTCCTGCGCTATCAGTACGTTCCGACGCCGCAGACGATCTACCGCGAGGTGCACAAGCAGCCGCCGGCCACCTACCTCCTCGTCGGATTCGACGGAAGCCTCCGCGGCCCCTCGCGGTACTGGAACCTGCGGTTCGACCCCGACCCCGGACCCTCGGATGCGGAGTGGCTCGAGCGGTTCGAGTTCGCTCTCGAATCGTCGGTGCGGGCCCACACGGTCTCGGACGTTCCCTACGGCGTCCTGCTGTCCGGAGGGATCGACTCGACGTTGGTCGCCGTCCGACTGAGCCGGCTTCTCGAGAGGAGCATCAAGGGGTTCTGCATCGATTTCTCGGACGCCGCGCTCTCGGAGGCGAGGTACGCGGAGCAGGTGGCCCGCAAGTGCGGCTTCGAGCTCTACACCGAGACGGTCCGCGGCGATCTGACGGATCTCCTGCCCGGGCTCGTGAGTCACTACGGCGAGCCGTTCGGGGACGCGTCTGCGGTCCCGACCTGGCACGTCGCACGTCTGGCCCGGGCCCACGTGCCGATGGTCCTGTCGGGGGACGGCGGGGACGAGGGCTTCGGCGGGTACGACTCCTACCTCATGTGGATGCGTCCGTCCGTCCGCGGGCACCTCCGGTCCTTCCGGCACGACCCGTCGCTCGCGAACGCGAGGTCGGTGGCGTGGGCGACCGCCCGGCGCTTGCTTCTGGCTCGATGGAGCGTCCTGCGGGAATGGCAGCGCGGGATCGAGTACGTCGCGGAGGACGTCCGCCGAGCGCTCTGGCGCCCGGAGTTCCAGCGGCTTCCGGCCGAGCCGTGCCCGCTGTTCGCCGAGGCGGCGGCCGAGGCGCCGCGAACCGACGCGCTCGCGTACGCCCAATACCTCGACATCCGAACCTACCTCCCGTGCGATATCCTCACGAAGGTGGACGTTGCGGCCATGTGCCACGGGCTCGAGGTCCGGACCCCCTTCGCCGATGTGGACATGATGGAGTTGGCCGCCCGTCTTCCCTTGAGGCTGCGCTATCGGGGAGATCGGGACGGTGTCCCGGTCCGCAAGTACCTCCCGAAGACGGCCCTCCTGAAGGATTTCCCTCGGGAGTTCGTCCACCGTCCCAAGCAGGGATTCGCCCCGCCCCGTGCCGAGTGGTTCCTCCCGGGTCGCTCGGGGAGGACGATGCTCGAGGACGTGCTGCTCCCCGCAGGATCACCCCTTCACGACTGGTTCCGCGTCCCGGAGATTCGCGGCATCCTGCAGGCTCACGGCCCGGGCCGGGACCGGTCGAACACGTTGTGGCTCCTTCTCGTGCTCGGTCTCTGGCTGCAACAGAACCGCGAGATCCGCTTCCGGTGAGGCGCTCGGGTGACGTGCACGGATGAACCCCCGGGGACGGGGGAGCTTGTATCATGTCCGGCCATGGAGTGGACGGCCGAGCGCATCGCCGCCTTCTGGGAGCACTGGTCCAGTAGCCCCGCCGCCGAGGGGGAGTATTTCACCCTTCAGGTCGGCGCCGGGGTGGGCGTGTTCCTCTCCCAGGCGGTCCCGCTGCGGGGGGCGCGGGTGCTCGACTTCGGATGCGGCCCCGGGTTTCTGATCCGGCATCTGCTTGACGCGGGCGCGAGAGTGGCCGGCGCCGACGCCTCGCCCCACTCGGTTCGCCTGGCCGCGGAGCGGTACGGCGACCGCCCCGGCTGGGAAGGTGCGCTCGAGATCCACGGTGGTCGCGCGCCGTTCGGTGACCGCTCCTTCGACGGTGTCTGCTGTATCGAGACCCTCGAGCACGTGCCGGTGGAATTCCTCCCAGGACTGGTGGCGGAGATCTCCCGGGTGTTGGTGCCGGGAGGCTGGGCCCTGTTCACCACTCCCAACGAGGAGGACCTGTCGCGGTCCATGGTATTCTGCCCGGCCTGTGGCGAGGAGTTTCACAAAGTCCAGCACCTCACCTCCTGGGCCGCCGGCTCGCTGTCGTCCCTGCTGTCTTCCGGCGGACTGGAGGTGCGGTTCTGCCGGGCGCTCGACCTGGGAAAGTTCCAGCAACCGCCGCGCCGTCCCCCTCGTCATTGGAGCCCGGCGCATCTCTACCGGCGGGCAGAGCGCGCGACGGCTCGTCTCGCGGACCGGCTGCGGCCGCGGCCCTTCCCCGAAGGGCGGTTCTTCGCCCTGTGCGGGGGGACGGGCCCGCACCTCGTGGCCCTCGCCGCCAAGCCGGCGCCGCGCTAGGACGGGTGCGATGATCTCCGCAGCCGCTGGGACCGCCGCGCAGCAGGACCCGTCGTCCCAACCGTTGCGTGGACGAAGCGTCCTGATCGTGCTGGAGCACCTGGAGCTCGGCGGCGCCGAGCGGCAAGCCATGTTGCTCGCGTGCCACCTCGCAGGGCCGGAGGGAGCCCATGTCGAGGTCTGGGGCATGGGACCTCCGGGGCGCGTCGCGGAGATGTGCGACGAAGCGGCGATTCCTTGCCGGTCGGTCCCCGTGCCGTACGCCGGCGGTCGCGCGAGGAGGTGGTCCGCCCTGGCTGCCTTCGTCTGGAAGCTCCGTCGCGCGAGATTCGACGCGATCCTCTCGTACACCATGGCTCCCAACGTCCTCTGCGGCGCCGTGCTCCCGTGGACGGGCGCGAAGGCGTCCGTTTGGAACCAGCGCGACGAAGGCCGCGGCCGTCTCGGCCGCAAGCTGGAGCGTTTGGCCCTCCTGCACACCCGTCACTACGTGTCCAACTCGCGGCACGGCGCCCTCTTCCTCTCGGGAGTGCTCGGCGTGGACCCGGCCAGGATCCGCGTGATACGGAACGGCGTGGAGCTGTCCCGAATTGCGAAAGACCGGCGGGGCTGGCGCGAGTCGCTCGGCCTCGACGAAAACGTATTCCTCGCCTGCATGCTGTCGAACCTCCACCGCTTCAAGGACCACCCCACGCTGCTCCGGGCCTGGAGGCTCGCGCTGGACCGCTGGCCCTTGCCCGCCAAGCCCGGCGTGCTGCTCCTCGCCGGGCGGGTGCACGAGGAGGCCCGGGGACTTCTCGACCTCGCCGAGGCGCTCCGCCTCGGCGGGAGCGTCCGTTTCCTGGGCCAGGTGGACGACGTCGCCGGCCTCCTGGACGCGGTGGATCTCGGCGTCTTCAGCTCGCGGTTCGAGGGGGTGCCGAACGGTGTTCTCGAGTGCATGGCCGCCGGGCTCGCCGTCGTCGGGAGCGACATTCCCGGCATCCGTGAGGCCGTGGGGCCGGACGGCGAGGCGCTCCTGGCCCCGGTGGGAGATGTGGAAGCGCTGGCGGAGCGTCTGGTGGCGGCCGCGGGCGACCCCGAACTGCGCGCGCGCGCGGCGAAGGCGAACCGCAGGCGGGCGAACGAGGAGTTCGGCGTCCGCGCCATGTGCGAGGCGATGACGCGGCTCCTCGCGGAGGCCCTGGGGCCCGTGGTCCGGGCCGGCGAAGGTACCGCGCGAGAAGTTCCCGGAGAAGCGCGGTGAGGGGCCAGGTCTCACCTGAGCCCACGGGTCGCGAGGCCCCGGTCACCGTCGTCGAGCCGGCGTCCGGCTGGAGGCTTCCCGACTTCGGGGAGCTGTGGCGGTATCGGGACCTCCTCTTTTTCCTCGCGCTCCGCGATCTCCAGGTCCGGTACAAGCAGACCGCCTTGGGTGCGGCATGGGCCGTGCTCCAGCCGGTCTTCACGATGCTGGTCTTCAGCGTCTTCTTCGGACGGCTGGCCCGGGTGCCCTCGGACGGTCTGCCCTATCCCGTCTTCACCTTCGCGGCCCTGTTGCCGTGGCAGCTGTTCAGCTACACGCTCACCCAGTCGGGGAACAGCCTGGTGGCCAACGAGCGTCTCCTCACCAAGGTCTATTTCCCTCGGCTCCTGATTCCGATGTCCTCCGTCGTTTCGGGACTTGTTGATTTCGGCATCGCGTTCGTCGTGCTCCTGGGTCTCGCGGCCTGGTACCGGATTCCGCCGACCGCTGCCATCCTCGTGCTTCCGCTGCTGGTGCTCTTCGTGGTGATCACGGCGTTCGCCGTGGGGCTGTGGCTTTCGGCCCTGAACGTGCAGTACCGCGACGTCCGCCACACGCTGCCGTTCCTCACCCAGCTGTGGCTCTTCGTGACCCCCGTCGCGTACCCGAGCAGCCTGGTCCCGGAGCGCTTTAGGCTGGTGTACGGCCTCAACCCGATGGCAGGCGTCGTCGACGGGTTCCGGTGGGCGCTCCTCAAGGGCGCTCCCGCCCCGGGGCCGATGCTCCTCGTCTCGGTGGGGACCGTCTTGGTCCTGCTGGTGGGCGGCCTGTTCTACTTCCGGCGGATGGAACGCAGCTTCGCCGACGTGGTGTGAGGCCTCATGGGCGAGATCGCGGTGAGGGTGGACGACCTGGGCAAGCGATACCGCCTGGTCCAGCGGCCTCCCTACAGGACCCTCCGCGACGCCCTCATGTCCAGGATGACCCACCCGCTTCGCGGACTGCGTCGCGGGACGATCGAGGACTCCTCCTTCTGGGCGTTGCGGGGCGCATCGTTCGAGGTAAGCCCGGGCGAGGTCGTGGGCGTCGTCGGGCGCAACGGGGCGGGGAAGTCCACGCTCCTCAAGATCCTCTCCCGCATCACCGAGCCGACGGAGGGCCGGGCGGAGATCCGCGGCCGCGTGGGGAGCCTGCTGGAGGTGGGCACGGGCTTCCACCCCGAGCTCACGGGCCGGGAGAACGTGTACCTGAACGGGGCGATTCTCGGCATGCGCAAGGCCGAGATCGACCGGCGCTTCGACGAGATCGTCGCCTTCGCCGAGGTCGAGAAGTTCCTGGAGACCCCGGTGAAGCACTACTCCAGCGGAATGTACATGCGGCTCGCCTTCGCGGTGGCGGCGCACCTGGAATCGGAGATCCTCATGGTCGACGAGGTTCTCGCCGTCGGCGACGCGCAGTTCCAGAGGAAATGCCTGGGCAAGATGAGCGAGGTCGCCCACGCGGGTCGGACCGTCCTGTTCGTCAGCCACAACATGAAGGCGGTGCGAAACCTCTGCGGCCGAGCCCTGTGGATCTCCGGCGGCCGACTCCGTCGCTCGGGCCCGACCGGGGAGGTCGTCGAGGAGTATCTCCGCGACGCCGACATGGTCTCCGGCGGGGCGACCCTGGGAGACAGGATCGCCCGGCTGCCCGCCGATCCGGCCTTCCGGCTCCTCGACGTCGCCGTCCTGCAGGACGGTCTGGCGACCACCATCCTGCGCAGCGACCTGCCGGTCCTCGTCCGGGTCACGTACGACGTGGTGCAGCCGGTGCGGGAGCTCCGGGTGTACTTCGACATCGTCGACGAGCAGGACGACATCCTGATCCGCTCGTTTCACGACGAGCACGAGGAGCTCATCCGGGAGATCGCGCCGGGGAGGTACACTTCGACCGCGACCCTGCCGGCGAACCTGCTCGCGAATCGCGCCTACCGGCTCGTCGTCCACGCCGGGATCTACAATCGGCGCTCGTGCACCGGGCCCGGGGTTCCCGTCGAGCTGACGGTTCAGGCGGCCGGAGGGATCAATCGCGCCTATCCCGGCGACGCCTTGAGAGCCAAGCTGCAGCCGTTGATCGCGTGGCAGACGCGCACCGAAGGCTAGGATGGTGGACCTGTCGTACCGGGCCATGGGTGGACGACTCCTCAGAGCGTGGAGGCGTTCCTCGATGCCGTCCCGGGGTTTCGTGAAGGTGCGTCGGCGCGGGATCACGTGGGGCCTTCGTCTCGAGAACTACCTCGACCGGGAGATCTTCCTGCACGGCGAGTTCGAGCCGAGGACGACGGAGCTCGTGCGTGAATTCTTGAAGCCGGGGATGCGTGTCCTCGACGTCGGGGCCAACTTCGGGTACTTCACGTTGATCTTCGCGCGGCTGGTGGGAACCACGGGACGGGTGTGGGCCTTCGAGCCGGCGCAGACCTACCGGGAGCGGCTGTTCTGGCACTTGAGGGAGAACGCGGTGACGGACCGCGTGGTCGTCCTGGACTACGGACTGTCCGCACGGGAGGAGACACGGGTCCTCCACATCGGGGACTCCTCCGCGACCCTCCATCCTGCCGCCGACGAGGCATCCCTCGGGAGCGAGACGATCCGCCTGCGCTCCCTGGACGGCGTGGCGGGAGAGCTGGCCCTCCCGAGAATCGACTTGGTCAAGGTGGACATCGATGGGCACGAGCCCTACTTTCTCGCCGGCGCGGAGAGGCTCCTCGCCGCGCAGCGGCCCGCGCTCGTGATGGAGTTCAGCCAGAACAACCTGGCGACGTTCGGCGGCGACGTCCTGAAGCTGAAGGACCAGATCGAGCGGCTGGGATACGAGCTCTTCTCGGAGAAGACGGGCCGGCCCTTCGCGACCCCGAATGAGTTCCTCATCGAATGCGGCAATTACGCTTTCAGCGCGAACGTCTGGGCACGCGCGAGGCAGTGAGTCGACGCATGACCGCAATCCGCCGAGCCTCCGCGTCTCGCCTCCTCGGCCCGCTGGCGGGTCCCCTTCGGGGAGTTCTGGATCGCGCGCGGGATCGTGGCAGGCGAGACCTGGAGATCCAGGACCGGCCCGCCGTGGAGGAGCGCTTCGAGCCCCCCGATCTTTCCCCGCTCGGGCAGACGGTGACGGGGACGGCGGGGGCGTCGGGGATGGCGGGCCACGCACTCTTCCTCTACAACCTTGTCTTGGGCCTGAGGGCCCGCTGGGTCGTGGAGATCGGTTTGGGCCCGGGTGACAGCACCTCCGTTTTCCTTCTCGCCCTGAGCCGCACGGACGGGAGGCTCGTCTCCATCGACATCGCCCCCCAACCGGTGGCGGAGGCCAAGGTCGGCCCGCTCGGACTGCGGGACCGGTGGGAGTTCCTGCTGGAGGCCAGCGAGGTCGCCGCGAAGCACTGGCCGCCGGGGCGGCCCATCGAAGTGCTGCTGATCGACGGGAAACACTCCTACGGCCAGGTCAAGCTCGAGCATCGGTTGTACCGGCCATTGGTGCGGCCTGGCGGATTCATGCTGTTCCACGACAGCGAGAACATCCGCGGCGTGCGCCGGTTCGTGCGAGAAGTGGCCTGCAGGGAGGGCGCCGTCCAGTTCCCGTTCTGCAACGGCCTGTTCGTCACGCGCGTGGGCGACGCGCGGGGCGGTCGATGAGAATCCTCCTCGGCTACAGCTGGTACCCGAGCCCCGTGTGCGTGAGAGCCGTGACGGAGCGGTGGCTCGCCAGGTTGCGCTCCCGCGGGATCGCGGTCGAGGGACTACCGCTGACCCTGGACCCGCCCGGCCCGCGGCTCGGCTGGTCCGAGCTGGACGCCATGTGGCGCCGCGGGCACGGGAAACTCCTGCGGCTGTATGAGAGCCTGGCGCGGAGGATGGAGGAGTACGACGTCTTCGTCAACTACAACGGGATCAACCTCCACCCCGAGTTCGTTCGGCAGCTCCCGGGCTTCCGGGTCTACGGCTGCTTCGACGACCCGGAGTCGTCCGAGGACCTCTCCCGCCCGGTGGCCGAGGCGTACGATCTCTGCCTGGTCGGCAACATCGCCGAGGTCGAGACGTATCGGCGATGGGGGGTGCGGGAGGCCCGATTCTGGCCGCTCGGCTTTCGCGAGGAGGACCGGGATCCCTCGATGACGCGCGAGCGCATCCTGGCCGGGGAACGCGACGTTCCCGTGGCGATTCTGTGCGAGCGGCGAAGCCCCTGGAGGCGCGAGCGGCTCGACCGGTACGCTTCCGCGTTTCCCGAAGGGACTTACGGCGGCGACGGCTGGCCCGCCGGATTCCTTCCCGAGGAACGGAGGTTGGAGATCTACGGGCGGACCAGGATCGGTCCCAACTTCCACAACTCGACGGGTCCCGTCAATTTCCGCACGTACGTCTTGCCGGCCAACGGCGTCCTTCTCCTCTGCGACAACAAGCGTCATCTCGGCCTGATTTTCGAGGACGGACGGGAAGCCGTCGGATTCGACAGCATCGAGGAGGCCGTCGATCTGACCCGCCACTACCTGGCCCATGACGACGAGCGCCGTGCGATCGCGGCGGCGGGATGGGAGCGATCGCTCCGGGACTACGGCGAGGAGGCCGTCTTCAGGCGGATGATCGCGTGCGTCGAGGAAGTCCGTGCCGCCGCGGCCGCCCGCCGGTGCGAACCTGTCCCGTTCCTGAGGCTTCACCGCCGGCGGACGAGGATCCCGCGCCTCGGCCACCATGTTCTCGCGGCTCCAGGAAGGGCGGCGCGGCTGCTCCGGCGGCTCCTCGGCGCCGCGCGCCCCGGCGACGGGGGCACGCCAGGACCGACGGCAGCGGCCCGCTCGCGGCGCGAGACTACCCCCTCGTGAGCAGTTCCCGGTCGCCGATCGTCGCCTCGGCCCGCTCTCGGCGACGGGCGGGAACGAGCGCGGGTCGAAGCGCCCACGCGTCCCGGAACCCACGGACGAAAGCCGGGTAGGCCGCGAGGTCCCACGCCAGCTTGAGAGGGAGCAGGACCATGTGGGTCCGGCGCAGCGCAGGGTCGTCGAGATTCTTCCAGGTGAAGAGCAGCCGGTTCCGCTCGTAGATCTCCGCGACGCGCCGACGGTCGATCCGCTCCCCGATCGTGCGGCCGTGGTCGTGATCGACCCGGGCGCCGGCGACGTGGAGGATCCGCCGCCCTCGCTTCCTCGCCCGGTACGAGAGGTCCACGTCCTCCCAGTAGAACGGGGCGTAGAGGGAATCGAATCCGCCGAGCGCGAGAAACTCGGCGCGGCGAAATGCCATGGCGCCGCCGCAGGCGTACGCCGGATCCGTCCCGGTGTCTTCCCCGATCGAGGTGGACACGACCCCGAACCGCAGCCGGATCCGCGTGCGAGCCTCGTCTTCCGTGCTCCGGCGCCGGACGATGGACGGCACCGCGGCGAACGTCTCGGGCGAGGCCTCGAGAGCACCCGCGAGGCGTTCGAGGGTGCCCGGCGCGACCGTGACATCGTTGTTGAGCAGGATCACGACCGCGCCGCACGCGGCGACCACCCCGTCGTTAGCCGCCGGGCCGAAGCCGCCATTCCGCCCGCGGCGGACGACCCGCGCCGGCCGGAACCGGCGGGATATCGCTTCCTCGGTCCCGTCGGTCGATCCGTCGTCCGAGACGATCACCTCGGTGCCGGCGATTCCCGCGGCGGCATCGAGCACCGACGGGAGGTGCTCCTCGAGCAGCGGCCTGCCGTTCCAGCTCGGGATGACGACGGACAGCCCGGACCCGGTCACGCCGCTCCTCCTTCCGCCGGGTCGTCGAAACAGCCCTGAAAGTAGCGGACGTCCCGGGCGACGTGGTAGCCGAAATGGACGGCGCGATCGAGCCCCGCTCGCTCTCCCGCGGCGAGAAGCCCGAGCAGCGCGGCGAAACCCGCCCGGGAGCCGAGGAGCCGGCGGAACGGGCGGATCAGGAGGATGCGGTTCGCGAGCCTGAGCCCGACGAGCCCCGCGGGACTTCTGCCGAGGCCGAGCCGGGCCGGCCCGTCCACGCGCAGGTACTCGCGGAACGGTCCGTCCGGGTACCGGGCCGCCAGCTCGCGGGCGACGAGCCCCGCCTCGCGCTGCCGCGCGAGGTAGCGATCGAGGTCGGTCATGTACGCCCGGTGGATCGAGACCGCCTCGGGAAGGTACGCGATGCGAATGCCCGCTCCGTGCAGGCGATAACCCAGGTCGATGTCCTCGAACCCGTACCGCGCGATGCTCGCGTCGAACCCTCCCGCCTCCTCCAGGACGTCCCGGGCGGCCGAGAAGTGACCGGTGAGGCACATCGGAAAGGGGACGTCGTCCCGCCGGTCGAGGAGAGCGCCCTCGCGGAACGCCTGCTCGCGCTCGAGGAACCGCCGGAAGCACGACGCCGGCTCGCTCCCCGGCGCGAGCACGATCCGACCGAGAGCCGCTTGCCGCGCCCGGCGCTCGTGGAACGCGCGGTGCGCAGCGATCGCGCCCGGCTCGAGCGTCATGTCGTCGTCGAGGACGACGACCACAGGCGCGCGGGCGGCGCCGAGCCCGGTGTTGCAGGCGGCGGCTCGCCCGCGCCCGACGTCGTGCCGCAGCACCGACGGCGGGCCCCACGGCAACGCCACCCCGGCCGCAGCGTTCCGCGTTCCGTCCGACGAGCCGTCGTCCACGACGACGACCTCGACGTTGCAGGACACCTCCTGCCGCGCGATCGACGCCAGCGTCTCGGGGATCCTCGCGGCACCGTCGCGGCTCGGGATCACGATGGAGAGTCCCGGCGCGCTCATCGGCGCCCATCGTAACCGCGTTCCTGCCCCGAAGGAATCGCCGCGCGCGGTTGATTCGTGGGGGGGAATCAAACTAGCCTGATCGCCGGCCCCGCGGATCGGGGCCCGGAGGGAGGCCGGGTGGACGTTTCTTGCCGAGGCCCGGGAAAGGGCACGCGCGTCCTCGTGGATCTCCGCTGTCTCGAAACCCCGAGCGGAGGCCGTGGAGTCGGCCGGTACGCGCGGGAGCTGGTGCGCGCCCTGCCTGCCGCGGCGCCTTCGGGGTGGGAATTCGCGGCCCTGTCGTGGTCGAGCGTGGGGGCGGAGCTCGGGCTCCGCGACGTTCGCTACCGCGGGCCGCGCCGCGGAATCGGCATCGCGGACCGGCACCTGATACCGCGGCTGCTGCGTCGGGAGGGGATCGATCTCTATCATTCGCCCGCGTATGCCCTCCCCTCCGCGGGGGCGGGGGGGAAAGCACTCGTCCTCACCGTGCACGACCTGGTGGCGAGGCTGTTTCCGGAGGCGCTGTCGTGGCGCCACCGCCAAGCGTTCCGGAGGACGTTCCGGAGCGCCTTCGCCGCCCACCGGGTCGTCGCCGTGTCGGAGACGACGCGCCGCGACCTTCTCGCGCACTACCCGCTCGACGCCTCGCGCGTGGTCGCCGTGCCGAACGGCGTGGCGGAAGCCCTCCACTCCCCTTCGAGCGCCGACGCCGCGGCGGCCGGGTTCCCCCGGCCTTTTCTCTTCTACGCCGGGGGGCTCGACCCCCTGAAGAACGTCCCGTTTCTCCTTCGCGTGCTGGCGCGGTGTCGGGAGGGGGGGGAGGGCCTGCATCTCGTCATCGCCGGGGAGGAGGGAGCACGGCGAAACGAGCTGCTTCGCGAAGCGCGGTCCCTCGGTCTCGCCGACTTCGTACTTCCCCTGGGTCACGTGGACGATGCCACCCTCGGCGCCGCCTACCGCGCGGCGTTCGCGTTCGTGTTCCCGAGCCGGTACGAAGGGTTTGGCCTTCCGCCTCTCGAGGCGATGGCGGCCGGCTGCCCGGTCGTCGCTTCTCCGGCCGGGGCGCTGGCCGAGGTGCTCGGAGACGCGGCGCTCCTCGCCGGCCCCGACGACGTCGAAGCATGGGCCGCCGCCCTCGACCGCTTGGGTCATGACCCGGCCGCCCGGGCCGATGCGATCTCCCGGGGAAGGGAAAGGGCACGGGGGTACTCCTGGGCGAGGACCGCGCGGGAGACGATCGAGGTTTACCGCCAGGCCCTCGAGGAGGCCGGCCGGACATGAGGGGCCCGAGCGGGTACTGCAACTACTCCCGCCGCGCGCGTCGGATCGCGTGGGCCCTGGACCTCGCCGCGGCACCCGCCGCGCCGCTCCTGGGGCTCCTCGCCCCGCGGGGGCCTTGTCCGCCGGTGCCTCGCTCGATCCTCGTCGTGCGACTCGACCACCTCGGCGACGTTCTCATGTCGACGCCGGCGCTCGCCGCGCTCAGGCGAGCGTATCCCGAGGCGCGGCTCGACGCGCTCGCGGCACCGTGGGGCCGCGCCGCCCTCGAGGGAAACCCGGACGTGGACCGGGTACTCGAAGCGCCGGCGCCTTGGTACGACCCGCGGCGGGGCGACCTGCCGGCGCCGGCGGAGGTGCTCTCGGTTTCGGCGAGGCTTCGCCGCGAGGCGTACGACTGGGCGTTCGACATGAGAGGCGATCCGCGAGTCGTCGCGGCGTACCTGCTCCCGGCGGCCCGGCGCCGCTTCGGGTTCTCCGGGCTCGGCCTCGAACGTCTGTTGACGGACGCGGTCCCGTACGACCGGCGCCGCTCGATGCTCGACCTCGCGCTCGACCTCGCCGCCGCCGCGGGAGCGCCCGCGGTCCCGCGCCGGCCGGTGTTCCGGGTCGATGATGACGACCGCGTCGAGGCCGGGACACTGCTGCAGGCGGACGCGCGCCTTCGGGCAGGGGAGCGGTTCGCGGTGATCGCGCCGGGATCGAATCGCGCCGCGGCCCGCTGGCCCGCCGAGAGGTTCGCCGAGGTGGGCGACGGCCTCGAGGCGGCGGGCCTTCGCGTCGTGCTCGCGGGCCGCGAGGCGGATGCACCGGTCACGCGTGCGCTCGCAGCGGCGATGGTCCGCCGTCCCGCCGACCTCACGGGGCGGACCGATCTCGGGGCCCTCGCGGCGGTGCTGGAGCGCGCCGCCCTGCTCGTCGCGAACGATTCCGGAAGCTCGCACCTTGCCGCGGCGGTGGATTGTCCGACGGTCGCGGTGTTCGGGCCGACCGACCCGCTCCTGACCTTCCCGTACGAGGACGGCGAGCGCTTCATGAGCGTCTCCGTGCCGATCGACCACGAGCGGCCTTGCTTCGACCTCGACTGCACCTCCGACCACGGCTTCGGCGCAATTCCCGCGGAGCGGGTGCTCGAGGCCTGCCTCGGGGTCCTCGGCGAAAGGGGCGGATCGCCGTCCTGAGCGACCTCTCCTTTTGTTACAATTCCGCCGTGAAGTGTCTTCGCGACCGCCGCGAGCGCGTTTCGGGGGCCCGATGAGGGAAGCTCTGCGGAGGTGGCTCCCGGCGCCCGTCCAGACCTTCCTCAGGCGGATCTACTACCGGCCTTCGGTCCGGAGGATCGTGTTCTTCCCCACGGACGTTCTCGACCGGCTGTGGGGGCGTCGGGCGGAGGGAATCCCGCCGAGGAGCATCGCGTTCGTCGGGGGAGGCGACTTCGAGGCGATCGGCGGGGAGTTCTTCCGGTACTTCGTGATCCTTTGCGGCCTGAAGCCGAGCGACCGGGTGCTCGACGTGGGTTGCGGCGCCGGGCGGATGGCGCTCCCGCTCACCCGGTATCTCCGGGACGGCGGCTCCTACGAGGGATTCGACCTCCTCGAGGAGCACGTTCGCTGGTGCTGCGATCACATCGGGTCGAGGCACCCGCGTTTTCGCTTCGTCCAGGCGGACGTTCTGAGCCCGATGTACAACCCCAAGGGGCGATTCGCGCCGTCGGAGTACCGATTCCCTTACGAGGACGCGTCGTTCGACTTCGCGTTCCTGACGTCGGTCGTGACGCACATGCTCCCCGACGGCACCGACCGCTACCTCTCCGAAGTCGCCCGGGTCCTGCGCCCCGGCGCGCGGAGCCTGATCACCTGGTTCCTCCTCGACGCGGAGGCCGACCGGAGGATCCGGGAGGGGACGAGCCCGACGCGCTTCGCGCACGACCTCGGCGGATGCCGTGTCGTGGACTCCGGAATCCCCGAGTCCGCGGTGGCGTACCGGGAGGAGGCCGTTCGCGGGATGTACGCCCGGCACGGCCTGGAGATCGTGGAGCCGATCCACTGGGGCGGCTGGTCGGGTCGCGTGGAGCACCTCTCCTCCCAGGACATCGTCGTCGCGGTCCGGCGGTAGAGTCTTGAGCGAGATGACCGAAAGCCGAGGCGCGTGCGGAAGCGGGGAGCGGGCTCCGGTCGCAGCGGTGGTCGTCGCCTGGAACGCGTCGGCGTGGATCTCGGAGTGCCTCCGCAGCCTCCGTGGGCTCGCGAGGCCGCCGGCCGAGATCGTCGTGGTGGACAACGGCTCCACGGACGGTACCGCCGCGATCGTGCGCGACGGCTTCCCCGACGTGGCGCTGATCGAGTGCGGCGCCAATCTCGGGTTCTGCGGCGGGAACAATCTGGGGTTCGCGCGCACGGGCAGCCCGTTCGTGCTGGTGCTGAACCCCGACACGCGCCTCTGGCCCCGGTTCCTCGAAGAACTGCTGCCGGCCTTCGACGACCCCGCGGTCGGGATCGCGGCCGGGAAGCTTCTGCGGCCCGACGGGCGGACCCTCGACTCGGCAGGGCAGTTGCTGGCGCGATCCCGACAGCCGGTGGATCGAGGCTACGGGGAGCCGGACCAGGGCCAGTTCGACCGCGACGCGGAGGTGTTCGGGGCGTGCGGGGCGGCGGCCCTCTACAGGCGCGCGATGCTCGAGGAAGTCGCCGATCCGGACGGCGAGGTGTTCGACACGCGGTTCTTCGCGTTCTACGAGGACCTGGACCTGGCGTGGAGGGCGCGGCGCCTCGGGTGGAAGGCGGCGTACCGCCACGAGGCGGTCGGGTACCACGCGCGAGGCTCCACCGCGTCCGATGCGTCGGTGAGGCGGCGGGGACTGGCGCTCCTGAACCGGAGCGCGGAGGTCCGGTTCCACGTCGCGAAGAACCGTTACCTGACGATCCTCCGCAACGACACGCCCGGGGCCTACCTCCGCGATCTCCCGTTCATCCTCGGCCGCGACCTGGTGCTCGCCGCGATCCTGCTCCTGACCTCTCCCCGCGTGCTCCTGAGGCTCCGGCGGGAGCGGGCCGTCTTTCGCGGCGCCCTCGAGAAGCGTCGGCTGGACTCGGCCCGGCCGAGGCACCAAACTCTCCACGGAGGGCCGCCGGCTTGAACCGCGCCATCGTGTACGCGTCCACCTTCCTGCTCGCGCTGGGGCTCGCGGCCTGGCTCACGCCGGTCATGCGCGAGGCGGCGCTCAGATTCGGGATCGTGGACCGTCCGGACGGGCGCCTCAAGGGCCAGCGAGACCCCGTGCCGTACCTCGGGGGACTCGCGATTTTCCTCGCGTTCCTGCTGGCGATCGCGTTCACGCTCCATTTCCGCGACGACGTCCTGGCGATGCTCCTGGCCGGGTCCATCGTCGTGATCCTCGGGCTCGTGGACGACCTGGGGCAGATCGGGCCCTGGACGAAGCTGCTCGGGCAGGCCGTGGCCGTGCTGGTCCTGGTCAAGTCCGGGATCTACATCAAGCTCACCTTCCTCCCGGTCTGGGCGGCCCTGCCGCTGTCGGTCCTGTGGTTGCTCGCGACCACGAACGCGTTCAACCTGATCGACATCATGGACGGCCTGTCCGCGGGAACGGCGGCCGTCGCGGCGGCGGCGCTTTTCTTCGTCGCGGTCTGGAACGGGCGCCACGAGTCGGCGACGCTGCTCGCGGGTCTCTGCGGCGCGTGCCTCGGCTTCCTGCGGCTCAACTTCGAGCCCGCCCGGATCTACATGGGGGACGCCGGTAGCCTGCTGCTCGGCCTCCTGCTCGGTGCCCTGGCGATGAACAACGGCTACACGGAGAATAACCGGATCGCCGCGGTCGCGCCGGGGCTGATCCTCGGGGTGCCGCTGTTCGACATGCTGTTCGTCATGTACGTCCGCCGACGGCGCGGGTTGCCCATGATGGTGGGAAGCCCCGACCACGTCGCCTTGAGGCTCAGGAAGTGGCGGCTCACGACCCGGCAGACCGTGCTGGCCTCGTACGCGGCCACCGCGCTCCTCGGCGGCGCGGCGATCGGCATGAGCGTGGTCGGAGCGGTCGGCGCCGCGACCCTGCTGGCCGGGATCGTTCTGGCGGCGGTCGCCCTCGGCTGGCTGCTACGGCGCGTGGACATGAGCCTGTGAGGGCCTCATGATCCTGATCCTCGGCGGAGGTCTCGCGGGGCTGAGCGCGGCCTATCATCTCCGGAAGGTTCCCCACCTCGTTCTCGAGGCGGAGGAGATTCCTGGCGGGCTCTGCCGCACTCGCGAGGTGGCGGGGTTCTCGTTCGATCATACCGGCCATCTGCTGCACCTCCGCGACCGGAGGGCGATCGCCCTCGTGGACGAACTCCTCCCGGGCGCGTTCCGGACGATCGAGCGAAGGGCGTTCGTCAGGACGCGCGGGGCGACGCTCCCGTTCCCGTTCCAGGCCAACCTCCAGGGTCTTCCCGGCGGGACGGTCTCGAAGTGCGTCGCCGATTTCGTCGAGAGCCTGGGATCGCCGGTTCCGGAGGGCGCCGAGGCGTCGTTCCGGGACTGGTCGCTTTCGGTGTTCGGCCGGGGGATCAGTGAGGCGTTCCTTTTCCCGTACAACACCAAGTTGTTCCGCCGGGAGCCGGCCGACATGACGGCGGACTGGGTTTCCTGGTCGGTCCCGCGGCCGAGCCTAAGAGAAGTCGTGCGGGGCGCGCTGGGGCTCCCGAACGAGGGGATGGGGTACAACCCGACCTTCCGGTACCCGCGGACCGGTGGGATCGGGATCCTGCCCGAAGCGTTCGCGCGAAGGATCTCGACACTGAGGTGCGGCGCGCGGGCGAGGTTGGTGGACCTCGACCGGCGGACGGTCACGCTCGAGAGCGGCGAGCGGATCGAGTGGGGCCGGCTCGTGGTCACGATCGCCCTGCCGAGCTTCCTCCGGATGACCGGCGAGGAGAGCCTCGTGGACGCGGCCGGCGGGCTCGACTGGTCGGCGGTCGCCTGCCTCAATCTGGGGGTGGACCGCGAGGGAGTCGGCGACGGGGCGCACTGGATCTATTTTCCGGACGGCGACGTGCCTTTCTACAGGGTCGGCTTTCCCACCTCGTTCGCCCGCGGTGTCGCCCCGTTGGGGACCTCGTCGATGTATGTCGAGATCGCCCTCGCGAGGAACGAGAACCGCGACCTCGCGTCCCTCGAGTCGTCGGCTCTCGACGCGCTTCGCAACGAAGGAATCCTCCGGCCGTCCGACCGGCTCCCCGTCAGGAACTGGACGCCGATCGACCCCGGCTACGTGATCTTCGACCGGCGCCGCCTCGAGGTGCTGGCTCGGGTCGTCCCCGACCTCGAGGCGCGGGGAGTCCATCTCGCCGGGCGCTACGGCGCATGGACCTACTCCTACATGGAGCGGGCGATGCTCGACGGGCTCGACGTCGCGCGCCGGCTCGCCGGATAGGGCCGCGGGATGTGCGGGATCTGCGGCAGCGTGGCGCTCGCGGCCGGCCCCCCCGGTGCTGAGGGGGTCCGCGCGATGCTGGCGGCGCTCGTGCACCGGGGTCCCGATTCCGAAGGGGTCTTCGAGACGCCGAGGGTCACCGCCGGGGTCAGGCGGCTCCGCGTGATCGACCTCGCGACCGGCGACCAGCCGATCGCCAACGAGGACGGCTCGGTCGAGGTGGTGTTCAACGGCGAGATCTACAACTTCCGCGAGCTTCGGAGCGGGCTCGAGGGGGCGGGCCACCGCCTCAGCACGAGGTCCGACACCGAGGTCCTGGTCCACCTCTGGGAGGACGACGGCCCGGCGATGCTGGAGAAGCTCGACGGGATGTTCGCGTTCTGCCTCCACGATCGGAAGAGCGACGAGGTGTTCCTGGCGCGAGACCGGCTGGGGGTCAAGCCGCTCTATTACCGCGAGAGCGGCGGCCGCCTCGATTTCGCGTCGGAGGTCCGCGCGCTCCTCCGCGCGCCGGGGGTTCCGGCGGATCTCGACGAGCAGGCGCTCGTGGATCTTTTCTGCCTCCAGTACCTCCCGGGCGACCGGACTCCTTACCGGGGAGTGCGGAAGCTGCTCCCGGGCGGATTCCTGCGCGTCCGGGAGGGAAGGCTCGAGTCGGGAACCTGGTGGCAGGTCCCGAGCGCTCGCGAGGACCCGGGGCTCGACGAGCGCCGCGTCCGCGACGAGCTTCCGGCGCTGCTCAGGGACGCCGTCCGGAGGCAGACCGTCTCGGACGTCCCGCTCGGCATGTTCCTCTCGGGGGGGATCGACTCGACCGTGCTGGTGCACCTCCTCTCGGACGGCGCGACCCGGCCCGTCTCGACCTTCTCGGTGGGCTTCGAGGGGGAAACCGGCGACGCGGATCTCGCGCACGCGCGCCTCGTCGCCGCGCGATACGGGACCCGGCACCACGAGCTTCGCGTGCGCGCCGAGGATGCCGCGCTCTGGCTGCCCCGCCTCGTGGACCACCTCGCGATGCCGGTCACCGATCCCGCCCTGATCCCCACGGCGCTCCTGTCCGAGTTCGCGCGCCGCGAGGTCACGGTGGCGCTCACCGGGGAGGGGGCCGACGAGCTCTTCGGGGGATACCGCCGCTACGTCCTCCAGGCCGGACTCGGGTGGCTCGGCCGCGTTCCGGGGCTAAGGCGCGCGGCGCGCCTCCGGCCCGTGGCGTGGCTCCTCCCGCCCCGCGCGGGCCAGGCGCTCGACGCCCTGGCGGAGCGGGAACCTGCACGTAACCATTTCCTCTGGACGGCGACCGTGGACCTAGCGACCGCCCGGCGCCTTTTCGACGGCGACGCGGTGGCCGCCGTGGAGCGCTCCGCGCTCGACGCGTTCCGCGGACGCTTCGGCGCGGGAGGCGGGACCGCGGCACGGCTCGCGACCGACCTTGCAGAATGGCTCCCGCACGACCTGCTGGCGAAGGTGGACCTCGCCTCGATGGCGCACTCGCTCGAGGCCCGCGTGCCTTACCTCGATCCTCGGGTGGTGTCGTGGGCCGCGAGGCTTCCCGACCGGCTCCGGATCGCGGGCGGCGCGACCAAGGTCGCGCTCCGTCAGGCGTTCGCCGGCTCGATTCCCGCCGAGGTCCTGCGACGCCCGAAGCGGGGGTTCGACCTGCCTCTCTCCGGTTGGATCCGCGGCCCGCTCCGCTCCATGGCGGGCGACCTCCTCACGGGACGGGCGGCCGCGAGCCTGGTGCCGCTCCGCCGGGGGCAGGCGGCAGCCTTGCTGGACCTCCACCTTCGGGGGAAACGGGATCTGGGCCTCCCGCTGTTCCTGCTGATGTCGATCCTCCTGTTCCTGGACCGGCGGGGGCGCGCGTGAGGGCCCGCGTCGTCCACGCGATCACACGCCTCGAGCTGGGCGGCGCGCAGGAGAACACGCTTTTCTGCGTCGCGCATCAGGACCGGTCGCGCTTCGCGGTGGGGCTCGTCGCGGGGCGCGGCGGCGTCCTCGACGACGAGGCCCGGGCGATCGCGGACGCCGACGTGAGGATCGTCCCCTGGCTCCGGCATCCCATCCACCCTTTCTGGGACGCCGTCGCCCTGGCGCGGCTCGCGGCCCACTTCCGGCGGGAGCGGGTGCACGTCGTGCACACGCACTCCTCGAAGGCGGG
>JBGQAU010000110.1:0-7534 GCA_041494445.1 Acidobacteriota bacterium | reverse complement strand
CAGTTATCGAAGTTGTAGTAACTGAAAAGGCCGATGTACGACATGAAGATGCCGGCCTGGATGTTGATGCCGTTCATCGCGTCGATGTGGTACCCGCCGTACGCCTCGGAGATGTACCGGTAGGCGTTGTCCATCTGCCACTGGCCGCGCCCGGGGCTCGCGTCGTTCCGCGGCGTGGTCATCGAGTACATCCCGAACTGCGTCATGAGCCGGGCCTGGACGTTCTTATAGAGGAAGTCGCCGCCGATGCCGAGCTGCGTGACCTGGAACTCGCCGTGCCGGAACACCTCGCTCGACCCCCCAATCGTGTCGTCTTGGGGATGGTTGAAACTGTAGTGGTAGGCGGTGTCGACGCGGAGTTCCCCGGTCAACGGCCCGAAGGTCAACGGCTTCTCGCTGGCGCCCGCGTTGCCGGGGACCCATGAAAAGTCGGCGAACGCGAACGGCTCGGGCGTCGCCGGCGCGGACGCGGTGCTCGTCCCGGCGGCATTCCCCGCTTCTCCGACGGTGGCCTGCTGCGCGTTCGGCGGCTCGGCCTGCGCTCCGCGATTCGCGGAGCCGGCGATGGCGGCGCCGATCAGGAGGAACGCCAGGAACGCATCGCGCGAGGCCGGGCTCGCGGGGCGGTGCGCGGCGTACGTCTTCCGAGCTCGACGATGCGGCGATCGTTCGTTCAACAGCACGTTGCCTCTCCCATGACCGAAGGTACCTGCGCCGGTGGCGCCGAACGGCGAGACCGTCGCGTCCGGGTGCCCGCGGAGACCTTGCGCACCTCCCTCGGCCGCGAAGATGGTTATAGCGCGCACGGCATCAGCGGGAAGCTAGGATCGAGGGCCCCAGCGTTAAGGTTTCGTCAAGGGGCTCCTTGACGGATTCTTGATGCCGAGACCGCCGGTCTTTACGTCGCCCGAAGGCCTCGAGGTGTACACCTTGGATGGGCGTCGAGCAGGCTCGCCGGCGGCCTCGGCGCGTAGGTGGACGATGAAGGCGATCATGACGGCAATTCTGGTGGTCGCGGGGGTGGTGCTGTTCGTGTGGCTCATCGCCAACCCGATCGCCGACGCGGTCGCGATGGCGCGCCTCCGCGAGATGCACCTCCGGCTGGAGGCGGACACGGATTCGCGCGCAGTGGCATTCGCCGCGGGCGAGGCGCGCCCGGACGTCGTCGCCGCACTGGAAAAGGTCGGCGTGCACGTCCTGTCGGACGCCAAGAGCGAGGGGCCGAACGGCCGACCCGAGATCCTCATCACCGTCCACGGCTACGTGCGCCACGAAGCCGGGGGCCCGGCCGCGGGCGACCTGCTCGAAAACGTCGAGATCCGCCTCTGCGCCCCGCCCGCCGGCGGCCGCGCGGCCCCGTCCGCGCCGTGCACGCCGGAGTGGTGGCGCGCGACGCCGCTCGAGCGCGTGCCGCCGGGCTCGGCGTTACCGATCAGGAGTCAGATCCTCGCGCTCGTGGCGGACTTCATCGCGGAGCACCACTTCCCGACCCGGCCGGCCGTGCCGCCCAATCCGCGACACCTCGGGTGGTCTTGAGCGCGGCGTGACGCCTCAGACCGATCTCACGCGAACGGGGAGGAGGACCGTCGGGACGCCGGCGAACTGCAGTCGCCGCTGGATCGCGAACGCCGTGTCGTTGTGGAGCGCGCGATGGACCAGCGTCTCCCGCTCGAAGATCAGCTTGCCGAGGAAGAAGGTCGCTCGCGGATAGGCCTCCGCGACCCCGCGGCAGAGGCTGACCGCCTCCTCAAGGACCTCCGTGCCGATGGACAGCCGGTAGTCCGCGTTCAGCCCCAGGCCGCGCGCGAGGTCCACGTACCGCCGCAGATGGCCCTCCGTGTCGAGCCTCAGGGCCTCGATCGCCTCCCTCCCCTTGAAGTGACCGGAGTCCACCGCGCCGACCGAGAGGAACATCACGTCGCGGAAGGTTCCGGGGAACAGGCGCTGCGCGGAGAGCAGGGAGTGGACGCCCAGGCCGCTGTAGCCGGAGACCAGGAGCGCGGCGATCGGCCTGCCGGGATCGAGCGGAGCGGGCGGCCCCGCCGGCGGGTCCGTCGGAAGACCCAGCAGCACCTCGTCGAGCTTCCGGATCTCTCTGCGGATGCCGGTGTAGTGCCTCTGGAAGGCGAAGCAGAGGAGGACGAACGAGGTCGTGACCACCAGGGTCAGCCAGCCGCCTTCCTTGAACTTCTCCATCGTCGTGACGACCAGGATCGCGAGGCACAGCGTCAGGCCGGTCAGGTGGACCATGAGATTGCGGAGCCACCTCCTGTTGTGCTTGCGCCCTTCCGTCACCCAGAAGCGGGACATCCCCATCTCGGTGAGGCTGAAGGTGAGGAACACGTTGATCGCGTACAGGACGACGAGGAACGAGACGTTGCCGCGCGTGTACAGGAGCAGGGCCCCGGCGGACACGCCCATGACGAAGATGCCGTTCTTCGCGACGAGACGCTCCGAAAGGCTAGCGAAGCGACGCGGCACCCAGGTGTCGAGCGCCATGTTCGAGAGCACCCTCGGCCCGTCGATGAACCCGGTCTGCGCCGCCACGATGAGCAGCGCTCCTTCCGAGACGAGCGTGACGACGACGATCCAGGCCCCGACCGGCCATGGCCCGAGTACCCACGAGCCGAACACCCGGTCGAGGAGCGCCGCGTTCATCGTCTTGCCCTCGACCGGGACGGCGTGCCAGAGGAGGTAACAAACCAGGATGCCGCCGGCCGTGAAGGCGAGGGAGCAGGCCATGTAGAGCATGGTCCGCTTGCCGGTAGCGACCTTCGGCTCCCTCAGGATCTGTAGACCGTTCGAGACCGCCTCGATCCCGGTGTAGGTGCCGCCTCCGAGGGAGTACGCGCGGAGCAGCACGAACAGCAGCGGCCAGATACCGAGGGCCCTCGCGTCGCCGGCGGCGCGCGCGTGGCTCTGGTGGAAGATCTCCGGCAGCCCGCCGGCGTGGGCCAACACGCCGTACACGATCAGCAGCAGATGCGTGGCGAGAAAGACGAGGAAGATCGGGAGTAGGACCTTGATGGACTCCTTCACGCCCCGCAGGTTGAGGACCATGAGAGCTGCCAGGATCACGAACGCCGCCGCGAGCTTGTGCCCCTGCCACGGGAGCGGCAGGAAGCTGAAGATCGCATCGACGCCGGACGCGATCGACACGGTGATCGTCAGGACGTAGTCCACGACCAGCGCCGAGCCCGACACCACGCCGGCCCTCGGGCCGAGGAGCTTCGTCGCCACCACGTAGCCGCCGCCACCGGTCGGGAAGTGCTCGATGAGCAGGCTGTACGCGAAGGAGATGACGCCGACGGTGACCGCCGTCATCAACGCGAGGTAGAGGGCCAGGTACTCGTGCCCCTGGATCGCGCGGAAGGCCTCGTCGGGACCGTAGGAGGAGGAGGAGAGGCCGTCGGCGCCGAGGCCCACCCAGGCGAGGAACGCCATGAGCGAGATCTTGTGGAAGACCGACGGGTCGTTGGGATCGCGCGGCTTCCCGATCAGCAGCCGCTTCACGCCCCCGACGATACCGCCCGCGCGACGGAGCGGATCGCCGGCGGCCCGATCGCGAACGTCGACGAGGGGCCTCGTCTCGGGCGACGCTTCCCCAGCTCCGGACGCGATACTCCTCTCCGGACGATCAGCCACGGCGCGACCTCCGAAGACCTCGGGCCTGAGGATGCGCCTCCGGCGGAGCCCGGAAGGTATCCTCTTCGACGCCTACGGGGTTAGCTGACGGGCTCGGGCCGAAGAGTATGCCCTTCGCCTCTCGGCGATTCGCCCCAGTGGATGGTTCCCCCGCTCCCGCCCCTGGCGGGACTCGGCGATCACGCGGGACAAGGTACTCCCCGCCGGGTGACCCCGCAATCGGCCCCTAGCCCGCGGAAGGGGCGCGCTCGCCCAACGCGCCCGTCACGAAGTCCAGGTTGACTCGCGCGACCAGGACATCGCGGCGAGCGCGGGCGAGGTTCCCTCGAGCGGCCCTCAGGTTGAGCTGCGCGTCCTCCACGTCGAGGCGGGTCTTGACGCCCAGCTCGAATCCCTTCTCGGCCATGGACAGCAGGCGCTCCGCCTGGGTCACGGTGCCGCCGAGGGCTTCCACGATCCTCTCGGCCACGGAGACGGCGTCCAGGGCGTCGCGGACCTCGAGGGCCACCGCGTCCCGGGTCCTGCTCGCGTCGATCGCCAGCGACGTCAGGTCGCTCTGCGCCTGCTGGACCTGGCCGCGCGTGCGCATCCCGTCGAGGAACGGGAAGGTCATGTAGATACCGGCGCTCCAGAGCTTGCCACCCGCGGAGACGCTCCCGAAGTCGTAATCCTTGCGGCCCAGGGATCCTCGGAAATCGAGCCGTGGCTTGTTCCCGGTCTTCGCGATCGTCAGGAGCGCTTGCTGCGCGATCGCCCGGTGGGCCAGGTCGTGGAGCTCGGGGCGATTCTCGAGCGCCGAGGCCAATGCCGCCTCGTAGGTCGGCGTCGGCGACGGCCGGACGTCGAGCGAGCCCGCCGCGTCGACATCCGCCTCCTGCATCGCCAGGACGAATCGCAGCCGATCCCGGGTCGCGCGAATGGCGCTCTCCGCACGGATCGCGTCGGGCCGCGCGTTCTCGACGGCGACCTCCGCGGCGAGGACGTCGTAGTCGGTGGCGGTCCCCAGGGCGAGCCTGCGCCGGGCCTCCTCGAGGTGCCTCTCCTTTTGCTCCAGGTTCTGCCCCGCGATGGCGAGGATCTCCTTGGCCAACAGGACGTCGTAGAACGCGGCGGACGCGTCGCGCTGCGCGGTGTGGCGCGCGAGGCGGATCTGATCTTCCGAGATCTCGTAGCCGACCTTCGCGGCGCGGATCGCCGAGCCCAACTTCCCCCAGGTGTAGAGCGGCTGGCTCATTTTGATGTCCGCCGACCGGATGTCCTCCTGGATCGGCATGAAGCGCGCGAACTCGCCGAACAACGCCCGCTGACTCTCGTCGTGGAGCCGCTCCCCGCTGACAGCGAGCGTCAATTGCGGGAACGCCTGGGCCCTCTCCTCGAGGTACTTCCCTTCGATCCAGTTGCGGCCTTCCTCCGCCTTCTGCACGCCGCGGTTCCGCTCGACGGCGATCGACACCGCTTCTTCCAGCGTGAGCGCCCTCGGCACGGGCGTCCCGGCCAGGGCCGTCCCGCCCCCGCACGCCAAGAGCGCGACGAGCGCCACGGCCGCCGCGGCCTTGCCGTCCCATTTCCTCCGGAACCACCGCGCCAGGTCGTCGAGCACCGTGTATACCACCGGCACCACCAGCAGTGTCAGGAGCGTCGAGGTGATGAGCCCGCCGATGACCGCGCGTCCCATGGGGGCGCGCCATTCCGCGCCCGCCCCGATCCCGAGGGCCAGCGGCAGCATGCCGAAGATCATGGCGAGCGTCGTCATCATGATCGGCCGGAGCCTCGTCCGCCCCGCCGTGATCACGGCCTCGCGGCGGTCCATCCCCCGGGACTGGAGGACCTTAGCGAAGTCCACCAGCAGGATGGCGTTCTTCGTGACGAGCCCCATCAGCATGATGAGGCCGATCAGCGAGATGATGTTCAGCGTGTCGCGGGTCAGGAAGAGCATGCCGGCCATCCCCACGATGGACAGCGGGAGCGACAGCATGATCGCCAGCGGGTCCGTGAACGACTCGAACTGGGCCGCCAGGATCAGGTACACGAAGACGATGGCCAGCAGCAGCGCCTCGGCCAGGTACGTGAACGACTCGACCATCATCTCGGTGTCTCCGGACATGACGATCCCGTATCCCGGCGCCATCTTGACCCGGCCCGCCGCCTCCATCGCCTCGCTCGCGGCGGTCCCGAGGGGCAGGTCCTCGAGGTTGGCGGAGACCACCGCCTGCCGCGCCAGATCGCGGCGGTTGATCTCGGACGCCGAGACGGTACGCTGGGCCGTGACCAGGTCCGAGATCGGCATCAAGGCCGGCGGCTGGCCGGGAACCGGGACGGCGACCCTCAGGTTCCCGACCTGCGACACGTCCTGGCGGAGGTCGAGCGGCAGTCGCACGCGCACGTCCACCGCCTCGCCGTCCTCGTCCTCGTAGGTGGAGACGGCCTGGCCCCCCACGAGCACGCCCAGGGTCCGCACGAGGTTCTCGGTATTGAGGCCCGCCTCGGAGGCCCGCTCGCGGTTCACCACGAGGCGGTACTCGGGGAGGTCCCGCTCCATGGAAGCCTCGAGGTCCACCATGCCTGGGATCCGCTGCATCTCTCTCTTGAGCGCGGCGGAATACTCCTTGAGCCTGGGGATCTCGTCCCCGCGAACGAGGACCTGCAGCGGCCTCTGCATCTGATCGGGATCGTCCTCGACGGAGGCGTCGAGGCCCGGGATCCGCCACACGCGGGAGCGGACGTCGGCGAGGATCTCCTGCTGCCGCCGCGCGCGCTCCGAGGGGTCCTTGAGCTTCACGTAGACCAGGCCGTCTCGCACCGTATCCGAGTCCCCCGCCGCGATGGTGGCGTAGGTGTGCTCGATTTCCGGATAGCCGCCGAGCACCTT
Source organism: Acidobacteriota bacterium (assembly GCA_041494445.1). GTDB lineage: Bacteria > Acidobacteriota > Polarisedimenticolia > Polarisedimenticolales > JAIQFR01 > JAIQFR01. The sequence goes on along the minus strand of JBGQAU010000110.1, from coordinate 1,020 downwards.
CAGGACCTCGGACATCCGGCTCTTCGTCTCCTCGATGGAGGCGCCGGGCGCGGTCTTGAAGCGAACGTTGAACTCTCCCCGGTCGAACCCTGGGAAGAACTCCGACTGGAGGCCGAAGAAGAAGATCGCGAGCCCCACCACGAACGCCAGCGCCGCGGCGGCCACCACCGTCTTCCGGTGGTCGAGCGCCCAGCCGACGACCGTCTTGTACCGGTCGGCCGTGCGGTCGAACGCGTTGTTGAACCGCTCCAGGAGGCGCGCCAGAGGCAGGCGTTTCCCCTTCCGCCCGATGGCGGGGTCGTACCAGCGCGAGGAGAGCATCGGGTCCAGGGTGAACGAGACGAACAGCGAAACCAGCACCGCGAACGCCACCGTGATCCCGAACTGGTAGAAGAACCGGCCGACGACCCCCTTCATGAACGCCACCGGCACGAAGACCGCCACGATGGACAGGCTCGTGGCGAGCACGGCGAGACCGATCTCGGCGGTCCCCTGCCGGGCGGCCTCGAAATGGTCCTCCCCGCGCTCGAGGTGCCGGACGATGTTCTCCCGCACCACGATGGCATCGTCGATCAGGAGCCCGATGGCGAGCGACAGCGCCATGAGGGTCAGGGTATTCATGGTCATGCCGAGGAAGTACATGGCGATGAACGCCGAGATCACCGAGATCGGGAGCGTGAGGCCGGTGATCACCGTGGACCGCCACGAGTTGAGGAAGCAGAACACGATCAGCACGGTGAGGAGGCCGCCGATCAGGAGCGTGGTCTTGACGTCGTCCACCGATTCCCGGATGAACGTCGAGCTGTCCCTCACCACGGTGATCTCGGTTCCCGGCGGCAGCTCGCTCCGGAGCTTCTCGATGGTCCGCTTGACCTCGTCCACGACGTTGACGACGTTGGCCTTGCTCTGCTTGAGGATGTTCAGGGCGACGGCCGGCACGCCGTTGATCAGCGCCAGGGAGCGCTCTTCCTCGACGCCGTCCACCACGCGGGCGACTTCACCCAGGGTCACCGGGTGACT
>JBGQAU010000133.1:0-4918 GCA_041494445.1 Acidobacteriota bacterium | reverse complement strand
GAGCATCGTGGCCCTCTCGTTCCTGGGGAGCGGGCGCGTCTTCCCGAACTACAACGTGATGGGGACCGCCAAGGCCGCCCTCGAGCAGGCCGCGCGCCACCTCGCGTTCGAGCTGGGGCCGCTGAACATCCGCGTGAACGTGGTCTCCGCCGGGCCGGTGCCCACCCTGTCGGCCCGCGGAATCACCGGCTTCAACCTGCTCGCCACCCACCACCGCAAGTACGCGCCTCTCGGGCGGAACATCGAGGCGACGGAGGTGGGCGACGCCGCGCTGTTCCTGTGCAGCCCCCTCGCCTCCGGGATCACCGGCACGACGCTTTACGTGGATGCCGGTTATCACATCATGGGGTACTGAACGTTCCGGTCCTTCCGCGTCGTCTGCTATAGTGGCCGGCTGTCCGGCGCGAATTCGCCGGCAGAGCGCCCATGAAATCCCAGCGCATCCGCAACTTCAGCATCATCGCGCACATCGACCACGGGAAGACGACGCTTTCGGACCGGCTTCTCCAGCGGACCGGGGCGGTGTCCGACCGGGAGATGCACGACCAGATGCTCGACGCGATGGACCTGGAGCGGGAGCGCGGCATCACCATCAAGTCCCACGCGGTGACGCTCGCGTATCGCGCGAAGGACGGGCAGGATTACGTCCTGAACCTCATCGACACCCCGGGGCACGTGGACTTCTCCTACGAGGTGTCCCGCAGTCTCGCGGCGTGCGAGGGGGCTCTCCTGATCGTGGACGCGAGCCAGGGGGTCGAGGCGCAAACCCTGGCCAACACGTACCTCGCCGTCGAGAACGACCTCGAGGTGATCCCGGTCCTCAACAAGATCGACCTGCCGGGCGCGGACGTGGACCGCGTCAAGGAGCAGATCGAGAGCATCATCGGGATCGACACCGCGCACACCATCGCCGCCTCGGCCAAGGAGGGGATCGGCATCGACGAGATCCTCGAGTCGATCGTCGCCCTCGTCCCGGCCCCTCGAGGCTCCTACGAGGCGCCCCCGAAGGCGCTGATCTTCGATTCCTGGTACGACGCCTACCGAGGGGTGGTCATGCTGGTTCGGGTGGCGGACGGCACCTTCCGCAAGGGGACGCGGATCCGCCTGATGAACACCGGAGGCACTTACGACATCGAGGACATGGGGGTGTTCTCCCCGAAGTCCGTCCCGCGCGGCGAGCTGTCCGTCGGCGAGGTCGGCTTCGTCATCGCCAACATCAAGAAGATCAGCGACTGCCAGATCGGCGACACGGTCACCGAGGAGCGGAACCCGACCCACACGCCGTTCCCGGGGTTCCGCCAGGCGAAGCCGATGGTGTTCGCCGGGCTCTACCCCACCGACGCGGCGCAGTACGAGAACCTGCGGGACGCCATGGAGAAGCTCCGGCTCAACGACTCGGCGTTCAATTACGAGCCGGAGGCCTCCGGCGCCCTCGGCTTCGGCTTCCGTTGCGGGTTCCTTGGCCTGCTCCACATGGAGATCGTCCAGGAGCGGCTCGAGCGCGAGTTCGACCTGGACCTGGTCACCACGGCGCCCGGGGTCTCCTACCGCGTCACCACCACCTCGGGGGAGACGTTCGAGGTCCACAGCCCCAGCAAGCTCCCGCCGCTGCAGAACATCGCGGCGATCGCGGAGCCGGTCATCCTCGCGATGATCATCACCCCGCCGGAGTACGTCGGGAACATCCTGAAGCTCGCCGAGGAGCGCCGCGGGGTCCAGAAGAAGCTCTCCTATCTCTCGAAGACCCGGGTCCTCCTCGAGTACGACATGCCGCTCAACGAGGTCGTGCTGGACTTCTTCGACAAGCTCAAGTCCTGCTCCCGCGGCTACGCCTCCCTCGATTACCAGCTCGCGGGATACCGCGAGAGCGACATGGTCAAGCTCGACCTCCTGGTGAACGGCGAGCCGGTGGACGCGCTGTCGCTGATCTGTCACCGGGCCAAGTCCGAGCAGAAGGGGCACGCCCTCGCGGTCAAGATGAAGGAGCTGATCCCGAGGCAGCTGTTCGAGGTGGTGATCCAGGCGGCCATCGGCAGCCGGATCCTGTGCCGGACCACCGTGCGCCCGATGGGCAAGAACGTCCTGGCGAAGTGCTACGGCGGCGACGTGACCCGCAAGCGGAAGCTCCTCGAGAAGCAGAAGGAAGGGAAGAAGCGGATGAAGCGGGTCGGACGCGTCGACATCCCCCAGGACGCGTTCCTGGCGATCCTGAAGGTGGATTGACCGCGGTCGATGCCGCTTGGAACTTAAGGTACAGTTACTCGCGCCGTCGCGGGCGGCGTCCGTCTCGGGCGGGCCGCCCGGCCGATGTGGAGGAGCTCTCCGATGAGATCGATCCGGCGGCGGCTGCCGGTCCTGGCCCTGGTTCTCGCCTCGCTCCCGGCCCTCGCGGCGGCGCGCACCTGGTACGTCTCTCCGACCGGGGACGACGCCACCGGGGGCGGGTCGGTCGGATCCCCCTTCGGGACGCTCGGGCGCGCGGTGAGCGCCGCCGGGAACGGCGACACGATCCGGGTTCTGCCCGGACTCTACCCCGAGTGCGTGGACGCGTCGGGCAAGTCGCTTTCGTTCGTCTCGACCGCGATCGAGGCGGACCCGCCGTCGAATCTCGACACCATCGTGGACGGAACGGGGATCTGCGGCGGCAGCATCTGCGGGAAGCGGAAGAGCGTCGTCTGCTACGGGAGCGGCGGGACCCAATGCGAGGGGGTCTGCAACGACCACGTCTGCAGCGCGACGCAGACGCAGCACTGCATCGCGGACTCGGACTGCCCCAGCGGTGAGACCTGCTCCGTCGTGCAGGCCACGGGGATCTGCACCAACGACGCGAGCGCCTCCTGCACGGTGGACAGCTGCGTGATTCCGGACGGCGAGACCGTCGGAACGTGCAAGAACCACCCGTCGGTCGGCTGCGAGACCGGCACCGACTGCTACGACCTGGACTGCGACTTCGGCGCGTGCGGACGGATCCTGGGGTCGTGCAGCGGGTCGGGCGCCTGGTGCACCGCAAACGCCGATTGCCCCGGGGAGGAGACCTGCGACGCGATGCCGATCGCGCCGGTGCTCGACCTCGGCGCGGGGTCTTCGGTCACCGGCTTCACCTTCCTCGGCGGGGGGCTTTCGGGTGTACGGCTCTCGGGTTCCGGGACCATAGCGCGGAACCTCATCCTGGGCAATCGAGCGACCGCCGACGACGGCGGCGGGGTCCTCGTCGGCCCCGCGCCGGGCTCCCTCCCACCCCCCTCGCTGCACTGCTGGGGCGACACCACCCTCGCCTGCGCGGACGACGCGCGCTGCCGGGTGTGCGCCGCCGACACCTCGGTGACCTGCACGATCGGCCAGGACTGCGTGGACGCCGGCGCGGGCTCGGTCTGCGCCGAGCGAGGGCCCTGCCTCGCCGCGACCGAGGTGTTCGTCCGGGAGAACACGATCGCCGACAACGTCGCGGACGCCGACGGCGCGGGCCACGGCGGCGGCGGCCTGTTCCTGCGCGCGACCCTCGCCGCCGGCGCCGGTACGCGGCTGGTCGTGGCCGGCAACGCGCTGGCCCGGAACGCGACACCGGGCGACGGCGGGGCGCTCCTGGCGCTCGCCGACGGCGAGGGGCGCTTCGAGGCGCGGATCGAGGACGACACGGTCACGTCCAATTCGGCGCGGGACGGGGGCGGGATCGCGGTGAAGGCAACCCTCGCCGGCGACGCGGCCCGGGCGGACGTCACGCTTTCCGGGAGCACGATCGAGGCGAACGAGGCTTCGGGTGCCGGTGGCGGCGCTTTCGTCGACCTCGGCGTCGCCGGGACGGCGCGCGTCCTCGCGAGCGGCAACGGGGCGCGGCGCAACAAGGCCGCGCTGGACGGCGGCGGGCTCCTCCTGCGCGCCGTCGGGGACGGCCCCGGGGCGCGCCTGCTGAGCGTCCGGGGGAACGCGGTCTCCGCCAACGAGGCGGGGGGCTCGGGCGGCGGCCTCGATCTCGCCCTGACGAACGGGCCGGTCTCCACGGAGGAAGGGAGCATCGAGGCGAGCGGCAACGAGGTCATCGGCAACTCGAGCGGCGCGGGCGGCGGGGGCTTCCGCGCGATCCTCGTATCGTCGGGAGCGGCGGCGGGCGCCGCGATGGCGGTCGAGACGAACACGTTCCGGGGCAACACCGCCGGGTCGTTCGGCGGCGGCGTCGTCCTCGTCACGGACTCCGAGGGGGCGGCCGGCGGCTCGGCGCGGTTCGCCCGGAATCTCGTCGCGGAGAACGCCGCGACGAACGCCGAAAGCGGCGGCGCCACCGGCGGCGGCCTCTTTCTTTACGCGCGCGGCGGCGCGGGGATCGCGTCGGTCGCGGTGGACTTCACGACGATCGCCTCGAACCGCACCGACGCGGGAGCGGCGGCGATCGAGATCGAGTCGGACGGCGCGCCCGGCGGGAGCGCGCGCCTCACGATCTCGAACTCGATCCTCGCGAGCAACGACGGGCTCGCGGTCGGTGGGCCCCTGGCGCGGGACAGCGGGAAGATGATGCGGGGCGGCACGCGGGACCTGCACGTGGACGTGGCGTACACCGACGTCTACGGAAACCACGGAATCGACTACGAGCGGACCCTGAGGGACGAGCTGAGTCGGGACGATTCCGACTTCGCCCTGGACCCGAGGCTGACCGGCGACTTCTCTCTGGGCCTCTGCTCGGCCGCGATCGACCGGGCCGACCCGGAGGCGGACTTCTCGCTGGAGCCCCAGCCGAACGGCCAGAGGGCCAACCTCGGCGACCTCGGCGGCACCGCGGGCGCGACGCCGACCGTCCCCGATCTGAACGGTGACGGCCAGGTGGACGGCATCGACGTCCTGGGGATCGCGGCGGCCTTCGCCTCGGACAGGCAGCTGACACCCCAGCGGTATTACGCGCCGGCGGACCTGGATGGGAACCTCATCG
>JBGQAU010000028.1:0-36204 GCA_041494445.1 Acidobacteriota bacterium | reverse complement strand
GGAAAAAAACGGCCCGCCCGGCCGTGAGGCCGAGCGGGCCGAATCCTGGAGCCGTGTCGGAAAGGAGGTGTCACCCTCCTTTCGAAGTGCCTAGTGGCAGTCTCCTTGGCTGATCTTGACCGACCGCGGCTTCGCGGCGGATTCCGTGCCGTACGAGCTCTCCCTCGCGCCGTCGAAGTACTGCGCGACGTAGAAGAACACGTGTCCGGGCGCCGGAACCGCGGTGTCCTCGAACCCCATCGTCGTGTTGTCGGTGGTCTCCCGATCGATGCACACCACCTGACCGAGGTCGATGAACGAACCCTGGATCTGCAGGTTCGCGACGTCGCCCCGGACCACGTCGTAGTGCTGCGCACCCTCGACCGGGATCCATTCCAGCCTGGTGTTGTGGCGGTCCGCCAGGGTCAGCATCAGCGGCTCGGCCGAGTTGCTGCCCATGTCGTGCGGCACCGCAACCGTCGAGGACGCGCCCGTGGCGTTCCCCGCGGTGTCGGTGGCCACATAGGTCATGGTGTACACGCGTCCGCTGCCGGTCCCGTCGCGCTCGGCGCGGAGCAGGACCTGGAAGTCCGAGGTGCCGATGGCGGCATCCTGGATGTCGTTGATGGTGTTGCCGTCCCCGTTCCCGTTGGCATTATCGGGCTCGTTCGAGGTCGCGGCAGTGAGGATGATCGCCGGACTCGGGTCGCAGATGTCCGTGGCGACCACCATGTTGTTGACAACCACCATCCTGTGGTTGGGCGGCCAGAGCACGCTCGGATCCGAAACCACCGAGATGGCCGGAGGAATCGTGTCCACGACCGTGATCGTGACGGTCGCGGGATCCGAGTTCTGGTAGCCGTCGTTGACCACCAGCGTGACCACCGTGGTCCCCAGCGGGAAGCTCGCGGTGGGCGTCGGGCTCGTCGGATCGTCGAAGGTGATCCCAGGGGCGGTCCAGAGGAACGTCAGAGGATCGCCGTCGGGGTCGCTACCCGAGCCGCTCAGCGTGAAAGTGGCGCTGAGGTTGCCGGTGCACTCCTGCTGCTGCGGCTCTCCCGCGACGGCCGTGGGCTTCTGGTCGCAGGCGATCCGGACCGGAACCGACACGAGCGGGTTGGCCGGATCGTTGCTGCTGAGGCCGATGGCGGCGTCGTGGAAGCCGTGGTCGAGGCCGGCGCAGTCCAGGGAGCACGTGGTGGCCTGGCACTCACCCGCCGGAACGGTTCCGTTGACCGGCGAGCAGATGAGCCACTGCGGGATGCTCGCGAACTGGACCGCCATGTTGTTGTGGACGTAGGTGCCGTTGAAGACCACGGTCAGGCCGTCGTCCTTGTAGGCGTTCTGGATGCCGATCGTGGCGGAGTTGAGCAGCGTCGACTGCATGTCGAGGTACTGGTACACGATCTTGCCGTTCGGGTAGAGGATGAGCTCGAACGTGTACGGTCCGCCCGAGGAGTAATGCGGCACCCCGACGAACGACAGGATGAACCGCGAGCCGTCCGGCTCCGAGTAGTAGAAGACGTCGCCCGCCGACCGCAGATCCAGGTCGTCCCAGAACGCGGCCAGCAGGTTCTCCGGCGCGCTCGTGCTGGGCAGCGCGTAGTTGGTGAGGCTGTTCAGGGTGCTCGTGAACGACAGCCACCCGTTCGTGCAGACGTTCACCGTGGCGAACGTGTCGCCGTAGAACGGGAACTCGAACCCGAGCGGGATGCCCGCCGTGTTGCCGTCGTCGTAGTTCGTGAACGAAACCGGCGTGCCGACGCCCGTGATGTCCACCCAGTCGAAGATCGGGCCGCCCGGCTCGTCGGAGTCCGTCCACCGATAGCCGAAGCCGTCCGGGCCTCCGGAGCCGAGGACGCCCACCCTGGGATCGGGGTCGTCCTTGCCGAGATCGATCGGGTCGTTGTAATGCGGCACCGAGGCGCCGGAGATGATGTTGGTCCCGCTCTGCCAGACGAGGTCCGAGCCCCCGGTGTTGCACACCGCGAGGTCCGTGGTGCCGGGGGTGTCGGGCAGAACAGGCACGTAGATGGACGCCGGGTTGGGCTGGATCACCGGCGGGAGAAGCGAGGTCCCTTCCAGCGGGATGACGAACGGAGACTCGTCCGGATCGTCGCTGGTGATGGTGATGCTCCCGGTAAGCGTCCCGGGCGCCGTCGGCGAGAAGTGGACCGTGATGGGAAGCGTGCTGAACGGCGGAATGGCCGTCGTGTTCGTCAGCCCGGTCTGGCTGAAGTCTCCGGCGACCGTGACGTCCGTGATGTGCAGGACGCCGTTCCCATTGTTCTGGATCGTCAGCGGCAGCGTGCTGCTGTAGCCGACGTAGGTCATCGGGAAGGTCAGCGACGCCGGGTCGGCGCCGATGTCCGGGATTCCGGTCACGTGGAGGCTGACCGGGACCGTGACCAGGGGCCGTGCCGGGTCGTTGCTGCTGAGGTAGATGCCTCCCGCGTAGTCGCCGCCCACCAGCTCGGTGGCGTCGAAGACCACGTCGAGATCCGCCGACCCGCCGGCGGGGATCGTGGCTCCGGCCGGGCTCACGGCCAGCCAGTCAACGCCCTTCTTGAACTCGATCGCCATGTCGTTGTGGAGGTACGCGGCGTTGAAGGCCACGGTCAATCCGTCGTTCATGGCAGCGTTCTGGATCCCGACCGTGTTGCTGTTGATCGTCGTGCCCAGCGTCAGGTACTGGTACACGATCCGCCCGCTCGGGTAGAGGATGACCTCGTACGAGTAGTACGGGGCCGAGCCGCCGATGTACCGGATGTTGTTGAACTGGAGGACCGTCCTCGTCCCGTCGTAGTAGTAGTAGGCCGAGGAGCCGATCGCCTCGTCGTACACGAGGTCGTCCCACAGAGCGGCGAGCATGTTCTCCGGGGCGCCGGAGCTGGGTAGCGCCGAGTTGCTGTAGACGGTGGCGCTGCTGGTGAAGCTGACCCAGCCGTTGGTGCAGGCCCGGAACGTGGTGAAGTTCTGCCCGTAGTACGGGAACGAGAACCCGATGGGCAGAGGTCCGGAGTTGCCGTCGTCGCTGTAGGTGAAGCTGAAGATCCGGGTCCCGACGGAGCTGATGTCCACCCAGTCGAAGACCGGTCCGCCCGGCTCGTCGGAATCCTTCCACTTGTAGCCGAACGTGTCGGGCCCGCCGCTGCCGAGGATGCCCGGCCGCGGATCCGGCTCGCCCTTCTTGAGGTCGAGGAACGGATACTGCGTGACGGAGGCGGCGTTGAGCGTCTGGACCGCGGCGGTGAAGGTCAGGTCGCTGCCGCCCTGGTTCGAGACGGTCAGCGTGCGGTGGACGACGTCGCCCACGTTCAGGGCTTCCGTGAAGGAGGTCGGCGTGACCTGGATCACCGGCGCGATGAGCGCGAGGCCGTCGAGCGGAATGACCAGCGGGTTCCCCGTCGGGTCGTCGCTGGCGATCGTGATGCTCCCGGTGCGCGTCCCGTCCGCGGTCGGCGAGAAGCTGACCGTGACGGGGATCGAGCCGTACACCGGGATGTCCACCGGCGTCGTCAGACCGGTCTGGCTGAAGTCGCCGGAGACCGAGACTCCGCTGACGTGCAGGATGTCGGTCCCGGTGTTCTGGATCAGGAGCGGCAGCGTGTGGCTGTACCCGACGTAGGTCATCGGGAAGGTGAGCGATGCCGGGGTGGACCCGATGTGCGGAACGCCCGTGACGTGGAGGCTCACCGGCACCCCGAACACGCCGTTCAGCGGATCGTTGGTGGTGACGTCCACGCTCGCGGTGTAGTCGCCGCCGACCAGTCCCGTCGAGTCGATCGCCACGTCGAGATCAACGAACGCGCCTGGCGCGACCGTGCCTGTGCGCGGCGTCACGCCGAGCCAGCCGATGGGCGGAGAGAACTCGACCGCCAGGTTGGGGTGCACGTACGCCGCGTTGAAGACCACGGTCAGGCCGTCGTCCTTCGCCGCGTTCTGAATCCCGAGCGTCGCGCCGGTGACCGTGCCCGTCATGGACAGGTACTGGTAAACGATCCGGCCGTTCGGGTACAGGATCACCTGGAACGTGAACAAGCCGGATGTCGAGTACGTGTCGACGTTCGTGTACTGCACGATGAAGCGCGACCCGTCGCTGAAGTACTTCACGTTGCCGGTGCGCAAGTGCAGATCGTCCCAGAACAGCGCCAGCAGGTTCTCCGGCGCGCTGGTACTGGGCAGCGCGTAGTTGGTCAAGAAGGCCGTGGTGTTGGTGAACGACAGCCACCCGTTCGTGCAGACGTTCATCGTGGTGAAGCTTCCGCCGTAGAACGGGAACGAGAAGCCGATGGGGATGTTCAGGGCGGTGGCGTCGTCGGAACCGGTGAAAGTGATCAGCGTTCCACTCCCGCTGATGTCGGTCCAGCTGAACGCCGGGCCGTTCAGGGAGTCGGAGTCGCGCCAGCGATAGCCGAACGTGTCGGGTCCGCCGGAGCCGAGAATGCCGGGCCGCGGGTCGGGCTCTTCCTTCTTGAGCTCGATGGGCGGATAGTTCGGCACCACGACGCCGGTGGTGAGATGGACGTCGCTGCTGTAGGTCAGATTGCTCCCGCCGGTGTTCGTCAGGCGCAGCGCGCGGTGGACCACGTCGCCCGAGATCAGGGACTCGGTGAACGACGTGGGCGACCAGCCGACAATCGGCGGCAGGATCGCGGTGCCCGTCACCGGCATCGCCTTGATCGGGTTCACCGGATCGTTGCTGTAGACCTGGACCGCTGCGTTGAGGCTCATGGGCACCATCGGCAGCCAGCGCAAAGTGAACAGCCGCGAGCTTCCCGGCGGCAAGTTGAACGCCGCGTGAGCGTACACGTCGCCGCTCGCCGAGCCCTCTACCGTGAGAGACCCGTGCGTGGTGGTGACGTCCGTCACGTTGAGCACGTCGGTGCCGGTGTTCACCACCTGGAAGGTCGTCAGGTGCGAGTACCCGACGTACTGGGTGCCGTAAGCAATCGAGGTCGGCACGAAGCTCGCGACCGGCACGCCGATGATGGTCAGCTGACACGGAACCGTCTTGGTTTCCGGCCGGTTGTTCGTGAGGACGATGCCGCCGTTCAGGACTCCGCCGGAGCGGTCGGTGGCGTCGAACTTCACATTGAAGACGGTGCTACCTCCGGCAGGGATGGTCGCAGAGGCCGGCGTCACCGTGAGCCAATCCGGGGTCTTGCTGATCAGGATGGCGAAGTTGGCCTTGATGTACGTCCCGTTGTTGACCATCTGGAGGTAATTCGTGGGCGTCGTGGTCTGGAGATTCTGCATCCCGACCGTCGCGATGTTGAGCGTCCCCGTCATGGTCTGGTACTGCATGACGATCTTGCCGTTCGAGTACAGCAACACCTCGAAGTTGAGGTCTTCGGTCGTGCCGCGCTGGAAGACGTTCTTGTACTGGATGATGACCCTGTTGTTGGCATTGTCGTACTGCCAGAACGCCTTCGATGTCCGCGAGGGGGTCCCAGCGGTCTTGAAGTACAGGTCGTCCCAGAACGGCGCGATGGTGTTCTTGGGCAGCGTCGTGTTCGGGAGCGCGACGTTGGAGTACGGGTTCCCCGTATTCGTCGTGTCGAAGGTGATGAAGCCGTTGGTGTTGACCCTCGCCGAGGTGAAGTTGCTGCCGTAGAACGGGAAGGTCATTCCCATGTTGGTGATGACGGCGCCCGCGTCGTCGCCCGTGAGCGAAAGCAGGGTGCCCGTCGTGCTGATGTCCACCCAGTTGAAGGTCGGGCCGCCCGACGCGTCGGAGTCCTTCCAGCGGTAACCGAACCCGTCCGGACCGCCGGATGCCAGAGCACTCGCCTCGTCGGCGACGACCAGCTCGCCGTTGCCCTGGTTGGCCGCGGCGTTCACGATCAGGTTGGATCCACCCGTGTTGTACACCGTCAGCGGGAGGATCTCCTGCTGGGCGGTGTACAGCGTCCGGGTGAACGACGTCGGGTCGTAGACCATCTGCGGCGCGACGAGGCCGTTGCCCGTCACCGGGACGGCGATGTTCGGGTTCGTGGAGTCGTTGCTCTGGACCGTGACCGATCCGGAGAACGCGCCGGGAACCGAAGGAGTCCACGTCACGGTCACGTTCTGCGAGCTGTGAGGCGCGACGCTGAACACCCGCGGGTTGACGGCGATCTCCGGAGCGCTGGGTAACATGTCGGTCACGACCAGCGTGTCGGTCCCCGCGTTCGCGACGATCAGGGTCTGCGGCGTGGCCACGCCGACGAACACGTCACCGTACGCGAGGCTCGTGGGCTGGACGTGGGCTTCCGGTGCCCCGGTGACGTGGAGCACGGCGCTGACGGGAAGAACGAGGTGCGCCGGATCGTTGGTCTGGATGTTGACCGTGCCTGGATAGTGGCCGCCCGAGAGCCCCGCCGCGTCATAGTGCAGGACGATCGGCTTGGACTCGCCGGCCCGGAGCCGTCCGGACGTCGGCGCAGCGGTCAGCCACTGCGGGATGGAGGCGATGCGCACCGCCAGGTTGTCGTGGATGTATGCCTGGTTGAACGCGACCTGCAGGCCCGTCGTCTTCGCGGCGTCCTGGATCCCGACCGTCGCCGAGGTCAGCGAGCCGGTCATGGTCAGGTACTGCAAGGTGATCATGCCGCTCTGGTCGATGATCGCCTGGAAGGTGTACGTGCCCCCGCCGCTATAGGCCGGGATGGCGTTCCACTGGACGATGGCGTGGGTGCCGAACGACTGGAAGAAGATCAGGCTGGCGCCGCCCGGGTTCAGGTCGTCCCAGAACGGGGCGATCAGGTTTTCCGGCGCGCCGGAGTTCGGCAGCGGCTGGTTCGAGTACGCCGTGGTCGCGTTCGTGAACGACAGCCAGCCGTTGGAGCAGACCCGGATCGAGCTGAAGAGCGTCCCGTAGAACGGGAAGTTGAATCCCAGGGCGACCGGGCCGCCGTTGGAGTCGTCGCTCGTCACGCCGGGGACCGCCGTGCCCGTTCCGGAGATGTCGGTCCACGCGAAGGTCGGGCCGCCGGCCTCGTCGCTGTCGATCCAACGGTAGCCGAAGGTGTCCGGACCGCCGCTGCCCGCGAGAACCGGATCGCCGTGGCGGGGATCCTCTTCGCCCTTGCCGACGAAGAGAGGCGGGACCGGAACAACGCTGTACGGCTCACCCACCGTGGGCGTCGGGATCGTGAAGTCGAGCGTCCCGGGGCCGATGTTGCTCAGCATCACCGTCCGGTCCGTCTGCTGGCCGGTTAACAACTCGACCATTGGGACGGAAGACGGGTCCACGTTGCCGATCGGCGGCGGCAGCGTCGTGCCGGAAGCGAGGTTCGAGAGCGGTCCGGCGTTGCCCCACTCGTCGAACGCTTTCAGGGCGAAGTAGTAGAACGTGCTCGTGTTGAGCCCGTGAACCTCCATGCTTTCCGGAGATCCCGCGACCTGCGGCGTCGGCTCGTTGCCGGCGCGGGTCGCCGAGGCCCAGTTCGAATCGTCGATGGGAGCGGAGGAATACCGCACCTCGTAGTAGCTGGCGGTCCCCACGTTCCCGTCGTCCCCGGTGGCCGTCCACGTCAGGCCCATCGTGTTGGAGCCCGGATCCACCGTCGCGAGGTCGGTGATCGCCCCGGGCGGCACGGTGTCCGGCGCGGCGATGGTGAAGAAGGCGTTGAGCCGGCCGTTGCTGACGCACTTGCCGTTCATCGCCGCATTGGGGTCGACCGAGCTCAGGAGCTTGGCCTTCAGCTGCGCCAGGGGCACGTTCGGGGCCACCGCCTTCATCAGGGCGAGGACGCCGGACACGTGGGGCGTGGCCATCGAGGTGCCCGACAGCAGACCGTAGGAGTTTCCGGGTAGCGTGCTCAGGACGTCCACGCCGGGCGCCGCGAGGTCCACCGTCGTCGCTCCCCAGTCGGAGAACGAGGCCTTGAGGTCGGAGGAGTCCGTCGCGGCCACGGAGATGACGTTGACCTGGTCGAAGTTCGTCGGGTAGTACGGGGTGACGTCGTTGTCCGTGCCGTTGTTCCCGGCCGCGGCGACGAAGGGAATGCCCGCCACGTTGGCGCGCGAGACCGCGTCGTAGAGCGTCTGCGAGAAGCCGCTTCCGCCCCACGAATTGCTGGTCAGGGCCACGCCCATGTTGGTCGAGTAATCCACGGCCAGGGTGGCGGCCTCGTAGGTGCCCGATCCGCCTGAGTCAAGGAACTTGATGCACATGACCTTGGTGGACCAGCCGACCCCGACCACGCCGATGCCGTTGTCGCCCACCGCGGCGATGGTGCCGGCGGTGTGGGTGCCGTGGCCGTTGTCGTCGAACGGGTCGCCGTCGTTGTTGGCGAAGTCGTACCCGTGGACGTCGTCCACGTACCCGTTGCCGTCGTCATCGATGCCGTTCCCGGGGATCTCGCCGGGGTTGGTCCAGATGTTGGCCGCAAGGTCCGGATGGTTGTAGTCGCACCCGGTGTCGATGTCCCCGACCACGACGTTCGGGCTGCCGGTGGAGACGTTCCAGGCGAGCACGGCGTCGATGTCGGCGCCGGCGACCCCGCCCGTCTGCCCGGTGTTCCGCAGCCCCCACATCTCGGGGAACCGTGGGTCGTTGGGGACGATGTCCATGTGGACGTAGTAGTTGGGCTCGGCGTACTCGACATTCGGGTTCGCCCGCAGGCGCTGAATGGCCTGCTCCACGGTAACCCCGGAGCCGAGGTTCCAAGACTCAGCCTTGGACTTGAACACGTGGCGGACTTGTGCCCCAAATTCCGCCTTGGCCGACATCTTCTGGTGCGCCGGCGCATCGGCCTTGAACTTGAGGAGGATTTGGCCCGGCACGTAGGCGGGTCCCTGCGCCCCCTGCCGTTGAGCGCCGATCGACGTTCCAACGTCGCTGGCGATGAGCACGAGTAGGACCAAGGCGAGGAGAGCGAAAACCATTCTTGAACGCGGCATGGTTCCCCCCACGGAAAAAGTGAACCGTCCATGCCCTCGTGATGGCATGGACCAGTGCACCACAATGATCACAGGCTCGACCGGCCACCGCGGCTCGGGCGAGCCTGTTACTTACGACTTCAATCGGCTCACTGCCGACATCGGGGGGGGACCGGAGGCCGGCAAGGACAACGTTCCGTCCTCGTCCAGCGAAACCTGGCCGGGATGTGCCCTCACCCCTGAACCCGAGCTGGGGACGGGACCCGTTGCCTCTGAACCGTTCTTATACGGCGGTTTGGCTCGAAGTGTCAATTTCTTTTGGGGGTTTGTGGGTCGAGCGGGGGCCCTCCCGGACCCCAGCCGCGACGAGGCCTGGTCGCGGACCCGTCACCTCGGGCAAGAATGGCGAAGGCAGGACGAAAATGCCCGTTCTTGCCTCACCTCGAATAGAGGTCGATCACCCGCTCGATCGCCTTCCGGCAGACCTTGCAGAAGCCGACCTCGTCACGGGTGAACATGATGCAGTCGGTCTGACCGCGATAGAGTCCTCTGGCCTGATACGAGGCGCCCTCGAAGGCGCCGACCCTCCCGGAGTGCTGCATCCCGCCCAAGCCCGGCGTGTCCGCCTTTTGCTGCTCGCGGAACAGCGCGTCGAACTCGGCCTCGGGGGCCTTGCGCTCGATCAGGGCCCGGCGCTTCTCGAGGAACTCCCGTGCCGTCTTTTCCCACGCGTCCTTGTCCCACGGTGTCGGGACCGGGGTGCCGGCGTCCACGAGGTCTCGCCACTTGAGCTGCGCCGGATCGCCGAGGGCGGTGACGTTGGGCTCCCACGGCTCCGGGCGGTCGGGCCGGGCCTCGGTGTAGGCGACGGGGGACATGTAGTACTCGTCGGCGAGACCGGCGAAGTGATGCCCGAACTCGTGCACGAACACGTAGTCGGCGAACGCGGTGTCCACGGCCGCCGTCGCCTGGAAGTTGAAGATGCCGCCGCCGCCGTACTGCTTCTCGTTCACCAGGATCTCGACGAACTCATACGGCGCCATCGAGAGGACATCGCGGAGAGCGCGGTTGTCGAAGGTCAGGAGATAGCGCTCGCTGTCGAAGATGTTGTACTCGGCGGAGACCGGCGTGCGGCGGAACCTGCCGACTTGCGGCCGGTTCACGCCGGACGCGGCGGAAGGGAGGTCGATGGCCCGGACGTTGAAATCGCCCTTCCGGCCAAGGAACGGCTCCGTCGCGAAGAGCCGGTCCACGAGCCGCCGCGCGTCGGCGTGGAACTTCGGCATCTCGGCCTCGGTGTACCCCTCGCCGAGGATCAAGAGGTCCACCTTTCCGGTCGGCGGCCCGTTCTCGAAAAGCGTCCAGACCTTCCCGGCCGGCGGGGCGTCGGCGGCGTTGACGAAGCGGGAGCCGGGGTCCACGCGGGTCGCCCAGATCTCGTGGAAAAGCCCGTCCGCGCCTCGCTTCTTCAGGACGACCGCCACGGGGCGCTTCGGCCACGGAAAGCGCAGCGACTCGTGAAAGGTCCGCGACACGGTCTTCGGCTCGTCCGTCGTCTCCCACTCGCCGTACAGGGAGGCGAACCCGCGCGAGTACAGGACCCGGTTCGTGCCGGGGTCCACGACCTCGAAGAAGTACGAGCCCAGGTTCAGGTCGTCGATTGGCCTCGTGAGGCTCCCGGCCCACGGACCGTCCGACACCACGCGGTCGAGGGCGACGATCTCGCGGCCGAGGCCGCCGGTGTGGAAGTAGTCGAGACGCATCGTCCTGGGAAGGAAGTGGGTGTCGAAGCCAGGAGCCGTCGCGGCGTGGGCCGGCGGGTGAGCGACCACGGCGAAGCCGAAGACGGCGAGGACGGCGATCAGCGCGGCGATCGGGACCATGCGGCGGCTCATGGCGGGCCCTCCGGAAGCAGAGGAGAATACCTGATAAAGGCTGGCACGGTCGCCGCCCTCCTCCGGCTCGCCGGAAGATCCGCCCTAATATCCCTACCGAATCTCCGCTGTTGACACCACCGTCTCGCGGATGTATCAACGCGGCACTGCCGAGGGAAGGGCGCGAGTCCCCGGCCAACCGCCGGTCTCGAGCAGCGCCACGGCGACGACGAGAACTTGCCGAGCAGCGTCTCAGGAGGGCTCGAGGTGATGCGAAGAAGACGCTTCATGGATCCGGTCGGCCGTGGGACCGCGAGTGCATGGTCGCTCGTCGCGATCGCCACGCTCCTCGTGGCCGCCTCCGCCCCCGTCAACGCGATTCCCGCCTTCGCGCGCAAGTACGGCACGAGCTGCCTTACGTGCCACACGATCTACCCCAAGCTCACCCCGTTCGGCGAGGCCTTCAGGCGGAACGGCTTCCGCTTCCCGGGCGTGGACAGCGACTTCGTCAAGCAGGAAGCCGTGGCTCTCGGGCAGGAGGCGCAGAAGAAGGAGTTCCCGAACGCCGTCTGGCCCGGGACCCTCCCCACGAGCGCCCCGATCGCCATCGGTTTCAATGGCCAGGCGGTCATCCACCCCGACAAGGGCGCGAGCGCGGCCAAGGCGGACAACGGAGCGACGCTCAACCTGACCCACATGGTCGAGGAGGGGCACCTCTGGGCGGGCGGCAGCTTCGACGACGAGATCACGTTCTTCGGCGAGGTGACCTTCGCGGACGGCGGCGCCGAGCTCGAGCACGTCTCGGTCCACTTCAACGACCTGGCCGGGCCGAAGCACGCCCTGAACGTCGTCGCCGGCAAGATCGCGCCGACGCTCTCGAGCTTCGGGGCGCACGCGTCCTATCTGGCCGACATGACCATCACCCCGCTGTTCGTCACGGCGCTTTACGGGGCGACGAGCGACTCGTGGAACGTCGTTGACGCCTACGGCGGCATCGAGGTGAACGGGACGGTGAAAGGAAGGCTCGACTACACGGCGGGTGCCAACGCCGGCGCGAACGTCGACACGCGCTCCACGGACGACTACTATGCCCATGTCGGCTACAAGTTCGGAGGCATGCCGCTCGACGCCGAGGGCGCGAGCGCCGTGCCGGACCCGAAGAGGCCGTGGGCCGAGAACGCGCTCGCGCTCGACGCCTTCTACTACCGGTCGGTCTCGCGCTACACCCCGGGCGGCGGCATCGACCTCACCGACGAGGCGAGGACGGTGGGAGGCGGGATTCGCGCGCAACGCGGCTCGATGGAGATCTCGGTCGGTGCCTACCAGGAGCGCCACGACCACGCGACGGCCGACGGCGGCGGAGTGCGCGCTCTTGCCGGTTACACGGAGGCTTCCTACGTCTTCTACCCGTGGCTGGTGCCGGCGCTCCGCCTGGAGTACCTGAGACTGAAGCCCGGCGGAGCGCCCGCGGTGTGGGACGCGAGGGCCATGGCAGGGGTCGCGTCGCTGGTCCGGCCCAACCTCAAGCTCACGCTGGCCGCGTGGATCGAGAAGGCCCAGGGCGCTCCCGACGGCGGATGGGGCGCAGCCTCGGGGCTTGCCGTGCCGCCAGGTCCGACGGACCATGTGGGGGTCGAGGTGGAGGCGATCATGATCGGCATGGCCTACGCGTTCTGAAACGGGTCCCGGAAGGGAGGAAAGACGATGAGTCTCACCGGAGCGGTTTCCGAAGATCGGCGCCGCCGCACCGCAGCGGCGTGGATGCTGGCGGCCGTGATCGCCGCCAGCGTGCCCGCACTCGCCCTGGCGGCGGGTGGCACTATCGGCGGCAAGGTCGAGGCGACCCCGCCCAAGTACCTCGCCGAGACGGTGGTCTACCTCGAGAAGGCCCCGGGAAGCCACGCCGCCGCGACGGTGGCGATGGATCAGAAGGGGATGAAGTTCGTCCCCCATCTCCTGGCCATCACCGCGGGCGACACGGTCGAGTTCCTGAACCACGACGCCGTGGCGCACAACGTTTACTCGCCGGACAACGAGGGGTACAACCTCGGGAGCTTCAAGCCCGGCGAGAAACGCTCGTATGCGTTCAAGAGCCCCGGCGTTTACACCCAGCTCTGCAGCGTCCATCCCGAGATGCTGGGGTTCATCTTCGTCGGGCAGAACCCGTTCGCCGCGGCGGTGGACTCCGAGGGGCGGTTCACGCTGAAGGACGTGCCTCCCGGCACCTACCAGATCGCGGTCTGGAACTCGCATCTCAAGGCCCCGGCGCAGAGCGTCACCGTCGTCGAGGGGAAGACCGCGAAGGCGGACTTCGCGCTGCGACGCTGACGGGCGGATGCGAAGGCTCGGGATCACGGCCGTCCTCCCCCTCCTGGCGGTCCTGCCCGCGTGCGGGACGAGCGCGACGGCGTTGTCCCAGCCGGTGTCGTTCAGCCATCGGATCCACGCCGGAGTCAACCGCATCGGCTGCCCGATGTGTCACGCCTACGCGGAGCACTCTCGGGTCGCCGGCATCCCCTCCATGGCGCGATGCGTCGGTTGTCACAAGTTCGTGGCCAAGGACAAGCCCGACGTGCAGCTCGTGGTCACGACCTACCGTGAGGGGAAGGTCCTGGAGTGGAAGCGCGTCCACCGCCTTCCCGACCACGTGTTCTTCACCCACGAGCGCCACCTGGCCCGGGGCCTCCGGTGCCAGGAGTGTCACGGCGACGTCGCGGCGATGGACGTGCTGGTTCAGGTGAGCCCCCTGACCATGGGCTGGTGCGTGGACTGTCACCGGACGAGGCAGGCCCCGACCGATTGCCTGACCTGCCACAAGTGAGCGCGATGGACGAAGCGACGCGTCGTTCCGTGAACCGGCGGACCTTCCTCAAGGTCGCCGGGGTGGCCGGGCTCGCGACGGGATGCTCCTCGCCCGGCGTCCCGCAGAGGCTCGTCCCGTATCTCGACCCGCCGGAGGACATCATCCCCGGCAGGCCTCTCTTCTACCGCACGGCGTGCCGCGAGTGCCCCGCAGGCTGCGGGGTCACCGCCCGCACCCGCGAGGGCAGGGTCGTGAAGCTCGAGGGCAACCCCGAGGACCCGATCGGACGGGGAACGCTCTGCGCGCGCGGGCAGGCCGCCGTGCAGGGTCTCTACGCACCCGACCGCCTGCGCGGGCCGGTGCGCCGCGGTCCCGAGGGGAAGTCGGAGAGCGTGACATGGGACGCCGCGATCGCGGCCCTGGCGGGGCAGCTCGCCAAGGCGCCGGCGGGAAGCGTGCGGCTTCTCTCGCGGTCCGAGCCGGGGAGCGCCGGCGCGCTGCAGCGCTCGTTTCTCGCGGCCCTCGGCGCGTCCCCCGAGCAGCGAGTCGTGCTCGACCCCTTCGATCCCGCGCCGCTGCGCGCGGCCGGCGGGACGCTTTTCGGGAGGCCGGAGCTGCCGACGCACGATCTCGCGTCCGCGCGCACGGTCATCTCCTTCGGCGCCGATTTCGTGGAGACCTGGCTCTCGCCCGTCGAGATGGCGCGGGACTTCGCAAGCGGGAGAGGGCGCGTGGGTCCCGAGCGCACGCGGCTGGTCTGGATCGGCCCGCGGCGAAGCCTGACCGGTGCCAGCGCGGACATCTGGCTTCCGGCTCGTCCGGGGAGCGAGCCCTGGGTCGCCCTCGGGCTGCTGCGCTGGCTCTGCGACCCGTCGAACCGGGTGGGAGGGCTCGCGGCCGAATCGGGAAGGCTCTTCGACGAGATGCCCGGTCTGGACCCCGCCAAGGTCGAGCGCCGCAGCGGGGTCTCCCCCTCCGCTCTCGCCCGTCTCGGCGCCGAGCTTGACCGGCGCCGCCCATCGGCGGTGCTGGGCCCCGGCGTTCTCGCCGCGGGGGCCGGGGTGGGCGTCCTCGCCCTGGCCGTGCAGCTCCTGAACTGGGTTCTCGGCAACGTCGGGAAGACCGTCCTCTACGGTCTCGATCCCCGGGAGGACCCGCCGTCGCCTCCGTCGGCCTTCCGGAGCCTCATCGCGGACATGGAGGCCGGAGGGGTCGCGATCCTGCTCGTGCACCACGCCGATCCCGTCGGCAGCCTGCCCACGGCGCTCGGCGTCGCCTCGGCGCTCGCCCGGGTCCCGCTCGTCGTGAGCTTCTCCGGCTGGCTCGACCCGACCACGCTGCGCGCCCACCTCGTGCTGCCGGACCACCACCCTCTCGAGTCCTTCGGCGACGTGTCGCCGCGTCGCGGTATCGTGGCGCTCTCCCAGCCGGTGATGAACCCGCTCTGGGACACGCGCTCGGCGTCGCAGACGCTCCTCGACGTCTGGGCGAAGCTCGCGGCCCCCAAGGCCTCACCCCCTGCCGCCGGCTTCCACGATTTCTTCTTCGCGAGGCTGGCGTCACTCCTTCCCGGCCTGGCCGGCGACGAACTGGACGCTGCCCGGCGGGCGGCGCTGGCACGCGGCGGCGTCTACGCCAAGGGCGAGCCCGTGGCGGTTCAGCTGACGCTCCCGCGGCCCTCCGCCCTCGATCCGCCGCCGGGCGCGGCGCCCGATCGCGGCCCGCTCGCCGTCGTCACGTATCCGACGGTGCTGAGACACCAAGGTCCCGGCGCCGACTCGTCGTGGCTCCGCGAGGTCCCCGACCCGTTGTCGACGGTCTCGTGGGTAGGATGGGCCGAGGTAGCGCCCGCCACCGCGCGCCGACTCGGCATCGCCGAGGGGGATCTCCTCCGCGTGTCCACCGAGGCCGGCGCCGTCGAGCTTCCGGCGTACGTCTACCCCGGCCTCATGGAAGACGTGGTGGCGGTGCCGCTGCGCGGAATCGAGCCGCTCCCGCTGCTACCCGCTCCCGGCGCGGGAGCGGATGGCTTCGCCTGGATCGCATCGGGCGCCGCAGTGGCCCGAACGGGGCGGAGGGTCCCCCTGCCCAAGCTCGAGGGGGTCCCTTACCAGGAAGGTCGGGAGATCGTCCGAACCGTGACGGAAGCGGCGCCGGTTCTGGGACGACCGCCGCAAGCCGGCGAGATGTACCCACGGCCCCGGTTCCCCGAGCATCGCTGGGCGATGGCGATCGACCTCGACCGCTGCACGGGCTGCCAGGCCTGCGTGGTCGCGTGCTACGCCGAGAACAACGTCCCGGTGGCCGGCCCTGAAGCGATGACCCGGGGCCGCAACATGGGGTGGATCCGGCTCGAGCATTTCTTTCGCGAGGGCCCGGGCGAGACGGCGATCGACTTCCTGCCGATGCTCTGCCAGCACTGCACCAACGCGCCGTGCGAGCCGGTCTGCCCCGTGTACGCGACTTACACGAACGCGGAGGGGCTCAACGCTCAGATTTACAACCGCTGCGTGGGCACCCGGTATTGCTCGAACAACTGCCCCTACAAGGTTCGAACGTTCAACTGGTACGATCCGAGCTTTCCGACCCCGCTGAACCTGCAGCTCAACCCCGATGTCTCCGTGCGCTCCATGGGGGTCATGGAGAAGTGCTCCTTCTGCGCGCAGCGCATCCGCGCCGCCGAGATCGCGGCGAAGACCGCCGGCCGCATCCTCGGGGACGGCGAGGTGGTCCCGGCCTGCGTCGAGACCTGCCCCACCGGGGCGATGGTCTTCGGCGATGCGAACGACCCCGCCTCGCGGGTGGCCGCGCTGCAGCGCGACGGCCGGGGCTACCACGTCCTGGAGGAGGTGAACACTCTTCCCGCGATCACCTACCTCGCGCGTGTCCGGACATGAGGACCGTCTCGCGGCGGGAGGAGACGCCATGAGGTCACCGCCGATCCCGGCGCGGACGATCCAGGAGACGGTCCTCGCCACGCAGGGCCGCCCGGGGTGGGTCCATTCGATCCTGATCCTCGTGGCGGCCGCGGCCGCGGCACTCGGCGGGTGGTGCTGGTCGCTCCAGATCCGCTACGGGATGGGCCTGAGCGGTCTCAACCGACCGGTCGCCTGGGCCGTCTACATCACGAACTTCGTCTTCTGGGTCGGCATCGCCCATTCGGGGACGCTCATCAGCGCGGTCCTTTTCCTCCTGCGCGCGCGCTTCCGCACCGCGATCTACCGCGTCGCGGAGGCCATGACCGTCTTCGGGGTGATGACCGCAGGCCTCTTCCCGATCATCCACCTGGGCCGCCCGTGGTTCTGCTACTGGCTGTTCCCGTACCCCAACCAGCGTCACCTCTGGGTCAACTTCCGCTCCCCGCTGGTGTGGGACGTCTTCGCGGTGTCCACGTACTTCATCGTGAGCGCGATCTTCCTCGTGGTCGGCATCGTCCCCGACGCCGCGGCGCTCCGAGACGCGACCCGGGGAATGAGGCGACGCTTCTACGCCGCGTTCGCCCTGGGCTGGCGCGGGACCGACGAGGAATGGCGCCACTACTCCCGCGCCTACCTCTACTTCGCCGCGTTCGCGACGCCCCTGGTGTTCTCGGTCCACAGCGTCGTTTCCTGGGACTTCGCGGTATCGATCCTGCCGGGATGGCACTCGACGATCTTCCCGCCGTACTTCGTGGCCGGCGCCATCTTCTCCGGCGTCGCGATGGTGGTGACCCTGCTCGTCCCGCTCCGCCGCGCGCTCCACCTCGAGGATCTGATCACGACACGCCACCTGGACCTGGCCTCCCGGGTCGTCCTGTTGACCTCCCTCATGGTGACCTATTCCTACGCCATCGAGTGGGTGCTCGCCCTCAGGGGACCCCCCGGCCTCGAGCGCTCCATCCTCATCTACCGGGCCACCGGGGACTACGCCCCGCTCTTCTGGGTGATGGCGGTCTGCAATTGCCTGATCCCGCTCGCCCTGTTCTCGAGGCGGATCCGGACGGCTCCCTGGGTGCTGCTGGCCGTTTGCCTCCTGGTCAACGTGGGCATGTGGCTCGAGCGGTTCGTCATCATCGTGACGTCGGAAGCGCACGACCGCATTCCGTTCGACTGGAGGACCTACCGTCCGCAGCCGGTCGAGTACGGCATCACCCTCGGCGCGCTCGGCTGGTTCTTCTTCTGGTTCCTGATCTTCGTGTAGGTCCTGCCGGCAGTGTCGATCTCGGAGATGAAGGAGGAGTCGGTGCACGAGGCGGCCGATGCCGTCTGAGACCGGCGTCCTCGGCGTTTTCGCGGACCCGGCAGGGGCCGCTTGCGCCGTGCGGGCGCTCCGGACCGCGGGGCACGATGACGTGCGCGCGGAGGCGCCGGCCCCCTATCCCGAGCTGATCGAGGCGCTGGGTCGCCCGCGGAGCCGCCTCGACGGCGTCGTCCTGGGTGCGGCCGCGATAGGAACCCTGGCCGGATTCGCGCTGTGCATCGGCACCTCGATCGCGTGGCCGCTCCTCACCGGTGGGAAGCCGATCGCTTCCGTGCCGCCGTTCGTCATCATCGCTTTCGAGCTCTCCGTGCTGGTGGGTGCCCTCGTGAACCTCACCGCGCTCCTGGTCCTCGCCGCTCGCGCCCGGCGGCGACGTCGGGTGCCGCACGACGAGCGGTTCACCGCGGACCGGGTGGGCGTCTTCGTCGCGGGCGGGGACGCCGCGCGCGCCGAGGCGATTCTCCGGGAAGCCGGGGCGGAGGAGGTGCGCCGTGTCCCGTAGGCTCGCGGTCGCGGCGCTCCTCATCCTGGCCACCGGGTGCGGCAACGGCTGGCGGACGGACATGTGGTACCAACCGTCCGTGGGACCGGAGGCCGCGCCGCGCGCGGAGCCCGAGGGATCGGTCCCGCTCGGGGCCGGGCCCGTCCCCCGGGATCGTGACGAGGCGGAAGGCCTACGCGACCCCATTCCCGTCGACGCGGCGTCGCTGGCGCACGGCGCGGCTCTTTTCGCCCAGCGCTGCGCCGCCTGCCACGGGGAGACCGGGCACGGCGGCGGCCCGGTCTCCAAGTTCTTCCCGCCGGCTCCCGACCTCGCGTACTCCGCGATCCGGGTGCGCACGGACGGCTACCTCTTCGGCACCATCACGTTCGGGGGCCGCGCGATGCCTCCTCAGGCGGAGGGGCTCACCGCGCGCGACCGATGGGACCTCGTCCACCACGTACGCTTCATCCAGGGCCTGGCACCGCGGAGAGGCCGATGACCGTACCCCTCCTCGATGGCTGCGCGGCGGTATGCGGGCGCGGGACCGCGCGCTCGGCGGCGGTCGCCACGTTGATGGGCGCGCTGACGTTGGCCGTCGCCTGGCCGCTGGCCGGCGGGAGCATCTCGCTGGGCGCGCTGGCCGCGAGCTGGCTCTTCTTCGCGGGGCTGGCCGCCGGCGGGGTGGCCGTCTCCGCGGCCATACGGCTCTCGCGCGGACGGTGGGCCGCCGCGGCCCTCCCGCATGCGGAAGCGACGGCGGGGTTCTTCCCGGCCGCGCTGGTGCTGCTCGCCGTCCTCGTGCTCGGCGCTGCCGCGTGGATTCCGGGGGCACCCTCGGAGGATTGGGCGGATTGGGCGATCCGGGCGGGGCGGGATCTCGGAGCGACGGCGCTGCTCTTTGCGGCGGGGTCGCGCTACCTGAGGCGATCGCGCGCGCTCGACGCGGAAGCCCGGCGCGCCAACCGCGCCGCGACGGCCTACCTACTGCTCTACGTCGCGACGCTGTCGATCTGGGCGGTGGATCTCGTCATGGACCTCCGGGCCTGGGCCCCGAGCACCGTGATCCCGCCCTTCGTCTTCGCGGGCGCATTCCTGGGCGCTATCGCATGGACCGCGCTGGCGACGGCGCTCCGGAAGGCGCCTCACTCCGAGCCCCGCACCAGGCATGACCTCGGCAAGCTGATGTTCGCCTTCGTGATCCTCTGGGGCTACCTCCTGTGGTCCGCCTACCTGCCGGTCTGGTACGGCAACATGCCCGACGAGACGGGCCAGCTCCTGGCGCGCTGGTCGAACGGCTGGAGATTCGCGTTCGTGCCGGTGCTCGTCACCGTGCTCCTGTTTCCGTTCTTCTTTCTGCTGCCGGAGGCGAACAAGCGCGGGCGGCGCGGGCTCGCCGTCGCGGCCCTGAGCATCCTCGCGGGGCTCCTCGGAGAGCGCTACCTCCTCGTGCTCCCCTCGCTTCCCGTCGCGAGCGGCTGGATCGCGCTCGCGACCTGCGCCGGCGTCACCGCGGGGGTCGGCGGCTTGTTCGTGCTGGCGTGGGGGGCCTCGGCGGCGGCGCGCGAGGCGGACCCGAGGACCGCGCCGGAACGCCGATAACGAGGACCTTCCGTGAGTCCGTGTCCCCTCAGGCCCACCAGGGGGACAGCCGCTTCTCGATCGGCCCGGGGATCGTGGCGTAGTGGGAGACGTCGTTGTAGAGGGAGAGGCGCGCCTCGCCTCCCTCCTTGACGTCCAGCACGTTCAGCCCGCAGGGGCTCTGGTCCAGCTTGTCGCGGTAGCCGCGGAGGTCGAGGCCCAGAAGGTGGCCGATCAGGAGCCGGATCGTCGCCTTGTGGGAGACGACGAGGACCGTCTCGCCCGGGTGCCTCGCGACGATCGCCAGGAAGGCGGGAAGCGCCCGTGACAGCACCGCCAGGCCGGTCTCTCCGCCCGCGGGAGCGTAGGTGAAGGGATCACGCTCCCAACGGAGGTACTCCTCCCCGTAATCCGCCTGGACCTCGCCACGCGTCCGACCCTCCCAGTGGCCGTGGCCGATCTCACGCAGCTCGGCGGCCACCGCGGGGTCGAGATCTCGTCCCTCCACGACGAGCCGGGCCGTCTCCAGGGTCCTGGTCATCGGGCTCGCGTAGACGGCCGCGATCGGCTCCTTCGCGATGCGCCGGCCGAGGGCTCGCGCCTGGCGGCGCCCCTCCTCGGAGAGGTGGGCGTCGGTCGAGCCGGCGAAGCGATCCTCCGCCGACAGCGTCGTGGCGCCGTGCCGGATCAGGAACACGCGCGTCGACATCGTCGTCTCTCTTCGTGACATCTAGTACCTCCGGCTCACCGTCAGCGCTCTCGCGTCCCGGGCCACGTGGAACCGCCGCGCGAAAGCGGCCGCGTAGGGGCTCGCGGCCGCCGGCTCGTCGTTGATCGTTTCGATCGCCCGCGCGCGGGCGGGTGACGCGGAGCGCGTGAGCGCCGCGTCGAGGAAGCCGAGGTAGTCCGGCAGCCGCGGGTCCTCCGCGCCCACCGTGAAGCGGAGGGACCTCCCCCTCTTGTCGGAGACGAGAACGAGTCGGGCGCCGTGGAAGACGGCGTGGCTCCCCGGCACGCGGCGCGGGAGGCGGGGAGGAAGCCCCTCGAGCGCGAGGCCGCAAGGCGACGCGGGATCGCAGGCGTTCGTCCACCACACCCGGTCCTCGTCGAGGCCGCGGCCCAAGCGCTCGAGCGCCGCGGGCGTCGCGAACTGGAGGCCGGAGACGCCGGCGAAGAACTCCCCGGCGGCGACCTCGCCCGACAGCTCCATCAGGCGCAGCGCCCGGAACAACCCGCCCCAGCGGAGCGCTGGCAGCTCCCGCTCCAGGATCTCGCGGAACACGACCCCATAGCGGCCGAGCACGAGCCGCGCGCGGTCCTTGCCCGCCTCCTCGCGCTCGAGCGCGTCGGCGGGCTGCTCGGGAGGCGGCAGGCGGTACCAGACCCCGCCGAAGGGACGCGTCGAGCGCCAGCGGTCGAACCGAAGGCGGCCGCGTCGCGGTGCCTGCGGGCGCTCGCCCTCGGGCTCGGCCGGCTCGAAGCCGGTGAGGAGCGCCCGCCGGACCGCGGCGAAGCCGTCGTTCGAGATCTCGCCGCGCCACGCGAGGCTCCACAGCCTCCGCGCCAGCTCCGCGGACGGCAGCCCCGAGCGGTCCAGCAGGTCCTCGAACGTGAGCCGCCCGGCGCCCCGCGGGAGGATCGCGTCGGCCTCCGCGCTCTCCGTCCCGGCGCGTTCCGCGCACAGGTCGCGATCGTCCGGGAGCGTGAACGCGATCCTCCGCTCGCCGCAGCCCGCCCACTCGAGCCCGCTCCCTGCGAGGAGCGCGTCGAGCCACTCGGGCCGGTAGCCGGGCAGGCGCGCGGGGAGGATCTCCGTCTCCCAAGCGCCCGCGGGCGCGGGCCAGCCGAGCAGCGGCTCGAGCACGGCCTTGAGGGCCTCCGCTCCCGATCCGGTGCCGCCGAGACCCTGCCGGTCGGCGAGGAAGAGCGGGAGCCGATCGGCGGGCACCGCCTCGAACGGCTTGCGGGCCTCGGCCCTCATCGCGCGTAGAAGGGCCTCGAGGTTGGCGCTGTCGCAGATCTCGACGGACGATGTGCCCTCGGTGAGCCGGTCCACGACGACGCGCTGCGCCTCGGCGAGGGACTCGATCGCCTCGCGCGCCTGCTCGGACGTGAGGCCGAGGGCGCCGGCGGGGACCGACGGGTCCACCGGACCGTAGAAGCGCAGCATCTCGCCGAGAAGCTCGGCGCGAGGATCGGCGTCGGCGGCGTCCGCGTTGGCCTCACCGGCAAGCGCGCGGCGCACGCGCGGTAGCGCCTGCGCCGCGACCAGCACCTCGGGGCCCCGGTCCCCCCCGAGGCGGGCCGCGGCGACCTTGGCGCCGAGCGCGCCGCCGAGATCCGCCGGCGTGATCCCGTGGTCGCGCTCGATCGCGGCGAGGAGCTCCTCCCACTCTCCGCGCGGGATCGCGACCCGCTCCTCGAGCCAGCTCAAGATCTCGTCGGGAGTCCGCGGCGCGTACCCCGGGAACGTGCGCTGGAGCTTCCGCGTGATCTCCTTCGCCGCCGAAACGGGGATCCTCGGCCTCAGGTGCGCCGCGAAGACCACCTCGCGGAGCAGCGACTCGCGGGGCGCGACGCCGACGGCCGCCTCCACGTCGTCCTCGTACATCAGGTCGTTCGTGCGCTTCCACGCGACCCCCGCGGCGAAGGGAGACGGGTGCGCGGTGTTCACGACCCGCACCTCGATCCGCCCGTCTCGGACCTCGTCGAGGAGCCGCCGGAGCGCGTCGAGGTCGAACGCGTCGGCGAGGCAAGCGCGCCACGCCTCGAGCCGGACCGGGAAGTCGTCGAAGCGGCTCGTGGCGTCGAACAGCTCCTTGGCTCGCTGCCGCGAGAGCCAGAGCGGCGTGCGCCGCCGAAACCCCTCCCTCGGGAGGAGGAGCGCGATCCCGGCCGCCTCGCGGAAGCGCGCGCCGAAGAAGCCGGTGCGCTCGAGGCGCTCGCGGACGAGGCGCTCGACGGAGCCGCCGGCCACGAGAGGGAGAAGCTCTCCGGGATCGAGCCCCGCCGGGGCGATCACCGCGAGGCAGTCGTCGTCGTGCGCGGTCTCGATCGGAACGCCGCCGTGCCGCGCCTCCCACGCCGCGGCGAGCGCAAGCGCCAGCGGCCGGTGGACGCGGCCTCCCCAGAACGTGTGGAGGATCACCTGCTCGCCGTCCGAGGGGCCGCCGGCGCCGGCGACGCGTTCGATCACCACGCGGTGCCGGTGGGGGAGGACGCCCCCCATGGCGTCCCGCTGCGCCCGCAGGAACGCGGTCAGCACGCGCGCCGCGCCGGGATCGAGACGGTAGTCCGACTCGAGGCGGGCAGCGAAGGCCGGATCGTCGAGAGCGGCGTCGGCTTCCTCGAGGAGCGCCGCGACCCGCTCCGACAGCTCGAAGCCGCGGTCGCGCTCGTCGGCCCGCCAGAAAGGGGACATCGCGGCGCCCGCCCGGGCGGGCGACGCCACGACGTCGTTGTGGGTGATCCGCTCGATCCGCCACCCCTGCACGCCGAGCGTGAAGGTGTCGCCCACCTTCCGCTCCCACACGAACTCCTCGTCGAGCTCGCCGAGCAGGGCGTCGGTGCCCTCGCGTCGCAGATGGAAGTAACCCCGGTCCGGGATCGTGCCGCCCGCCATGTACACGAGCCGCTCGGCCCCCGGAAGGCCGCGCACGGTCCCGTCCTCGCGGTCGATCAGGACGAGAGGGCGCAGAGGACGCACGCGCGACGACGCGTAGCGGCCGGCGAGCGTTTCGATCACCAGGTCGAAGGGGCGCCGCGCGAGGCCCCGGAACGGGTCCGCGCCGCGCACCGCCTCCCAGAGATCGCCGATCGCCCACGGCTCCGTCGCGACCATGGAGAGGATCGCCTGGGAGAGGACGTCGAGCGGCCCCTCGACGGGACGGATCGGCTCGATGTCCCCATCGAGGACGGCCCGCGCCGCGGCGGCCGACTGAAGGAGGTCGCGCGGGTGGAATGCCAGGAAGCGCCCCCGGCTCGTCCCGCCGACCGAATGTCCCGCGCGTCCGATCCGCTGCGCGGCCGAGGCCAGGGACGGGGGCGTCTGCGCCAGGACGACCTCGTCGAGGCTGCCGATGTCGATCCCCAGCTCGAGGGAGTTCGTCGCGACGATTCCCTTCAGCTCGCCGCGCTTCAGCCGCTCCTCGACCACGCGTCGGACCTCGCGCGAGAGGGCGCCGTGGTGGGAGTACACGATCTGCTCGCCGGACTCGCCGTTGAGCAGGCGCGTGAGCTTCTCGACCATCCGCTTGCTGTTGGCGAAGACGAGGGTCGAGCGATTGCGGCGGAGCGGCTCGCGCAACTCGTCCGCCACCGTCCGCCAGAAAGGGAGGGACTCCCGGGCGGTCTCCGGGAACGGCGGAGGTCCCTCCGCGGCGGTCGGCTGGGGTGCGCCTTCCGCGGCACCCGGGAACCCGACCGAGATCTCGTAACGCTTCGGCTCCGCGGAGCGCACGATCGCGACCGGGCGGGCCACGGAAGCCGCGCCAGGGGCCGTTCGCGCGCCTCCGACCCACGCGGCGACCCGCTCGATGGGGCGGACCGTCGCGGAGAGGGCGATTCTCTGGAACTCCCCGGCGATCCGCGCGAGTCGCTCGACGTTGACGGCTAGGAGCGCGCCGCGCTTGGTCCCGGCCACCGCGTGGACCTCGTCGAGGATCACGGCGAGGACGCCGGAGAGGAAGCCGCGCCCGCGGCGCGACGTGAGGAGGACGTTCAGCGTCTCGGGGGTGGTGACCAGGATCTCGGGCGGGCGGCGGAGCATCCGGCCGCGCTCGTCCGCGGGGGTATCCCCGGTGCGCGTCGCGACGCGGATCTCCGGGGGGGCCTGGCCGGCCCCGGCGAAGCGGGCGCGCAGCTCCTCGAGGGGACCGAGGAGGTTCCGGCGGATGTCGTTGCCGAGGGCGCGCAGGGGGGAGACGTAGAGGACGCGGACGGCGCCGGCGTCCCAATCGCCCGTCATGAGGCGGTCGAGCGCCCACAGGAACGCCGCCAGAGTCTTGCCGCTGCCGGTCGGCGCGATCGCGAGCACGTGCTCGCCCGCGGCG
This sequence comes from Acidobacteriota bacterium, assembly GCA_041494445.1. Taxonomy (GTDB): domain Bacteria; phylum Acidobacteriota; class Polarisedimenticolia; order Polarisedimenticolales; family JAIQFR01; genus JAIQFR01. The sequence goes on along the minus strand of JBGQAU010000028.1, from coordinate 11,328 downwards.
ATCCGCGGCCAGGCCAGCCGTTGGACGTCGGTGGGCTCGCCGACACGCTCCGCAAACCACCGCTCGACGATCGGGTGCATGCGTGGGATTGTACGGTGGCGCGGACGCAAGGGTGGGGTATCCTCGACCGGTACGGTTCGTTTCCATCAATCGATATCGGAACCGGAGGCGGCTCCTCCGGCCGGGTGCCGGAGGCCGGCCGCGCCCCGGTGTCGCGGGATAAGGAGGTTCGCATGCATCACCTGGTAGTCGTGACGGGAGCGACGGGGCACGTGGGAGGGGAGATCGCGCGGAGGCTTCTCGCTCGGAAGGAGAGAGTGCGGGCCGTGGGCCGGGACGCCGCCAGGCTGAAGCCGCTCGCCGACCTGGGCGCGGAGGTCGCGGCCGGCTCGGTGGAGGACTCCGCCTTCCTGGGCCGGGCCTTCGAGGGAGCCGGCGCGGTGTTCGCGATGATCCCGCCCAACATGACGGCGCCCGACGTGCGGGCGTTCCAGCGCCGGGTCGTGGATGCGCTCGGCTCGGCGCTCGCCGCCTCGCGGGTCGGGCACGTCGTCTCGCTGAGCAGCATCGGCGCCGGCCTGCCCGCCGGGACCGGGCCCATCGCCGGTCTCCACGACCTGGAGCAGAAGCTGAACGGCCTCGAGGGCTGCTCCGTCGTGCACCTTCGGGCGGGCTTCTTCATGGAGAACACGCTCTCGAGCATCGGCGTGATCAAGAGCCAGGGGATGAACGGGAGCGCGCTCCGGGGAGATCTCCCGATGGCGATGATCGCGACCCGCGACATCGCGGCCGCGGCGGAGGAGCTGCTCGCCCTTCCGTCCTTCGAAGGGAAAGCCTCCCGCGAGCTTCAGGGGCCGCGCGACTACGCCATGACCGAGGCGACCGCGATCCTGGGCCGCGCGGTGGGAAAACCCGACCTGAAGTACGTGCAATTCCCGTACGATGCCACGAAGCAGGCTCTCGTCGGGATGGGGCTGTCGGCGAGCATGGCCGACCTCTACGTTGAGATGGCCCGCGCGTTCAACGAGGGGCGGGCGAAGGCGCTCGAGGCGCGCTCCGCGCGCACCACCACGCCGACCACGCTGGAGCAGTTCTCGGCGACCTTCGCGGCGGCTTACCGGGCGAGCTGAGCCGCCGGGCGCCGCACCCGGCCGGTGCTCCCGGGAACTCCCGCCGGCGACGGCGCGTATAACCCATCGACGAAGCCGAGTGGGGAGAGTCCGTGATTCCCGACCCCGCGTCGGCATCGCTCGCCTCGAAGGAGGGCCGACTCATGGTTCCCACCATCCCCCTGCGGCGCCGGAGGCGCTGGCCCTGGATTCTGGTGCTCCTGGTCGTGGTCGGCGCGGCGGGGGTCGGGGTCGGCACGCTGCGCGGCGGCGGCTCGGGCGGCAACGGCAAGATCAAGGCGGACGACCTCGATCTGAGGCTCGGCAAGTCGGATGTCCGGGACATCCAGGTCACCGTCAACGAGGTCGGCACCATCGAGCCCGTGGTCAAGGTGGACGTGAAGTCCAGCCTTTCCGGGAAGGTCATCGACCTCCTGGCCCGCGAGGGCGACAAGGTCCGCGCGGGCCAGGTCCTCGCCCGGGTCGAGCCGGACGTGAACCAGGCGCAGACCCTCGCCGCCGTCCGCTCCGGAATGAAGCTCGCGGAGATCCACGCGAACGACGCGAAGCGGGATCTCGAGACCAACGATCGTCTCTACAAGGAAGGGTACCTTTCCGACACCGAGATGAAGAACTTCCGGGTGAAGTTCGATACCTCGGTCGAGGACCTGGACGCGGCGAAGACCCGGATGCGCATCGTCCAGGAGAGCGGCATCCCCCTCGACGGCCAGATCTCGACCACGCAGCGCGTGAACATCGTCTCCCCGATGGAAGGGTTCGTCATCAAGAAGAACGTCGAGGTGGGCCAGACGGTCACCTCCGGGATGTCTTCCTTCAACGAAGGGACGGTGATCTACACCGTCGCGGACCTTCAGTCGATGCTGATCAAGGCGTCCATCAACGAGGTGGACGTCGGGCGCGTCCGCTTGAACATGCCGGTCGTCATCACCGTGGATGCCTTCCCGTACCGGCGCTTCGACGGGACGGTGACCCACATCTCGCCGGCGGCGCGCCTCAAGGACAAGGTGAAGGTGTTCGACGTCGAGGTGACCCTGAGGGAGCAGATCCCCGATTTCCGCGCCGGGATGACCGCGAACATCGAGGTCCGGGGCGACAAGGTCGCGAAGGCGCTCTCGGTCCCGTCCGAGGCGGTGTTCAAGAAGAACGACCGCGAGATAATCTACGTCCTCAAGAAGGCGTTCGACGAGCCGAAGCCCGGCGAGAAGAGCCCGCGCAAGACCAAGTCGGGCAAGTACGACGCCTCCGACGTCTGGCAGCGCTTCTTCGAGGAGCGCGAGGTCAAGGTGGGCCTGGCGAGCCTGGAGCGGGCGCAGGTCCTGAAGGGGATCGAGGCCGGGGTGGACGTCGCGCTCGAGGACCCGACGAAGCCGCGACAGGTCGACGAGGAGAACTAGCCGTGGCCCCCCTTCTGTCCCCGGGGCTGGCGAACGGCTCCATGATCCACCTCGACGCGGTCCACAAGGTGTACGACGCGGGTGAGACCGCCGTGCACGCCCTGCGCGGCATCGACCTCGACGTCAAGCCCGGCGAGTACATCGCGCTGATGGTCCCCTCGGGCTCCGGCAAGTCCACGCTCATGCACATCCTGGGATGCCTCGACGTGCCGACGCAGGGGGAGTACTTCCTCGACGGGACCCCGGTCTCGGGCATGTCCTCGCGCGCCCTCGCGCGGATCCGGAACCGGAAGGTCGGGTTCGTGTTCCAGTCGTTCAACCTGCTGCCCCGGGCCACGATCCTCCGCAACGTGGAGCTGCCGATGCTGTACGCCGGACAGGGGCGGCGGGAGCGGCGCGAGCACGCGATGGCGGCGCTCGATCGCGTGGGGCTCGCCGAGCGCGCGAAGGCCCTCCCCACCCAGCTTTCCGGGGGTCAGAAGCAGCGCGTCGCGATCGCCCGCGCTCTCGTCAACAGCCCGCCGATCGTGCTGGCCGACGAGCCGACCGGCAACCTCGACTCGAAGACGGGCCAGGAGATCCTGGCGATTTTCGACGGGCTCCAGCACGAGGGGCACACGGTGCTCCTCGTGACCCACGACTCCGCGATCGCCGCGCACGCTCACCGGATCGTCCGGATGGTGGACGGCCTGATCGAGAACGGCGACGCGGGCGAGGCAGAGGCGGCGCCGTGACGATCCACGAGTCCATCGTGGACGGGCTGGTGGACGTCCGCACGCACAAGCTCAGGACGTTCCTCCAGACGCTCGGGGTGATCCTCGGCGTGGCCTCGCTGGTGGCGGTTCAGGGACTCGCGGACTCCGGGCGGCGCCAGGCGACCCGGTTCTTCTCGGAGTTCGGCGGCCTGACCAAGCTGTTCGTCTCGAACCGGCCCTCGAAGGAGACCCTCGTCACCGCGCGCCAGCTCGCGAGCGCGGGCCTGACGTGGGACGACGTCCAGGCGATCAAGCGCGAGGTTTCCTGGGCGAAGCTCGTGGATCCGATCGTGCAGCAGGACCTGAGGGTGCGCTACGGGAGCTTCCTGCGGCGGACCGAGATTTCCGGCGCCACGCCGGACTACCCCGCGGTCTACAAGTTCTACCCGGCGCGGGGGCGGTTCCTGACCGAGGACGACCTGGCAGCCGGGTCGCGGGTGGTGGTCCTCGGCGACACCGCCGCCCGCACCTATTTCGGCAACGAGGACCCGCTCGGCAAGACGCTCTACCTCGACGACGTCGGGTTCACCGTGGTCGGCGTCATGCGGCGGAAGGAGTTCTATTTCGGGGAGGGGGAGTCGCACAACGCCCTGGAGTGGATGAACCGCATGACCTTCGTCCCGCTCACCACCGTCTACTCCCGCTTCACGGGGGACGACCGCAAGCGGGTGAACTACGTCAACGTCGTGGTGGACAAGGTCGCCAACAACACCAAGGCCACCGAGGCGATCAAGGCGACGCTCTTCCGCCGCCACGGCGGGGTCGAGGACTTCGAGGTCTACAACCGGAGCGAGCGCCTGAGACAGCAGCAGGAGCAGTCGAGGATGTTCGACGTGATCTTCCTCGTCACCGGGATCGTCTCCCTGATCGTGGGCGGCATCGTGATCATGAACATCATGCTGGCCTCGTTCCAGGAGCGGATCCGGGAGGTCGGCGTCCGGAAGGCGATCGGCGCCAAGGGGACCGACATCGCGGTGCAGTTCCTGGTGGAGGCGATCCTCGTGACCTCGATCGGCGGAGCCGCCGGGCTGGTCCTGGGCGTCGGCTTCGCGCAGGCGATTACGGCGCTCCTCGGCCAGCCGGCGGTGATCACCGTCCAGATGGCCGTGATCGGGGTGAGCGCATCGGTGCTCACCGGCCTCTTCTTCGGCCTCTACCCGGCGATCAAGGCCGCTCGCCTCAACCCCGTGGACGCGCTGAGGTACGAATGAACCTCGGGGAAGTCCTCCGCACCGCGCTGGCCGAGATCCGGGCCCACAAGCTGCGCTCGACGCTGACGCTCCTGGGAATCATCCTCGGGACGATGTCGATCGTCGTCATGACGTCATTCCTCGACGGGATCATCGTCGCAGTCTGGCAGGGCTTCGCGGACCTCGGGTACGACGGGGTGGTGTACGTCGTGAACCGCGAGGCGCGCGACCTCAAGGAGGCTTCGCTTTTCACGCGCTCCGAGGGGCTCATGCCGGAAGACGTCGGGGTCCTCCTCGGGCGGAAGCAGTGGGTCTCGTCCGCGGCGCCGAGCGTCTTCGACGAGCAGATCGTCCGACGCGGGTCCACGGAGCGGAAGGCGCGGATCATGGGCGTGACCGCGGATTACGCGGTGGTCCGGAGCCGCTCGCTCGCCGCGGGCCGGTTCATCGCGGAATCCGACGAGCGGTCGTTCGGCCGGGTCTCTGTGATCGGGCACCGGATGAAGAACCGCCTTTTCGGCTCGGAGGACCCGCTCGGGAAGACCGTGTCCGTGGCCGGGCGGCCGTTCCGGGTGATCGGCGTCGGGAAGAAGCTCGGGAACAACTTCGTCAACGACGACGAGTTCATCGAGGAGATGGAGGGGATGTACGTTCCCCTCGGCACGCTCCGGAAGTTCTACACCGGCGAGGACGCGCCGGTGAGCTTCATCGCGGTGAAGACCGACAGGCCGGAGAAGCTCGGGGCCCTCGTGTCGGAGGTGGTCGCCTCGCTGAAGATCGCCCACCACGGGGTGCAGGACTTCCGCGTCCAGAACATCGCCCAGGAGATCGTCCAGGCCCGGGTGCGGGTCACCGACCTGATCCGGAACTGGAAGATCGTGACAGGGACGATCGCCGGCATCTCTCTGCTCGTGGGCGGGATCGGACTCATGTCGGTGATGCTGATCTCGATCTCCGAGCGGCTCTACGAGATCGGCCTGAGGAAGGCGATCGGGGCGACCGACACCGAGGTCTTCGCGCAGTTCCTCCTGGAGGCGGTGATCCTCTCGCTCGTCGGCGGCCTCCTCGGTGTGACCGCTGGCGTCGCCATCACGAAGGCCGCCGCCGGGTTCTTCCCGGCTGGCCTCCCGATCCAACTCGCCGGCCTGGCCATCGCCCTGGGGATCGCCGTCGTGCTCGGGATCCTCTACGGCACCTATCCCGCGCTCAAAGCGTCGCGTATGCTGCCCGTGGACGCCCTGCGGTCGGCGGGGTAGAGACTTCCGGCCGGATCGCTCCGGGGCCTCAAACCCACCCGGCCTTTCCTTACAGTACTGAAATCGGCGCCACATTTCTGTGGCTCGCGGTCGTGCCATGTCCTCTTTACACGAGCTTGTAGTTCGTACATGTTGCGACACCGTTCCGGCGGCGCCGCCTGTAGGTTTTTGAGCGGTACGCTTTTTGCGACTCGGAAGGTGGGGGATCGTGATGCGCGATCCGAACAACCTGCCCGTGATCGACGGCCCGCTGGAAGCGTGGTGCCCCTTCTGCGCCAGCCGGAACCTCCCTCCCGACACCGCGTATTGCGCCGAGTGCCAGCCTGCTTATCGGCATTTCGGGGAAGGGCTGAGCCGACGACCCGGGCAGCGCATCGCGCGCGCCCTCCTCGGGGACGTCCCCGACGCGGTCGCAGGTCTCTCCCAGAGAGCCAATAGAACCCACCTGAGATAGGGGCTTCCCTCCATCGCTATGACCCCGGTCAAGCCGCGGCCGGGGAAAGGAAGGTATCTTCTCCGTCTCACTCGCGACGGGGAGCGAATCCATGCTGCGCGATGTCGTGATCATCGACGAGTCGAAGTGCGACGGGTGCGGCGAGTGCGTTCCCGCATGCCACGAGGGGGCGATCCGGATCGTCGGCGGCAAGGCGCTCCTCGTAGCCGATCTCCTGTGCGACGGCCTGGGGGCCTGTCTCGGGCACTGCCCGCAAGGGGCGATCACCGTGGAGAAGCGCGACGCCCGGGCGTTCGACGAGGCCGCCGTGGCGGCGCATCTCGCGGCATCGAGGGTCGCGGAGGCGTCGGCTCCGGCGTCGCGGGCCACGTTCCTGGCGGTCGGCCCGGCCCGGCCCGCAACCCCCGTTCCGGCGTGCCCGTCTGCCCGGTTCTCGAGCTTCGGTCCCGGCCCCGGCGCGGAGCCCGCGTCGGACGGCGGCGCGCCCGCCCGACGCTCGGAGCTGACCCACTGGCCGGTCCAGCTCGGTCTCCTCCCGCCGGCGGCCCCCGTCCTGCGGAACGCCAGCCTCCTGCTCGCCGCGGACTGCGTCCCGGTGGCGTTCCCGGGCTTCCACGAGCAGCTCTTGAAGGGGCGGGCCGTGGTGATCGGCTGCCCGAAGTTCGACGACGTGAAGGGCTACGTCGAGAGGCTCGCGGCGATGATCTCGGGGAGCGGCATCCGGGACATCACCGTCGCCCGCATGGAGGTCCCGTGCTGCGGCGGCCTCGTCATGGCGGTCCTCGAGGCGAGGCGGCGGAGCGGCCGCGACCTCCCGGTCACCGAGGTGATCGTGGGCACCCGAGGCGACCTCCTGGCGCGGCGAGATCTCCCCATCGATTGATTCCGCGGGGACCGTGCGCCACCTCGGATCTCGGACCCTTCCGGGCCTCCCCGCGGTTATCCTTGGCCCCCATGAAACTGCTCGGCGCCTCCCGCTCGCTTCTTCTCACCGGTCTCGCAGACGTCTGGTTCGCCGCGCGCCAGCAGGCGAGGGAGGGGGGCGAGCGCTTCGGCCTCCTGCTCATGGTCGTCTCGGCGGCCTGCTTCGCGGCGATGGCGGCGTTCGCGAAGAAGCTGCTCCCCGAGACCCCGATCCAGGCCGTGGTCCTTTCGCGCGGCGTGATGATGACCGTGATCTTCGTCTCGGCGGCGCGCTGGCAGGGGGTCCCGATCCTCGGGAAGCGGCCCGGGGTGCTCCTCCTTCGCGGCCTTCTCGGCTACGCCGCGCTCTCCTGCTACTTCTACTCGGTCCAGCACCTGCCGCTCGGCGACGCGGTCCTCCTCCAGTACAGCCATCCCGTGTTCGTCGCGGCGGTCGCCCCGCTGTTCCTCGGCGAGCGCACGGGCGGGAGCCAGTGGCTGCTGATCGCGGCGGCGCTCCTCGGCGTGGCGCTGGTCGTGCGCCCGGCCGGCGAAGTGCGGGCCGAGGCGCTGGTCGGCGTGCTCGGATCGATGCTGTCGGGGCTCGCGTACATCGCGGTGAGGAAGCTCTCGAGGACCGAGCACCCGATGACGATCCTGCTCTGGTTCCCCCTGGCGACGATCCCGTTCTCGCTGGCCGCGACGCTCTCCCTCGGCCGCGCGGCGGTTCCCCGGAACGGTCGCGAGGTCGCAGGGCACCTGCTCGTGACCGCGGCGGCTCTCGTGGGACAGATCGCGCTGACCCACGGCCTGGCCCGGGCGGGCGCGGCGAAGGCGACCGCCGTCACGCTGACGGGGCCGATCTTCGGGCTCGCGTTCGGCTTCCTGCTGTTCGGCAGCGTGCCCACCGCCGCCTCCCTTGCGGGGATGGTGGCGGTGCTGACCGCGCTGGCCCTCCTGGGCAGGAGCGGGAGGCGCGCGGCATCCTGACCGCGACACGGCTCATGGGATCACGAAGTCCACACGGCCGTCCCTGGCCCTCGCCGATCGCCATCGGCCTAGGGCTCACGCTGATCCACTCTGCGAGGAGTGCGTTGCCGTCGTGGCGCGGAGGGGATTATCCTCCCTCGTGGAGGCGCAGACGATTGGACTTCGCGAAGGTGGTCGACGCGATCGCGGGCTTCCTCATGAAGGTCCACGCGATGAAGAACGACCCCGGACGCGCCCTCCGGGAGATGGCCGACATCGGGTTTCTCCTGAAACTCCCCGGCATCGACGAGGAAGAAGTCCGAGGCTATTTCGAAAAGGCCGGCTTGCGAGAAAAGTACGATGAGATCCGGCGATCGCTCTAGGGCTCTCGACCTCGACCGGGACCTGCCCACCACGGCGGAAGACGTTGCCGCGTTGCGACGGGCGGCAACGCTCTCGCGGCTCGATCTCGGCGACTATCTCCGGTTCCTCTCGGGGCTTCCTCCGGCGCCCGCCGCGGCCCTTCGATCGGAGCGGCGCCAGGCGGCGGATCCTCCCTTCGAGCTCTTCTGACTCTCGTGATCCGCCCCGGGAAGAGGCCCCCCGGGGGCGAACCGCCAGACTCTCCCCGGATTCCCCGCACCGCCACTGCCCCAATGCCGATTCTCCTCCCGGTGCCCGGGGCCTCCGAGATCGCCACGAAACTCCTCCCAGGGCCACCACGCGCGCGTCAGGAGCGTTCGGGCGGCGATCCACGCCGTGGAGAGCCCTGACGGGCAGCCGGCGGCTTGACCGGCCCGCGGACCGAGGCTAGTCTCGGCCCTTCTCCATGCGAGCCTTGTTCACCCTCGCCACGCTTCTCGGGGCGGCGCTCCTGTTCCTCGTGCAGCCGATCGTGGGAAGAATGGCGCTCCCGCTGCTCGGCGGCTCCCCCGCGGTCTGGAACACCTGCATGCTGTTCTTCCAGGCCGTCCTCCTCGCGGGCTACGCCTACGCGCATCTGCTCGCGTCCCTGTGGAGGCCGAGGGTCCAGAGCGCCGTCCACGTGGGGGTGCTGGCCACGGGACTTCTCTTCCTCCCGATTCACCTCTCCGCCGTCTCAGGGCCCACCCCGCACGCGTCGCCGGTCCTTTGGCTCCTGGGGACGCTCGCCGCGTCCATCGGATTCCCGTTCTTCGCGCTGGCGACGACGAGCCCGCTCGTCCAGCGGTGGATCCACATCTCGGGACACCCGCACGGGCGGGATCCGTATCCCCTCTACGCCGTCAGCAACCTGGGAAGTCTCGCGGCGCTCCTCGGCTACCCGCTCGTCGTCGAGCCGGCCCTCGGCCTGAGCTCGTCTTGCGCGTCGTGGTTCCCTTCGAAGATCGCGTGCCTCTCGCAGAGGACGCTCTGGTCGGCGGGATACATCGCGTTCGCGGGGCTCATGACGACCTGCGCCGCGTTCGTTTGGATGCGGGCGCGCGCGGGGAAGTCGTCGGAGGAGGCGTCTCCGCCGGGGGACGCGGTGCCATGGACATCCCGCCTTCTCTGGGTGCTTCTCGCGCTCGTTCCGTCGAGCGCGTTGCTGGCCGTGACCCAGTACCTGAGCACCGACCTCGCGGTCTTCCCGCTCCTTTGGGTCCTGCCGCTCGCCGTGTACCTGACGACGTTCATCCTCGCGTTCTCCCGCCGCTCGTGGCTTCCGCCCGCGTGGTCGTCGGCCGGGCTCGCCATCGCGGCCGTGGGGGTCGTGGCCAGCTTCTGGGTCTTCGTCCGCCCGTACCCGTGGGTCCTCTTCGTCCTCCATCCGCTGACCCTGTTCTTCATCGGGATGGTCTGCCACGGGAGGCTCGCCGCCCTCCGCCCGGCACCGGGGAGGCTGACCGAGTACTACCTGTGGATCGCGCTCGGCGGAGCGCTCGGCGGGGCCTTCAACGCGGTCGCGGCGCCGCTCCTGTTCCGCTCGATCGCGGAGTACCCGATCGTCCTGCTTGCGGCTTGTCTGCTTCGTCCCGGCGCCGTGAGACGTCCCCGCGTCCTCGACCTCGCTCTTCCCGCCGCCCTGGTACTGGTGGTCAAGGGGACGGCACTCGCCGGTTCCCACGCGAGGATCGACAGCACCGGCGTCGTCCTCCTCGTTCAAGTCGGAATCCCGTGCCTCCTCGCCCTCGTCCTCATGCGCCACCCCCTCCGCTTCGCGCTCGGGATCGGCGTGCTGCTCGTCGCGGCGTGGGCCCAGACGCGGACGTCGGGCGAGGTGGTCTACGCCAAGCGGGACTTCTTCGGCGTCCACAGAGTGGTGCGGGTCGGCGGCCCGGTCTTTCGTGGGGTCGACACCGAGGGGCGGCCGACGTCTTTCGACGTCTCGTTCCATGTTCTCTACGACGGCACGACGCGCCACGGCGCGCAGGCCCTCGAGACGAGACTCCGCGGGAAGCCGACGAGCTACTACCACCCCACCGGGCCGGTCGGGCGGGTCTTCTCGGCGTTCGAGGGGACCGATCGCTTCGATCGGATCGCGGTGGTCGGCCTCGGCGCCGGCTCACTGGCCGCGTACGCCCCGAGGGGCGGGCAGATCACCTTCTACGAGATCGATCCCGAGATCGCTCGCATCGCAGGAGACGAGGGGTACTTCACCTATCTAAGGGATTCCCGCGCCCATGTGGAGGTGAAGATCGGCGACGGCCGATTGGGGCTCGAACAGGCCCCCGACGGGCAGTACGGCCTGATCGTTCTCGACGCGTTCAGCTCCGACGCGCCGCCGGTCCACCTCATGACGCGCGAGGCCGTGGAACTCTACTTCCGCAAGCTCCGGCCGGACGGCCTCCTGCTGGCGAACCTCACGAACCAGCACCTCGACCTCGAGCCGGTGTTCCACGCGATCGCGGCAGCGCTGAAGCTGAAGGGGCTCGCGACGTCGGACGACGTGGCGTCGGAGGAGCAGGTGTTGGAGGGGAAGAACCGGTCCGCGTGGCTCGTCCTGGCGAGAGACCGGGGCGCCCTGGGCGCTCTTACCCTGTCCTCCGATTGGTGGCCGGTCCCCGTCGAGTCGAGCGGCCCGCCCGATCGCCGGTTCCTCTGGACCGACGACTACTCGAGTGTCCTTTCTGTGCTGCGAATCTGGTAAGGGGGACGCGGTTTTTTTACTTGCATACCATACATTTGTACGGTATATTCCGGACATCGCGGGATCGGAGGGTAAAGCCATGGGACGAACGCCGGCGGGCGAGACGCGAGACCGGGTCTTCCGGTTCGTTCGGGATCGGCTTTTCGGGGGGCTTCCCCCCACGGTGCG